>JANMQN010000162.1:0-27876 GCA_031370535.1 Sphingomonadales bacterium | reverse complement strand
CGAGGATCGCGTCCGCATCTGGTAAGGAGCCGCTTTGACCACCCAATCCCCGCCATCGCAATTGCAGATATTTGGTGGGGACGGGGAAGAAGCTGCTCAGTCGAACCGCAAGCATGCGGCGTTCCTTGTGGTCTCAACGTTGGTTTCGCTTGGCATCTTATGGTTCGCGACCAAGGATATCGCGCTTGTTGGAAGTTGCGCAGGGGCGATGGTCGCGGGTTGGGCGTTCGTGGATTATGTCCGCCGCACGCGACCTGCCAACGAACCGACACAGGTGTTGCCGCCGGACTGGTCAATCACGCATGCTGCGGCACAGCTGAGTAACGCGGCAATCGCGATTAGCGACCGGGCCGGTCGGCTGGTTTGTGCGAACGACCATTTTACCAAAGCTTTTGCCGGGTTGAAGGCACCACCCGATCTCGGCGTCGACGAATCAAGCCGGGAATTGCTGGTAGCCGCAGGACGTGCCGCGTGGCGCGATGGCTCGGCGCAGATCGATGCCATTACCAAAGACGACCGTCAGTTCAGCGTGAAAGTTGCGCGAGCAGGGACTGCGGACGAATATCTGTTATGGCGCCTTGCGCCTATCGAACAACTCGACATCGAGAGTCGGGCGATTGAACTGGTTTCGGGACGGATTGGCCGTGCCATGTCGAACAGCGGTGTGATGGCTGTATCAATGGGCCCAGACGGCCGCATCCGAGCCGCAAATGCTGCATTTGCCTTGCGGGCGACGGGTAGCGATCATGAGCCAATAGCTGGTCGCGACTTTGCCGCCTACATGCGGATGGACGAAAAGGGCGGCATCTTTTTTGAGCGTGAAGGTCGTCGTGGCCTTCCCATTCGCCTTTTGCATGTTTCCCTTGGGGAAGATGATGCCCAAGTTGCATCGCTCTTACTTGCAGTGGATGAAGAGGGAGCGAAGGTCGAACGCGGATTGGCGTTGGCCCATGTCGAACAGTTGCTTTCCACGCTTCCACTTGGACTCGCCCTGGTTGATCGCGATGGCCGGTTTCTTTTTGCCAATGATGCGTTCGTGCGGGTTATCGATGTTTCGCAAGAGGAACTACCGCCATATCCCGGCGATCTGGTTATTGCCGAGGACAAGGCGGCGGTGCTCGAAAGTATCAGGCGTTATGGCAGCGGGCAGTTGCTGTCTGGCGACATCGCGATTCGATTGAAAGAACAGCCTGACGAGGTTATTGCTCTGTCGATTGCGGGGGTCCGTGGCTTGGGTGAAGCAGCGGTGCTGCTCGGTCTTAAAGACAATAGCGAGGAAACCAAGCTGAAGCGGCAGGTGGCGCAGGCGACGAAGATGCAGGCTATCGGCCAGCTCGCAGGCGGTGTTGCGCATGACTTCAATAATATCCTGACCGCAATTATCGGCTATTGTGACCTGATGATGTTGCGCCATCAACCGGGCGACAGCGATTATGACGATATCCAGCAGATTAAGAACAACAGCAACCGGGCGGCCAGCCTGACGCGACAATTGCTCGCCTTTTCGCGGCAACAAACATTGCGGCCACAGGTACTGCAACTGCCCGATGTGGTGGCAGAGGTATCGAACCTACTTAAACGCTTGCTTGGTGAAACTGTTAGACTGGAAGTGCACCACGGTCGCGCCATGGGAACAGTCCGCGCCGATCCCGGACAGCTCGAACAGGTTATCATTAATCTTGGCGTCAACGCACGCGATGCCATGCCCAAGGGCGGCGTCGTTCACATCAGCACAAAGGCCGTCAGCCAGAGCGAAGTGCGTGCAATGGGCAGTGATATTCTGCCTATTGGGGACTATGTGCTGCTTTCGGTCGAGGACAGCGGCGTCGGAATCTCGAAAGAAAATCTCGGCAAGATATTTGAACCGTTTTTTACCACCAAGGAAGTCGGCAAAGGAACCGGCCTTGGGCTGTCGACAGTTTATGGAATAGTGAAACAGTCGGGCGGCTTCATTTTTGCCGAATCGGAGCCAGCGCAGGGAACACGCTTTGATATCTATCTGCCGGTCCATGTCGGGGATGCTCCTTCGGGAGAACCCGCCAAGCGCGAATTTTACAAACCGAAGGATCTTTGGGGAAGCGGTCGGATATTGATTGTAGAGGATGAGGATATGGTTCGTGCCGTTGCCGAACGTGCGCTCGTCCGGCAGGGATATGTGGTCGAGACGGCAAGCGACGGGGAAGAGGCTCTCGAAATGTTTGCCGATGGCAAGCGATATGATCTGGTGGTGTCGGACGTTGTTATGCCCAATATGGACGGACCAACAATGGCCCGTCAACTGCGCGGACAATTTGGTGATATCAGACTGCTGTTCATGTCGGGCTATGCCGAGGAGCAGTTGCGCGAAACCATCAGCCTCGACAATGTATCCTTCCTTCCCAAGCCATTTTCTGTGCAGCAAATTGCCGAAGCGGTGCATGATGCGCTTGCCCGTGAACAGTAATTTCATTATGTATTGAAAAATAACAGAAATAATAATTTGTTCCGCTCTTGTTCTTTTAGAACAGTTGCAGTACATGTCCTTATGTTCCGGTGATGTTCCGGGGTAGGCATGAAGCTAAGGAGTGGAAAAATGGCAGCAAGTCTCAAGATAATTGATGGAAATCAGGCAAAAAACATGAACAATTCAGACCGTGAAAAGGCGCTTGATGCGGCGCTGGCGCAGATTGACCGTGCATTCGGCAAGGGCTCTGCGATGAAGTTGGGTAGCCGCGAGGCGATTACCATTGATGCGGTATCAACAGGTTCGCTGGGTCTCGATATTGCACTTGGCATTGGCGGTTTGCCCAAAGGCCGCGTCATCGAAATTTACGGTCCGGAAAGCTCGGGCAAGACAACCTTGACTTTACACGCCATTGCCGAAGCGCAAAAGGCAGGCGGCACGGCGGCATTTATCGATGCCGAGCATGCGCTCGACCCGGGCTATGCCAAGAAACTGGGTGTCGATATCGATAACCTCATCGTATCGCAGCCCGATACCGGTGAGCAGGCGCTGGAGATTGCCGATACGCTGGTGCGCTCGAATGCGGTTGATATTGTCGTCATCGACTCGGTCGCGGCCTTAGTGCCACGTGCTGAAATCGAAGGTGAGATGGGCGACAGTCATGTCGGTTTGCAGGCGCGGTTGATGTCACAGGCACTACGCAAAATCACTGGATCAATCAGCCGTTCGAACTGCATGGTGATCTTTATCAACCAGATCCGCATGAAGATCGGCGTGATGTACGGTTCGCCTGAAACAACCACCGGTGGTAATGCGCTCAAATTCTACGCCTCGGTCCGTTTGGATATTCGCCGTACCGGCCAGATCAAGCAGGGTGAGAACATTGTCGGAAACACCACACGGGTGAAGGTCGTCAAGAACAAGGTCGCGCCGCCTTTCAAGCAGGTCGAATTCGACATTATGTATGGCGAAGGCATTTCCAAGACCGGCGAATTGCTCGATCTGGGTGTGAAGGCAGGCATTGTCGAAAAATCGGGTAGCTGGTTCAGCTATGATTCGATCCGCATCGGGCAAGGTCGTGAGAATTCGAAAAATTATCTCACCGAAAACCCCGAGGTCGCAGCCCGGCTCGAAGCTGCCATTCGCGGCAAGACCGAAGAGGTCGCCGAGGTAATGATGACTGGTCCCGACGCGGACGATGATATTGCCGAATAAGTTTCCTCTTCCCCTGGAGGATTAAGCGCGGTCTTGCCTGAGGCCGCTGCTTTCGACCCGCCCTGGTCCACCCCGGGGCGGGTCATTTGTGTTAACGTTATGAAAGCGCAGAACAGAGTGTGACCTTTGGTTGCCTTCTGCCCTTTTTGCGGTGCTTGACACGCTGGACGTCAAAGGGCCTATTGCCCTCATGCGCCCTGCAATTCATCTAATCGGTCTGCCCACCGACCAGAATAGTTCATTCGAACGTGGCGCTGCCTTAGGGCCAACCGCAATCCGCAACGCACTCTGGAGTGATCGTGGCAATCTATTTACGGAAGCTGGCTTGGAAGTTGGCGTCGATATCGACCTTGCCGATAAAGGTGACCTACCCCTATTCAACACTGATTGCGCGGCGGATGACATGCGCATCACTGCTGCAATTCAGGAGGTGATAGAGGTTGGGGGCACCCCGATATCATTGGGTGGCGATCATGCTGTTACCCATCCGTTGGTTGCGGCCATCGCCGCAAAATATGGCCCGGTTAGCATCCTCCACTTCGATGCGCATCCCGATCTTTATGATGATTTTGACGGCAATCCGCGCAGCCACGCTTCACCCTTTGCGCGAATAATGGAGGGTGGGTATGCCAATCGGCTTGTCCAAGTCGGCATCCGCACCCTCAACCGACATTGCCGCGAACAGGCACAACGCTATGGTGTCGAAATCCTGCCAATGGCAAATTTTACGCCTGCGCAAGTTCCCGTCCTCGAAGGACTGCTTTACATCAGCATCGACCTCGACGGCATCGATCCTTCCGAAGCCCCAGGTGTCGCGCATCCCGAACCTGGTGGCCTGACCCTGCGCGAAGTGCTTGCCTGCCTCGCAAAACAAAGCACCCGGATTGTCGGGGCAGACATCGTAGAGCTCAACCCCGCGCGCGACCTTAATAATGTCACCGCCATCTTGGCCGCCAAACTGGTCCGCGAACTCGCCGCTCTCATTCACGTCAATAACAAGGAACAATCATGACCCTCATCGTCCATCATCTGAACAACAGCCGCTCGCAACGCATTCTTTGGCTGCTCGAAGAACTTGGAGTGGATTATGACATCCGCCATCATCAGCGCGACGCAGTCACCAATCTGGCGCCGCCAGAGCTGCTTGCACTTCATCCACTCGGCAAGTCGCCGGTCATTCAGGATGAAGGCAAAACCATCTATGAGTCCGCCGCAATTGTTGAATATATCTGCGAACGGCATGGCGGCGCACATCTCGTGCCGGCGCGTGGCTCGGATGACCATATCCATTATCTGGAATATCTGCATTTTGCCGAAGGTTCGGCAATGACGCCGATCCTCCTGAACCTCTATACCGCGCGGCTGGGCGAAGCAGCCGCTCCGCTTCAACCGCGCATCAAACAGCAACTCGAAAGCCATTTCCAATATATGGAAGACAGCTTGCTACCATCGGGCTGGTTTGTAGGCGAGGGCCTGACCGGCGCTGACATCATGTTGAGCTTCCCAGCCGAAGCTGCCGTCAAAATGGGAATGGCTGTGGATAAGCCGAAGCTTACCGCCTATGTCGAAACGATCCACGCCCGTCCGGCATATCAAGCCGCATTGGCAAAAGGCGGGCCTTATGCCTACGCGTAACGCTAAGTAAAGCTCTGGTAGAAAACGCTTTAACTAAGAAATGATCGCTCTTTTTATTGCCTCATCAAAATCAAGTGGTGAGTGGGAGCTTGAATGAAAATTAGCCGAGTCGCTACTGTGGCAATGCTTTCGCTTGCAATGGGCGGCTGTGCCACCGTCATCAACGGTACCAGCCAGGATTATGTAATGGCGTCCAAACAGAGGGTGCGAAAGTAACTTTGTCCAATGGCCAAAGCTGCACCACATCTTGCTAGGTTAGCCTGAAACGTCGCAACGATTTGACCGCAACAGTAGAACTCAACCGGTACAAGACCGAGCAAGGTGTATATCCAAGGCCGTAATGGTGTCGCCGGCGTCGGCAACTTCTTGCTGGGTGGCGTAATTGGCGCCGGCGTCGATGCCTCGAACGGTTCGATGAACAGACTGTATCCTCGCCTTTGAACGTGAAGCTTGCTGCGGAGGCCACGAGTGAGAAAGCCACAATCCTGGACAAAAAAGACGAGGCAATTGCAACGGTTGCGGCTCATAACGCGAAAGCGGTGGCGGACGTCGAAAAGGGCTTGGCCGAGCAACAGGCAAAGGCTGACAAGAAAGCCGCAAAGACAAACTGAAACGATAATCACGGCGTAATAATCATCTCCGAAACGCTTACTGAGCGTTTCGGAGATTATCGTGGCAGTTCAACCGTCATATCCGGCTTGCAGGCTAGGCAGGCGTCGCCTAAGTCGCTGGCATTATGACTTCGACAAACGACATCCGCCGCGGCTTCCTCGACTATTTTGGCAATGCCAACCATGATGTGGTGCAGTCTGCGCCTCTGGTTCCCTATAACGACCCAACACTTATGTTCGTTAATGCCGGGATGGTGCCGTTCAAAAACGTTTTCACTGGCCTCGAAAGTCGGGAAACACCACGCGCCGCATCGAGTCAGAAATGCGTTCGCGCCGGCGGAAAGCATAATGATCTCGACAATGTCGGCTACACGGCGCGGCATCACACCTTTTTTGAAATGCTCGGAAATTTTTCGTTCGGCGATTATTTCAAAGAGCAGGCGATTACGCATGCGTGGACGCTGCTGACCAAAGTCTGGGGGCTCGATCCGAACCGGCTGACAGCGACAGTCTACCACACTGACGATGAAGCGTTCGGCCTTTGGCGCAAGATTGCGGGTCTGCCCGAAGAACGCATCATCCGCATCGCCACCAGCGACAATTTTTGGTCGATGGGCGATACCGGTCCCTGCGGACCGTGTAGTGAAATATTCTACGATCATGGCGACCATATTTTCGGCGGTCCTCCCGGCAGTCCTGATGAAGATGGTGACCGGTTTGTTGAAATCTGGAACCTAGTTTTCATGCAATTCGAGCGGCAGGAAGATGGCTCCGATGTGCCGTTGCCCAAGCCGTCGATCGACACCGGCATGGGGCTGGAGCGTATCGTAGCGGTCATGCAAGGCGTGACCGACAATTATGATACCGACACTTTCAAAGCGCTGATTACGGCATCGCAAGAGCTGACCAGTACTAAGGCCGAAGGCGAGCAAAAAGCCAGCCACCGTGTTATTGCCGACCATCTGCGTTCGACTAGTTTCCTTTTAGCCGATGGCGTCATGCCCTCCAATGAGGGCCGCGGCTATGTGTTACGCCGTATCATGCGCCGTGCTATGCGCCATGCGCATATCTTGGGGGCCAAAGAGCCATTGATGCATCGTCTGGTCGGCAGTCTCGCCGCCGAAATGGGTGCCGCCTATCCCGAATTACTCCGGGCACAACCTTTGATCGAAGCAACGCTTCAGCAGGAAGAAACCCAGTTTCGTCGTACGCTCGACAAGGGCATTAAATTGCTCGACGATGCAACGCGTGGGATGACGTCTGGAGACATCCTGCCGGGCGAAACCGCGTTCAAACTATATGACACTTATGGCTTCCCGTATGACCTGACCGAAGACGCGCTGCGTGCGCAGGGCTTTGGTATCGATCAGGCTGGTTTTGAAGCTGCGATGAAGGGCCAGAAAGCGATGGCCCGCGCGGCGTGGAAGGGTTCAGGAGCCAAGGCGTCCGACGACGTCTGGTTCGATATTGCCGAGCGCGTTGGCTCGACCGAGTTCACTGGCTATACCGCCAGCGAAGGCGAAGGGCAGGTCGTAGCGCTGGTCAATGACGGCGTGGAAGTCCAATCTGCAGTTGCCAACGACACCGTCACGGTCATCACTAACCAGTCGCCGTTTTACGGCGAAAGCGGTGGCCAGATGGGTGATGCCGGTACTATTACTGGGGCTAATATGCGCGGAGAGGTGACCGACACCGCCAAACCGCTTGGCCGTTTGCACGCGCATCAGGTGACCATTGCGAATGGTGAAATCAAATTAGGCGACGTTGTTACCTTGAAAATAGACGCGGCAAGACGTGATGCCTTGCGCGCGAACCATAGCGCGACCCATTTGCTACATGCGGCGCTACGAAATCATCTGGGTGGCCATGTTACCCAAAAAGGTAGCATGGTTGCGGCGGATCGCCTGCGTTTCGACTTCTCGCACAATCAGGCGGTGACCGCTGCGGAAATCGCGTTGGTAGAAGCTGAAGTGAACGCGCAGATACGTGGTAATCATGCTGTATCGACCCGATTAATGACCCCAGACGATGCGGTTGCCGCAGGTGCGCTTGCGCTATTCGGCGAAAAATACGGAGACGAAGTTCGCGTTCTGAGCATGGGCGATGTTGGCGGCACAAACTATTCCGTCGAACTGTGCGGTGGAACGCACGTCAACGCGCTCGGTGATATCGCGCTGCTGACGATTGTTTCCGAAGGCGCGGTAGCCAGTGGTATTCGCCGCATCGAAGCGCTTACCGGAGAAGCGGCACGCCTGTGGCTTACCGGACGAGAATCACAATTGAAGGACGTCGCCTCGATATTGAAGACTGCTCCCGATGAAGTAGCTGCTCGGGTCGAGTCATTGATGGCCGAGCGCAAACGGCTCGAAAAGGAACTGTCTGACGCTAAAAATGCGTTGGCATTGTCAGGTGGCAGCGGACCGAGAGCAGAAGCCGAGATGATCAACGGCATCAATTTCATGGGTCAAGTTATCGCCGGCATTGAGCCCAAAGCCCTTCGAGGACTCGCCGATGACCAGATGAAAGCGATAGGCGGCGGTGTGGTCGCCATTATTGCCGCGAATGAAGCCAGCAACACGGTTGTTGTCGCCGTTTCGTCCGACCATCAGGCAAAAGCGACGGCACCAGATCTCGTTCGTGCGGCAACCGTCGCTATAGGCGGGCAGGGCGGAGGCGGTCGACCTGAAATGGCGCAAGGTGGCGGACCAGCAGGTGCCGATCTGGCGCAGGCTGCTCTGGATGCGATTAGGGCCATATTGGCAGGCTAGCTCGTCAGTTTCAATTTGGGTGCCTGATCCAGCCCACCCGCTTCCTTGATCTGGCGGCGGAACTCGTCTCGCTTTTCGTGTATGGAAGCGATAACCGGTCCCATCGCCACTCCGAGGTCTACCAATACGGCTTCTGAAAGCTGCAATGAACTCTCCAGTGTTTCCGGCACGGCGTCGCTCGCGCCCGCCTGATAAAGTCGCGCCGCGTGGTCCGCATCACGCGCGCGGGCAACAATCGTGATTTCGGGTAACCAGGCGCGCACGCGTTTGACAATATTCTCGGCAAGTACAGGTTGGTCCATTGTCAGGATCAGAGCTTTCGCATGGCCAAGGCTTAACTTATCCAAGGTTTCGGGGCGGGAGATGTCGCCAAAAATCACTTTATAGCCTTCACGACGCGCTGACGTGACCGCATCGACGTTCGATTCGACCGCTACATAGGGTTGGCCGTGGGTGATAAGCATATCGGCCACGAGTTTGCCGACACGACCAAAACCGATAACGACGGTACGCGGTTCTTTTGTCGGATCCTGCTCGAGCACTTCATCGTCACTTTCGCGCAATTCAAGACGGCGCGCCATGTCATGCCCAATACGAGCCAATATCGGTGTTATCGTTAGCCCGATAGCCGTTGCTACTTGCCAGAAGTTAATGGTGGCCGTGTCAATAATCTGTGCAGCACCGGCCGCGCCAAGCACGATGAGCGTCGTTTCCGACGGGCTGCCCATCAACACGCCGGTTTCGGTTGCAGTCCCGGTCCTCGCGCCGTTCAATTTGAGAAGTCCGGCGGTAACCAACGCTTTGATAATGACCACGGCAGCCACAGCCCCAACCAAAGCGGGCCAGGTTCTTGCGACAAATCCTAAATCGATCTGCATACCGATGCTAATCAGAAACACGCCGAGCGCGAGGCCCTTGAACGGGGCGGTCATTACTTCGACTTCGCTATGATAGTCTGTTTCGGCAATAAGAAGTCCCGCAATCATTGCGCCAACAATTGGCGATAGCCCAACGGCCCCTGTCGCCAGACTTGCGACAATAACAACCAGCAAGCTTACCGAAACAAACAGTTCGGGACTTTTAGTGCGGGCTGCCTGACCGAATAGTCGGGGCAAGAAAAACCGACCCAGGACAAGCATTCCACCAATAACCAGCGCCCCTTGCCAAAGCGTGGTTATCAGGCCTTCCCATGAATCTGCGTCGGCCTGTGGTGCCAATGCGCCCAAGACGAAAATGATGGGCACAATAGCGAGGTCTTCAAACAGTAACATCGCGAGCGCCGATTTGCCGACCGCAGAGTGTGTTCCGGATATAGGTATTACAAGCGCTGTCGACGACAGCGCAAGCGCGATGCCAATTCCGACTGCAGCGGTTAATCCATAACCAAACAGCAACAAACCAGCCGCAATTATGAGCCCGGCGCCAAATAGCTGTGCTGCACCCACGCCGAAGACCAGCCGTCGCATTTTCCACAATCGCCGGAAAGACAGTTCCAGTCCGATTGAAAACAGCAGCAAGATGATGCCATATTCGCCTATCGGATGGATTGCTTCAGGATTGGTTATCGTAAACCATTCAAGCAGTGGATAGCGGGGTACCAACGCGCCGAGGCCCATCGGACCGACTAATATTCCGACCAGAATGAAACCAATGATAGGCGTGATGCGAAAGCGGGCGAATGCAGGGATTACGATCCCCGCCGCACCCAATATTACAAGTAGATCACTGATACCTTCGCTTTGTAATTCACCTGCCATGCGTACCTTTTACGCAGATGCAGCATGTAAAGGGAAGGGTAGGCACAAAAAAAGCGCGGACATTGCTGCCCGCGCTCTTGTTTCAGAATGTAACCCCTAAACTTACTGCCAGCTGCCCATTTTGGTTTCGAGGTTGACGCGAACCTGCTCGAAGAACTGCTCGGTGGTCATCCATGCCTGATCGGGGCCAATCAGGATCGCGAGATCCTTGGTCATATGGCCATCTTCAACTGTTTGGATGCAAACTTCCTCAAGCGTTTCGGCAAAGCGCGTAACTTCGGGCGTTTCGTCAAACTTGCCGCGGAATTTCAGGCCACCGGTCCATGCGAAGATTGAAGCAATAGGGTTGGTCGACGTCGCTTTGCCCTGCTGATGCTGGCGGAAGTGGCGGGTCACAGTGCCATGCGCAGCTTCGGCCTCGACGGTCTTGCCATCCGGGGTCATCAGGATCGAGGTCATCAGTCCAAGCGAGCCAAAGCCTTGCGCCACTTGGTCCGACTGCACATCTCCATCATAATTTTTGCAAGCCCAGATGAACTTGCCCGACCATTTCAGCGCCGATGCGACCATATCATCGATTAAGCGGTGTTCGTAAACAATGCCCAGTTCCTTGAACTTGGCCTCAAATTCGGCTTCGAAAACTTCCTGGAACAGATCCTTGAAGCGCCCGTCATAATATTTGAGGATGGTATTCTTGGTCGACAGGTAGACCGGCCATTCGCGGGTCACGCCATAATTGAGCGATGCGCGTGCGAAGTCGCGGATCGAATCATCAAGATTGTACATCGCAAGTGCAACGCCGGGCGATGGATAACGAAACACCTCTTCGTCAATCGTCCGGCCATCGTCGCCATCCCAAACGAGACGCAAGGTGCCGGGGCCGGGAACCAGAAAATCCGTCGCACGGTACTGGTCGCCGAACGCATGGCGTCCGATGACAATGGGGTCGGTCCAGCCAGGAATCAGACGGGGAACATTCTGAATTACGATAGGCTCGCGAAAGACGACGCCGCCCAAGATGTTGCGAATGGTGCCGTTGGGCGATTTCCACATTTTCTTGAGGCCGAACTCTTCGACGCGCGCTTCGTCAGGCGTAATCGTCGCGCATTTCACACCGACGCCATATTCGCGGATTGCATTAGCTGACTCAACGGTGACCTTGTCGTCGGTCTGATCACGATATTCCATGCCAAGGTCATAATATTTCAGGTCGATATCAAGATAGGGCAATATCAGCCGCTCACGAATCCACTCCCAGATTATCCGGGTCATTTCGTCGCCATCAAGCTCGACGACGGGGTTCTTCACCTTGATTTTTGCCATGTCAGGAAGCGCTTTCCAAAAGGGATTATCGTTCGTTGCGGGGTGCCATAGCAAAGTCTACCATATGTTCAACCATCTGCCCGAATTTGCCTGAAAATGGCAGAAAAGGCCATCTATCGGTTGTAACCTCACGCTTCATCGCCTAGCTAGGGCTGATGAGCAGACAAGAACTCACGAACCGGGGCACCGGGGTCGCAAAATGGTCATTTCCTCCCGTTCACCCAGAGGGTCGAAAATTCGGCCTGATAGCGGCAGGCATTACCTTATTCTTCGCATTCATGGCATGGGAGACGCTTGCCTGGCCAATGTTGGGGGTAACAGCATGGACATTGGCATTTTTCCGCGATCCCGCGCGTGCGACGCCGACTGATGACCGCTTCGTTATCTCACCGGCCGATGGTCTTGTAACGCTTATCGAGCGAGTTCCCCCGCCACCCGAATTGGCCGGCCCCGATGCTTTGGGTGATCAGCCGATGACACGAGTATCTATTTTTATGAGCGTCTTCGACGTCCATATCAATCGCACGCCCATTCGCGGAACGATTAAGCGGGTGGTTTATATTGCAGGGAAGTTTCTGAATGCTGATCTGGACAAGGCCAGTGAAGAGAATGAACGTCAGCATTTTCTGGTGGAACGTTCGGATGGCGTACGTATCGGATTTACACAGATCGCAGGTCTGGTCGCGCGTCGCATTGTCGCCTTTGTAAAAGAGGGTGACAGCGTCGCCAACGGCCAACGTATCGGCCTCATCCGGTTTGGCAGCCGCGTCGATGTGTATCTTCCGCAAGGCACGTCATCGCGCGTCATCAAGGGGCAGCGCTGTGTGGCGGGTGAAACCGTTATAGCCGAACTCGGCGTCGACCAAGATCTGATCGCAATCAGCCATTGATGGACGAACAGGCAACCCGTCCCGGAATTTCGCTGCGCGCATTGGCACCCAATGCGGTGACCGCGCTCGCTTTGTGCACCGGGCTATCGGGTGCATGGTTTGCATTGCAGGGGCGTTGGGAAGATGCCGTGGCGGCAATCGTCGTCGCAGGCGTTCTGGACGCGATGGATGGCCGTATTGCGCGCATGCTTAAAGGTGAAAGCCGTTTTGGCGCAGAGCTGGATTCCTTGTCTGATGTCATCGCCTTTGGTGCAACACCGGCGCTCGTGATCTACAGCTGGGTAATGCAGGACATGCCCCGGTTCGGCTGGACGATTTCGGTGTTTTTCGTCCTTTGCGCTGCATTACGTTTGGCGCGTTTCAACGCACGTATAGATACTGAGCATCAGCCACACAAATCGGCGGGTTTTAATACTGGTGTGCCTTCACCGCCGGGGGCAGGCCTCGCTTTGCTGCCGATGATGATCTGGTTTGAAACTGGCGCAGAATGGGTGCGTGATTATCGCATCGTGGCGCCGTGGCTGTTGATAGTGGCGCTGCTTATGATCTCCAATGTTGCGACTTTCAGCTGGTCGTCCATCAAAGTCAGGCCGAGTTTCCGCTTCATGGCATTGGCTGCAGTTGGATTATTCGGCGCGGTGTTGATAGCTGCCCCGTGGGTAGCATTAATTGGTGCAAGCGTATTTTATGCCGGGCTTCTGCCGCTTAGCATGATGAGTTATGCGAAAGCCAAACGTCTGAGAAAAGCGGCGGCACAAGCCACTTGACGTTAGCCGAGACACGGCTATGTTCCATATACGTTCTGCATTCGGAGCATTAAGTTGGAACCGCTGATACTCTCGATCATTCTTATTTGCGCGTTGCTCATCGGCCTAGTTTTGGGCTGGTGGGCTGGTGGCAGAACCGCGCGGGGGGGTGCGGACACTGTGGCGTCGATGCGGATCGGCCTCGACGAGATTACCCGCGAGCGTGATGATGCACGGATCAAGCTGGCTCAGGTGCAAACCGCTCTGCAAGAGCGCGAGCGGGCGTTTGAAGAGCAACTGGCATCGCTGTCTGAAGCCAAGGAATTGCTTGCTGGCCAGTTTTCAGAAATCAGTCAGAAGTTGCTTCATGAAGCCCAGTCGCGCTTTTTGCAGCGGGCCGACGAACGGTTCAAGGAGTCTGAAAGCGCGGCAGGGCAGCGGCTAAGTGCATTGCTTCAACCGGTGCATGAACGCCTGGAAAAATATGAGAGCGCGGTGAGCAAAGTGGAAGCCGAACGTCGCGAGGCATTCGGTAATTTGCACGGCCTGATGGAGTCGATGCGCGTCAGTAATGAAGCTGTAAAAACCGAAGCGCAGCGCTTGGGTAATTCCTTACGTAACGCGCCGAAGGCTCGAGGTCGGTGGGGCGAGCAACAATTGCGGAATGTACTCGAAAGTTGCGGGCTTTCGGAACATGCCGATTTCCAGACCGAAGTTTCAGTCGAGGGAAGCGACGGACGTTTGCGTCCGGATGTGGTCATTAACGTGCCTGGTGGTCGCAATCTTGTGATCGATGCCAAGGTATCGCTCAATGCCTATCAGGAGGCGTTCGAGGCAGATGACGAAGTCCGGCGCGAAGCATCACTCGCCGCGCATGCGGCTGCTATGAAAGGGCATGTGAATGCGCTTGGTCAAAAGGCGTATCAGGACCAGTTCGATGATACACCCGATTATGTGATTATGTTCGTGCCCGGCGAACATTTCCTAGCGGCGGCGCTGGAGAAAGACCCTACGCTGTGGGATTTTGCCTTTGCCAAGCGTGTTCTGCTTGCGACCCCGACAAACCTGATCGCGATCGCGCGTACAGTGGCGGCGGTGTGGAAACAGGAAAAAATGGCAGGGCAAGCTAGAGAAATCGCCGAGTTGGGAAAAGAATTATATGCGCGTTTGTCGACAATGGGTGGCCACGTCGGACGAATGGGTAAAAATCTGGATACAGCAGTGTCGGCATATAATGCCCTAGTCGGAAGCTTAGAGTCGCAAGTGCTCACTCAAGCTAAACGCTTTGAAGAATTGAGCATCGACACCGGCGGCAAGGCAATTGAAACCCTGCCTGTGGTAGATCAAATGACCCGCCCGATGGTCAAATTAGTAGAGGCACCCTTGCGGGACGAAGATGCAGCGTAAACTAAATGGCTTGCTTCAGCGTTGCTCTCTGGCCATTTTTATTCGCGAGTATCATATCGCCTTCTACGGTGTAACGTGTGTTGACCTCGCCCCTCAGCAGCGAAAATAGTTTCGATTCCTGCGCCATCTGCTATTCAGCGAATGCCATTTCGGTGGCAACAAGCTCCCCGAAAATAATAACGCTACCTTTGATTGCGTAAGCGCCGCCAAAGCTGCTGCAGCCGCCGCTGCCGCTGACACGCCCATCGGCGAAGCGCAGCGAAGTCGGGATGCCCAATAATGCCGGGAGTTGGTCCATCATAATGATGGTCCAAGCCGTATCGTTTAACGATTCGGGCGGCAGATTTCGACCACCGCAACCTTTATACTCCTTACCATTTGCAAGGACGGCAACCGTTTCGGCATAACGCTGCCCTGACATTGCATCTGTACATGTTGCATGCGTAACATCCACAGTCAGCCGTTCTGTCACATAACGCAGGCCATTGAATGAAAGGAGGCCTTCGGGCTTTGCGACCTCAATCTTAGTTGCCCCATAATCGCCGTCAAAGGCGATATTTTTGGTATGGACCCTTACGATCCAGCCGGGTTCGTTGCCACGCGCGGTAAAGAATATCTCCGGCGTTTCTCCGGGCATTTCGGCGGTCTCACATGAAGCCAAAAGCACGGCGCTGAATAACGCCACTCTATTTATCCGGGGCATGCTGGGTCTCTTGCCGTCTCAACGCCTAAGATAGCCGAAGTTTAACAACGCCGGAACTGGTTTAGCACTTCATAAGCCATGACTGCCGTTGCGACCGCTGCATTCAGACTGTCGGCCTTGCCTCGCATCGGCATTTTCACAAGCAAGTCGCACTGGCCCTCATAGTCCGCTGGCAGGCCTTGCGCCTCGTTGCCGGTCATAATGAAACAGGGTTCTTTATATGAGGCTGCCTGGTAATCGGTTTCGGTTTGCAGACTGGTGCCGACCAACTGCCCAGACCCTTCGCGTAACCAAGTGATGAAGTCATCCCACCGGCACTGCACGATTTTTTGGGTAAAAATCGCACCCATGCTGGCGCGCACCGCCTCGACCGAAAACGGGTCGGTGCAATCATCAATCAAGATAAGTCCGCCGGCACCAACAGCATCCCCGGTCCGCAACATCGTCCCCAAATTACCGGGATCGCGCATTGCTTGCGCGACCAACCAGATTGGAGCATCTTCTCGGCGGACATCCCGAAGTGCGGTCGCATGATCGCGGTAAATTCCGACGACTGTTTGTGCGTTATCTTTGCCGGAGAGCTTTGCCATGATTTCGGCGCTGGTTTCGATAACGTCGCCGCCGTCTGCCAACACATCAGTCTCCAACGCGATTTCTAGCGCGTGAACTTCGCGGTCTTTTACCCTGAACAGCATCTGTGGAAGGTAACCGGCCTCTCGCGCTTCGGTCATGATGCGCAAGCCTTCCGCGAGGAAAAGTCCGGCGCGTTTCCTGTGCTTTTTTTCGCGCAGGCTCCGGACTTCTTTAAGGAGCGGGTTGGAAAAACCGTTGATCTCCCGGCGCATCAGTCTTCGCCGAAACCGTCAACCACCAACCCGACAAGCTTTTCGAGCGCCATTTCGGCTTGTTCGCCCTCGACGCGCACCGTGATTTCGCTTCCCTTGGCTGCGCCGAGCATCATAAGCCCCATAATCGATGTGCCAGTGACGCAATGCCCGTCTTTTTCGACCTCGACCCTGACGCCTTCGGGTAAGCGGCTCACGAATGTCACAAATTTCGCACTGGCCCGCGCGTGTAGCCCCTTTTGGTTCACAATCGTAACCTGGCGACTTAATTGCGTCATTTGGACGCCTCCAGCACTTCTGATGCAACGCTGATATATTTCCGGCCGGCTTCGCGTGCTGCAGCAACCGCTTCCTTCACGTCCATATTCTTACGTGCGCTGTCGAGCCGAATAAGCATCGGCAGGTTGACGCCTGCAATGACTTCGACATGCCCGGTGTTGAGCAGCGAGATAGACAAATTGGACGGTGTTCCGCCGAACAGGTCGGTCAGGATAATTACGCCCCCGCCTGTGTCGACATGCTTTATACCCGCAGCAATTTCTTTGCGCCGACTTTCCATGTCGTCATGTGGTCCGATACAGACTGTGGCGATCTGCTTTTGCGGCCCAACGACATGCTCAAGCGCGACAAGGAATTCCTCTGCCAGCCTGCCATGTGTGACCAAAATCAACCCGATCATGTGCGTTCGCTACCCCGTTTTGTCTTTTTCGTGTCCGCGCCGTTAGCAGGCCCTTCCAGCGCGTCAATCGGTCTTGACGTCAGATTGCGATGTATCACTGTGGGTGCAAATCCCTCTTCACGCAACCAAATGCCGAACTGCTCGGCAACATGCACCGACCTGTGACGCCCGCCTGTGCAGCCAAAAGCGATATTTACGTAAGCCTTACCTTGCTCGTCGTATAACGGGAGAAGGAGGGATAGCAGATCCTTTATCTTTGATATGGCCCCGGAATATTCCGGGTCCGCCTCTACATATTCGGATACTTCCCGATCAAGTCCGGTCAGTGGACGCAGTTTGTTGTCCCAGTGCGGATTGCGCAAAAAACGAAGGTCGAACATTAGGTCGGCATTATGTGGAACGCCTCTCGAATAGCCGAAACTGGTTACGGTGATAGTTGAGTGCGGCGTCACTTCATTGCTGAACCGTTCGCGAATTTCGGTTTGCAATTCGTGCGCCGATAATTTTGAGGTGTCGATCACCGACTCTGCCCAGCGCTGCAGCGGTTCCATCATCATTTGTTCGAGCGATATGCCATCGATAGCCGGCCGATCCTGAGCAAGTGGGTGCCTCCGCCGTGTCTCGGCATAGCGCCTTTCAATCTCGGTCCCGACGCAATCGAGATACAGTGTCATGATGTTAAGATCTGGATTCTTCTGAAGCTGCTTGATCTGCTTTATGAGTTGCTCGACCTTGAACCCGCGTGTGCGACTGTCAAAACCGAGTGCAAGCGGCACGGCTGGTCCTGACCGATTTGCGCCGCCGGGAATATCGAGTAGCGGTCCGGCAAGGCGGATCGGGAAATTGTCGACAGCCTCCCATCCCAAATCTTCAAGCGTTTTTAGCGCGGTTGATTTACCCGCTCCGGAAAGTCCGGTTACCAACAATATGGTCTGGGGCTTTGGGGTTTTGCGGGTCAAATCCTTTTGCCTTCGAGGTAAGTGTTTGATTGTTCTGCCACCGGCCATAGCCTGGCGTCAATAATCGAACGTAATGCGTGTTCGAGTTTGATTGCGGCGCTAATCTCGAACGGCACCAGTTTTATGGAGGGTATCATGTAGCCGCAAATCCCTTTTGTGAGTGCGGAGGCTGGCAACCGGTCAACCACAGAGGAAAGCTCTACAACCATGCGCAATGGTGCGGAATCTAAGCTGTCCATAATGCAAATCCCGATGCCGCGAATTTCCAATTTCCCCTTTATGTTTTGCACCGGCTTAACAACTGGCATGTCGCCATAGGTGTCAATTGCTACTGCGTCATCGCTAACCAGAATCGCGCCTCTGTCGATAAGCCGCAGCGCCATATCCGATTTTCCGGCGCCGGAGGGCCCGAGTAGCAATATGCCTTGGCCGTTGATCGCAACAGCTGTCGCATGAACGACATTGCCGCTCATTGGCTCGACGCGGCAGCGCAGGGTAGGGCGATTTCGAAGCAGGCACCACGCTTACCGTCTACCCGGTCGCGCACTGATATCCGGCCGTGATGGCCCTCCACAATCGTGCGCGCGATTGCCAGACCCAGCCCGCTATGCTTGCCGAAATTTTCGGATGCCGGACGTTCGCTGTGGAAACGGCGGAAAATGGCTTCGCGCTCCTGTTCAGGCACTCCCGGCCCTTCGTCGCTTACGCGGATGATCACCTCGTCCTCGGCAAGCGTAGCCGATATCTCCACCACAGCTCCTGGCGGCGAAAAGGACACTGCGTTGTCGAATAGGTTAGTCAGCATGCGTTCCAATCGCACATCTTCGCCCATCACCGTGGCAATAGTGCGGCGTGGTCGGGCAAATGCAATGGTCACATCGCCATCGCCGCCTCGATCCTCGCGGGCTTGTAACAATTGTTCAATCATGTCGCCTAAATCGATGGACTCGAACTTGGCTTTGGCCAGTTGTGAATCAACTCGGCTTGCATCCGAAATGTCACTAATGAGCCTATCCATCCGCTGAACGTCGGCCTTCGCCACGTCCATCAACTGCTTGCGAAGCGTGGGATCTTCGATACGTTCGGCGCCATCAAGTGCTGAACGAAGGGATGCTAATGGATTTTTAATTTCGTGAGCGACATCGGCTGCAAAGGCTTCGGTTGCGTCGATACGCTGGCGCAGCGCCACACTCATGTCGGAAAGGGCGCGCGCAAGCATTCCAATTTCATCGCGGCGCGAGGGCAGGCGCGGTACGGTCACCTCTTGCGCCCGGCCAAGCCGGACCTTGACCGCAGCGCGCGCGAGATGGCGCAGCGGCCGGACAATTGTGCGCGCAAGAAACACTGACAGCAGCACACCGATGCCGAGTGCGAAAAAGAAGAATAAGCCGACGTTAAAGCGCTCGGCCCGAACGAACAGTCTGATGTCGCGTTCATTGGCAGTGGTCAGGACCGAATAGCTGCCTTCGGCAGATACCGACCCTGCGCTGATGACATGGGTAAGGTCCGGTGCAAATTCGACCATTGAAACGGCCATGCCGGGTTTCGCCTGCTTAAGCTCGTCCCATGCCGCCGCCACGTCGACCTTTGGCTCAACAAACCGCTCCAGTTTTGGTGCGCCGACCAAGAAATCGAAAATTTTGTCCATTCCGCGCGCCGCAACTTTTTGGAACGGCTCTTGATCCGGATCTCGGAAGACGTAGCTGGGCGGACCCAGTTCGAAACTGTCAAAAAGTTTTTGGCCGTCGTTGCCGTAAAGCCGAATACGTGACTGGTTTTGCTTGCCAAAGGTGGCGATGTAGACCCCTTTTTCATCGGCTCCGACCATCGGCAGGCTTTTGACCAGAAATTCAGCCTGTGTTCTTGCAGCAAGCTCGCGTTCCTCGATCAGGCGAACGCGATAGCTGTCGAGAAAGAATAGGCCTGCGCCTAGGAGCGCCAGTACAAACAGATTCACGGCGAGAATGCGGGCGGTTAGCGATAACCCCCGGCTCCAGCCCAGCTGAAGTTCAGCGGGCTCAGCTGTCTGCGAAACGATAGCCAGCCCCATATAATGTGTCGATTGCAGCGAAGTCTGAATCAATCTCTCGAAACTTGCGCCGCAAGCGTTTGATGTGGCTGTCGATAGTCCGATCATCGACATATACATCGTCCTGATAGGCGGCATCCATCAGTTGGTCGCGGGTCCTCACGACCCCTGGCCGACTTGCCAGTGCCTCCAATATCATGAATTCAGTGACCGTTAGCGTGAGCGTTTTGCCGTCCCATTTTACATGATGTCGCGCTGGATCCATTTCCAACTTGCCCCGAACCATTGGCTCGGGCTCGACTAGCGTTTCGCCATTTACCGGCGCTTTATCGTAGGTTGCCCGGCGTAAAATGGCTTTGACCCGGGCGACAAGCAGTCGCTGCGAAAACGGTTTTGTGATATAATCGTCCGCACCCATCGCGAGTCCAAGCGCTTCATCCAATTCCTCGTCCTTCGATGTGAGGAAGATTACCGGCATATCGCTTTTTTCGCGTAAGCGACGGAGCAGTTCAAGGCCATCCATTCGCGGCATTTTGATATCGAAAATGCCCAGGTCGGCGGGATTTTCAATCATCGCCTTTAACGCGCTTTCACCGTCGGGATAGAGACGCGTAACGTAGCCTTCGGCCTGCATCGCAATCGATACGGATGTCAGGATGTTGCGGTCATCATCGACCAAGGCAATTGTTGCACTCATGCTGTGCCTATAAAGGCGCTTGTTCGCAGGTTCAATCGATTGCTCGTTACATTTTTGGTCTGCTGAAGTCAGCGTTTCAACCGACGATGATAAAATTTGTCATCGGCCGGTTTGACGTTGCACTAGGGTTCGTATACCGGCCCAAACGTGCAGGTGCATACGTATGCCCTAGATTCGCCATTTTCAGCCGCGGAGTAAAAATGTCAGCGCCACTCAATAGATCACTCGAACAGCAGGGCATTCAGACCAACGCTGCGCTTCATTGCAATTTGGGCACCGCGCCTTTGGTCGAAGCCGCTCTGGCCAATCGTGAAGGCATGCTGGCAAAGCATGGTCCGCTGGTCGTCAAAACTGGCGCGCACACCGGCCGCTCGGCGAAAGACAAATATATTGTTCGTGATGCCGAAACCGAAAACAACATTTGGTGGGGTAAGACCAATGTGGCGATGGACCCGATGCATTTTGCGGCGTTGAAAGAAGATTTTTACGCGGCACTAGGTGGCAAGGAAGAACTTTACGTGGCCGACCTGTTCGGCGGGTCGCAGCCCGAGCATCGCGTCAATGTGCGCGTCATCAACGAACTGGCTTGGCACAATCTGTTCATCCGCACGTTGCTAGTTCGCCCAACTGAGCACGAGCTTGCGAGTTTTGTACCGGAATATACGATCATTGATTTGCCGAGCTTCCGCGCCAATCCTGAGCGTCATGGTTGCCGCAGCGAAACCGTCATTGCGGTTAACTTCACCGAAAAACTGATCCTGATCGGCGGCACGGCCTACGCCGGTGAAATGAAGAAGTCGGTATTCGGCATCCTCAACTATCTGTTGCCGGTGAAGGGCGTAATGCCGATGCATTGCTCGGCCAACATCGGCGCGAATGGCGATACGGCGGTGTTCTTTGGTCTTTCGGGTACAGGCAAAACGACGCTCTCCGCCGACGCCAGCCGCACGTTGATTGGCGATGACGAGCATGGCTGGTCAGACACAGCAGTATTCAACTTTGAAGGCGGTTGCTACGCCAAGATGATTCGCCTGTCGGAAGAGGCCGAGCCAGAAATCTTTGCGACTACCAAGCGTTTCGGCACGGTCCTTGAAAATGTAGTGATGGACCCTGAAACCCGGGAACTTGACTTCGACGATGCGAGTCTCGCCGAAAATAGCCGGGGGTCGTACCCGATCGAATTCATTCCGAACGCGTCGGAAAATAACATGGGGCCAGTGCCGAAGAATATCATCATGCTCACCGCTGATGCCTATGGCGTATTACCTCCGATTGCGAAGCTCACGCCCGAACAGGCGATGTACCACTTCCTGTCGGGCTATACTGCGCGCGTAGCAGGCACTGAAATCGGCGTGACCGAACCCGAAGCGACCTTCTCGACCTGCTTCGGTGCGCCATTCATGCCGCGCCACCCAAGCGTTTATGGCAACCTGTTGAAAGAGCGGATTGCCAAAGGTGCAGTGCAATGCTGGTTGGTCAACACCGGCTGGACCGGGGGCAAGGCGACCATGCCGGGGATCAGCCGGATGCCGATCAAGGCGACCCGTGCATTGCTCAACGCCGCGCTCGACGGGAGCCTAAGCAATGCGGAGTTCCGCAAGGACCCGAATTTCGGTTTCGAATTCCCGGTCGCTGTTCCAGGCGTCGACAGCGCCATCCTCGATCCGCGTGAAGCGTGGGTGGACAAGACCGAATATGACGTTACGGCGCGAAATTTGGTGCAGCAATTCATTGATAATTTCGCGCAATTTGCCGATCATGTCGATGAAGGCGTAAGGCAGTCGGCACCGAAAGCAGCCTAACCTGCCCGGACATTCCGGGCGAAAGAGAAAGCCCGGGAATGCCCGAATTTGAAATTCGCCTGTTCCATGATGATGAGTCAATAGTACATATTGGCCAAGGTCTGCTCGCGCGCACTTTGCCGCGTGAGGAATGGACGCATGAGGCGCATCTTGCTGCGTGCACCTGGATTGCTCGCGACCGGCCCGAGATAGTCCCAGAATCGGATTTGGGCGCGATAATCTCAAGCTATAACGAAGCAGTGGGCGGGGTAAACGACGACACGCAGGGCTATCATGAGACCATCACGCAGGTCTACATCGCGGTTGTTAAGGCGCATCTGGCTGAGGTTGGAATGGCAACTCCACTTTACGAAGCGGTAAATGCGCTGCTGTTATCAGAGCGGGGGCGACGGGATTTGCCGCTGCGTTTTTACTCGAAGGAACGCTTGTTCTCGGTTCCGGCGCGGCGGGGATTTGTTGAACCCGACCGCGCCAGCCTATCCGAGATTTAGTCGAGCAGTTCAGCTGGAACCTTGCCGCCATTTGCAGCCAGTTCGCGCATCACTGCCTTGTGAAGCCAGATGTTCATTTCGGCGCTGCCTTCCAGTTCGCCGGTATAGCCCAGCTCCATCGCGAGGTCTTTGCGCTCCTGAAGCGAGGCATCCATGCCGAGCAGCTTCATCAGATCGACGATCGACGTGCGCCAGTTGAGGTCTTTGCCAGCAGCCATTTCTTCGAGATTGCCGATGACATCAACTTCGGTGACTGCGACAGGCGCTGTTTCGACTGGCTGAAGCGGGATCGCTGAAGGCGCTGGAGTGTTTGCCGCAACGGCCTTTTTGCCGAAAATAGCGTCCTTGATGCTGCTAAAAATGCCCATGAAATTTCTCCTGCGATACCTGGCCGGGGGATGGCCGAACAAAGACTATATGCCTCCGTTGTGAAATTTGGGAGACGTAATCTCGATAGGAATGTAAATTCAATGAGTTCGGCGCGGATGCGGGAGACGCTGTCTTGCCAATGAATTGGAATCGGCGCAGTCTCATCGAAATCTTGCGGAGGAATTCGACATGGATATTGCCAGCATCTTGAAACAGACCGGAGCCATTGGGCAGGTCGCGCAGCAACTTGGGGTTAACGAACAGGTGGCCGAAACAGGTGCCGCGGCGTTGCTGCCCGCCATATTAGGCGGCTTTAAAAAAACGACACAGGCACAGCCCAGCGGTCTAGAAGGTCTGGGCGGTTTGCTTGGGCAGTTGGGCGGCGGCGGGTTATTTGACTCGGTGGTTTCACCGGAGCCGACGCCGGTGGAGAAGGGCAATGATGTCCTCGGCCAGATTTTCGGATCGAAAGATGTCAGCCGCAGTGTTGCCGGTCATGCATCGGAGCAGACTGGCATCGACCCTTCGCTCCTGAAGAAAATGCTACCGATACTGGCGATGCTGGTCGCAGGCTACATGGCGAAGCAGAGCGGCAGCGGTGCGAGCGGTGGCCAAGATGCTGGCGGCCTCGGCGGGCTTATCGGCGGAATGCTCGGAGGTGGTGGTCAGGCGTCTAGTGGTGGCGGTTTGGGCGGCATGCTCGGTAATGTCCTCGGCGGCGCGCTTGGCGGGGGCCAGCAGGCAGCGCCTGCAGGTGGCGGTTTGGGCGGACTGGCGTCGATGCTCGATATGGATGGCGACGGCAATCCGCTCGATGACATTATCGGCATGGCGGGGAAGTTTGCGCGGTAATTCCGGCGCCAGTTAAATCCCTTCGACCAGCAACACCGCCCCATCTGAGCCGGTAACGCGTACGCGCACACCGACATCTGCGTTCGCGCCTCGCGCAGACCAAACGCTATCGCCGACCTTCACCCGGCCAAGGCCATCGGCGATGGCTTCGACCACCTCGACGATTTCGCCGGTTAGCCGGGCGCCGCGGTCGTTTAACTTGGGGTCGTCGGTTTCGATCGGGTTATCCTGGAGAAACTTCTTGCCGGCAAAGACGGTTAGCACCGAAAGGGTAGCGAACATTGCGACCTGATAGGCGACCGTTATCGGAAGAAAATAGTCGAGCACGCCGACGATGATCGCGGCGAGGCCAAGCCACATAAGAAAGAATCCGGGCGCAACCATTTCGGCGACGCCCAAGATTAGGCCCAGAGAGAGCCAGAACCAGTGGGTTGCTATGGTGTCGAGCCACTCGGCCATATCATTTGCCTCCCGTGGCTGGCTTGTCCGAAAGCGCTTCCTTGGCAATCTCTCCAATCCCGCCAAGCGTCCCGATCAGAGCGGTGGCTTCGACCGGGAACAATATCGTCTTGGCGTTGGGTGAGGTGGCGAACATGCCGATGGCTTCGACATATTTCTGTGCAACGAAGTAATTAATCGCCTGACTGCCGCTGCTGGCAATTGCGGCGGAGACCATTTCGGTGGCGCGGGCTTCGGCCTCGGCCTCGCGTTCGCGCGCCTCAGCATCGCGGAAAGCAGCTTCGCGGCGGCCCTCGGCTTGCAGGATAGCGCCTTGCTTTTCGCCCTCTGCACGCAAGATTTCGGCGGCGCGCATGCCTTCGGCTTCGAGTATCTGAGCGCGCTTTTCACGCTCTGCCTTCATCTGCCGCGCCATTGCGTTGCTGATATCGGCGGGCGGGCGGATGTCCTTGATTTCGACGCGCGTTATCTTCAGGCCCCAGGGCGACGTCGCATGATCGACCACGTTCAGCAAACGCCCATTGATGTCGTCGCGTTTCGATAGGGTTTCATCAAGGTCCATGCTGCCCATCACCGTGCGCAAATTGGTTGTCGTGATCTGCATAATCGCGACATAAAGGTCGCTGACTTCATACGCCGCCTTCGCGGCGTCGAGCACCTGGAAGAACACGACGGCATCGACACCGACCATCGCGTTATCCTTGGTAATGATTTCCTGCCCAGGAATGTCGAGCACTTGCTCCATGACATTGACCTTGCGTCCGACGCGGTCGAAGAACGGGATGATGATCGTAAGGCCGGGCTGCGCTGCATGAGTAAAGCGGCCGAAACGTTCAATCGTGTAGACATAACCCTGCTGCACCACGGTGACGCCCATCATCACGAAGATGATGACTATCAGTGCGAGCAGGCCGAAAAAATATTCCATGAGAACCTCCCGTTTGACGTACGACAGATTGTCTTAGATATGCGTTCGGTTGCCAAGTGAAATCGGACGACTTGTAAATGGAAATTCTACAGAAACTGAAATTTGTGCGCTCGGCGCTGTACGTGCCGGGTTCGAACGCGCGGGCGCTGGAGAAGGCGCGCGGGCTGGATGCCGACATGCTGATTATCGACCTTGAAGACGCTGTGCCCGAGGAAGCCAAGGCTGAGGCTCGCGCGGCGGCGGTGGCTTATGTCGCGGCGGTTGCGGACGGCAAGATTTTGGCGATACGGGCCAATGCGGTGGATAGCGTGTATTACACAGCGGATGTCGCGGCTCTTAACGGATGCGCGGCAGATCTAGTTGTGCTGCCGAAGGTGGAGGATGTGGCGGGATTGCCCAAACTGGCTTTGCCGTTGCTGACGATGATCGAAACGCCAAAGGGACTGTATGCATCGCGGGAAATAGCAGCGCATCCCTCTGTTGCAGGTTTGATTGCCGGTACCAACGACATCGCGGCGGAAGCCGGGATCGGGCCGGGGCCGCACCGCGAAGGGTTGGAATTGTCGTTGCAGATGATCGTCCTGGCGGCATCGGCGGCGGGCAAGCCACGCTTCGACGGCGTATGTAACCGGCTCGATGATATGGACGGCTTCGATGCCGAATGTCGGCAAGGCTATTCCTATGGCTTCACCGGCAAGACTTTGATCCACCCGAACCAGGTTTCCATTTGTAATCAGGCGTTTGGCCCCGATGCGGCGGCAGTTGCTGAAGCCAGGGAATTAATAGCGGCGAGCCGAGGCGGGGCGCAGCGATTTAAGGGTCGCATGATTGAATCGATGCATGTAGAGGGAGCAAAAATGACGATAGAGCGTTCTGTGCACAAGATAGGCGACCGCTGATCGATTTTATCCGGGAGTGAATAAGCATGCGGCGTTCGGTGGGGCTGATTTTTGCAGGTGCTGTATGCCTTATTTCCGCATCGGCAGTTGCCAAGGGCGTGAGCGAAGCGGACCTGCGCGGGCATATCGAGATTCTCGCCAGCGATGATTTTGAAGGCCGCAAGCCCGGTACCGACGGCGAAACCAAGACAATAAAGTATATTGCGGAGAACTGGGCCAAAGCAGGGCTAAAACCCGCAGCTTCAGACGGTAGCTGGTTTGAACCGGTGTCGCTGATTCAGCGCGGACAAGGTTCGGCGAAATATGCCTTCACCGCCAAGGGCCGTAATCTACGCGTTGTATCAGACGAAATCATATTGATAAGCAAGCAGGCCGAATACACGCGCAAAAACGTGCCGGTGGTGTTTGCCGGTGTCGGGGTGAAGGCCGATGGGTTGGTCGCAGCCGATGTTGCGGGCAAGGCGGCCTTGGTCATGTTTGATGCGGAAAATGTGCCCGACAATATGAAGTCGCCCCGCGCACGGCGAGAGGCGCTGATTGCTGCGGGCGCGGAAGCGGTGATTTTTGTCGGTGACAGCCAAGGTAGCTGGGGGTCGCTGCGCCGCACGTTGCTGTCGCGGCCAATAGGTTTGGAGACCCGCGAAAAGCGCGCGCCGCTCGAGGGCGCAATTAGCTCAGAATTTGCCGTGGCGCTGGTAACTGCGGCAGCGCGCGACTGGGACAAGTTGCGCCAGCATGCGAAGGCACCTGAATATGCGGGTGAGGCACTGGGCATCGATGTCGATTTTGCGGTCACCACAGATGTGCGGCGGTTTGACAGTTATAATGTCATCGGCAAAATTGAAGGCCGCAAAAAAGGCAGTGGCGCGGTGCTTTATATGGGTCATTGGGACCATCTCGGAATTTGTGCGCCTGAAGATGCGCCGGACCGCATCTGCAATGGAGCTGTAGATAACGCCAGCGGTATTGCGGTGTTGACCGAAGTTGCAGAACGACTGACAAAAAAGCGGCATGATCGCGACATTTATTTCGTTGCGACCACAGGCGAGGAAAGCGGTTTGCTCGGCGCCTATGCTTTTGCCGACAAGCCGGTCGTGCCACTCGACCAGATTGTCGTGTCGCTTAACGTGGATACCATTGCAATCGCACCGCGTGGGTCGAAAGTTGCGATTATCGGCCGTGGAACGACGAAGTTGGATAACATCGTGGACGCGGTTGCAAGGAAAAGCGGTAGAGGCATCGAAAGTTCGACTGACGCCAACAGCTTTATCCAGCGGCAGGACGGCTGGGCGCTGACACAGAAAGGTGTACCTGCGATTATGGTAGGTGGATCGTTCGCCGATCTGGACCTGATGCAGAAATTCCTCGG
>JANMQN010000078.1:0-3797 GCA_031370535.1 Sphingomonadales bacterium | reverse complement strand
GTTTACACCGGAACATTCAGCAATGTGGCGGTGTCGGGTTACGATCCCGTAGCCTACTTCACAACCGGACGACCCGTAAAAGGCAGCGCAGCCTATAAGGTCATCCACAAGGGTGCAGAATATCATTTTGCCAGCGCAGCTAATCTGTCCAAGTTCAAGGCCAACCCGGCGACATACGCCCCGCAATATGGCGGCTATTGTGCTTGGGCAGTCAGCCAAGGATACACCGCATCAGGTGATCCGACCGTCTGGAAAATTGTGGGCGGCAAGTTGTACCTCAATTACAATCGTGAGGTCGGTAACACTTGGGAAAAAAACATTCCGGGTCATATCCGCTCGGCCAACACCAATTGGCCAAAACTTCTGGCCAAATAGGTTGACATTACCGGCGCCGAACGCACAGCAATCTGCGCGATGGAGCATTTGGTGTCAGTGGTAGCCGCACCGAAATTTGCCGAATAGATGGCAGTATTTCAGTACTGCCAATTTCCTGACCGAGCAGCCAAATTGTTAGCAGCAACAGCCAAGCGTTCTGACCGGCCTAAACGGCAGCTATTCATCTATCCACAACCAGAAGCAGACATTCCGCTCCCGGCCCAATTGTAGCCATCCCGCCTCGAGCCCAAACCAGGTCATAGAGTCCCTTCAAAGGGCTGCCAGAAGTAGGCCATTGGTTCATATGGCCGACAGTTCTCTGCTTACGCGCCCGAAGTCGGCGCGTGCTCTAGTTTCGATATTTGAAAGCTGCCGTTTGTAGGGTCGCGGTTGCACTGTCGAGTTCGTCTGCATCGTCGAAATTTTAACGGAATAGGTGTATGTGGCAAAATATGAAGGGTTTCATGAAAGCGCTGCGTATCCCATCTTTTGGTCTATTTGTGGCGTTGATCGGCCTGTTATATGATTTGTGGTTTGCGGGCTTGCCCTATCAAGATCCTACGTTCGAACAGCAGGCGTGGTGGGATTTTCATTCCAATATTGCAAATTTGGTTATTGGCGCGGGCACCATCCTGTTTATTGGCGGTCTTTTGTATGCATTAATATCCTCGTTGGCACAACGCCGCCGGATGGACTCGTGAGGGCGGATGCCAATCTGAAGAAGGTCGTGAATCATAAACCTACGGAGATGCCGGAGTGATAAGGGCTGAAGAAATTGCTGACCCCGGTACAATGATTTGGCTATTGCTGTTTATTGCGTTTCTGATCGGGATTGGAGTCCATACCGTCTTTCGCGCCCGCCATATTGTAAGGATATCCGTTGCCACGACTGTTGTTTTTATTGTGGTGCTGTTCACCACCATTTATCGTGACGCACCCTCCCAAGATGCATTGTGGCTGATCGGTCTAATCATTAGCTTTGTCTCCAACTTGGGAGCCATAATCGCCGCCGGATTGCTGGTCAGGCGATTGCGCCAACAACGCGGTTCCTAAAGTATACAATCGGCGAACCTTAAGGCCGAGTGCGAAGTACCCGCGATAACTGCCTTTAAGTTTCTCCGGCCGAATGTCTGCATTGCTCCGTTTCGACTCATAAAGCGGTCAGTCCGCTCCCGGCCCATTTTCTGCCCTTAATCTTTTAACCCGAGCCGGTGAACGGACGGCAGCTATTAGGAGGCCAGTAGGTTCAAACGGACGTCCGCAAAGTTAGCACTTCCTGCCGGCGCGGCCAGTTGAGTTGGTTCGTGACGGTTCCCCCTTCCAAGTCATCCCCTCCGTTACCGGAGATTACAGACTTGGGATTGACGTCAGACTAAGGGATGAATCAATCTTCTTTATAATATATGACGCCAACAGAACGTCCAATAACTTGTCGACCCAGATCGCCCCACTATTTCGGGGCTCCGCTAAAGCCACTCGCCTTGCGCAATTCGTCGCCGCTCAGCCGGTAGCCATCAAGGAACACCGTTGAAACCCGGCGCAGCGCTGCCATATCCTTCGACGCGTCGCCATCGACAAGGATCATGCTGGCGGTCTTGCCCGCTTCGACCGAACCAAAGCGATCAGCCATTCCTGTCATCCGCGCCGGGATGATCGTTGCGGTTTGGAGCGCCTCTTCGTTGGTGAGGCCTGCCTGCTGGTAGAGTTCAAGCTCGCGCACCAGTTCCAGCCCGTAACCGTCGGTTCCCGCGACAATGCGCACGCCTGCCTTGTGCAGCCGCCCGATTACGCCGACCATCTTGGCAAAACTGGCCTTGAAATCCTGACGCGTCAGGCCGTCGAACAGCGGATAGCCGCCAATCTTCCATCCGCGCGCGACGGCGGGCGGCGATATGGCGGCATAGGGCGCATAGGCAGGCGAAATCGCGCTGCCGTCTGACGTTAGCGTCCCTTCCCACACCACAATGGTCGGATCGATATAAGTTTTGCGCTCGGCCAGCTCTTTGTAAAAGGCGCGCATTTCCGCCGAATCGAGATCAACATCCTTGCCATATTTGGCCGGCCCTTCCAGCCGCGCGGCGGTGTTTGCCTTGTCGACCACATGCTGCGGCATCGCCTGCATCATGATGAAATTGATGTGGGTGATTTCGTCATAGCCGCTGCGCACGGCCTCTATTGGGCGCATGCCGGCGGGGATGTGGCCGTTGACATGCAGCCCCAATTTGTGGGCTTCGGCAGCGGCAGGCGCGATCCATTCCGGCGTCATCGAGGTGTAGAATTTGACCCCCGAAAGCCCAGATTCCTTGACCTTGCGGACTGCAGCAATCGTCTCTTCGACCGAACTGACGGTCAGTGCGCCCTGCGCGGCCAGCGGATCCTTGCGATCAATGATCACTGCGACCTTGCCGTCAGGCGCGAGCAGTTCGCCCGCCGCCCGCCGTTTGAACATGCTCAGCGATTCGTCAATCATCGAACCCGGGCTGCGGAAATTGGTGATGCCGGTCGCGACATTTTGTAAGAGGTTCCAGTCGCTTCCGCCGATGTGCAAATGCGAATCCCACAAGCCGGGAACCAGAGTCTTGCCGTGTCCGTCGATTGTAATGGCACCGTCTGGTGCCTTGATCGAACCCCTGGGTCCCACTGCCTTCACCTTGCCATCGGCGATTAGCACCGCCCGACCGGGCAGATAACGTCCGGCGATGGAATCAAACAGCAGCACATTATCAATCAGCGTCGGAGTGCGGTTGGCAGGGTTGAGGAATTTGCGCGCGACATCGCGGACCATCACCGCCTCGGTTGCCTCTTGCACTTCCTTCAGCTTCGGCCCTGCCGCTTCATAGCCCGCAGGCAGCAGCGAGATGACCCCGGCATTGCCAAAATAGCGATTGTCCTTGTTCAGCCAAACCGGCGAGGGTGAGAAACCCGCGCCGGTGATATAAGCCAGCTTCACCGCCTCCTTGCCCGCTGGTCCGTCAATCTCGGTCGCTTTGCCTATGGAAATGCTCGCCCGCCCACCGGGTAGCAGGTCGATGCCCCTGTCGCCTGCCTTTACCAGCGCGTCGATTTCGATGTCGCTGGCCAGATACGGCCCGCCATAGGCGCTATAGCGTTTGTTGAGCAAAGGCGCACTGCCCTCGTCCACTGCGGTCTTCCAGCGCGCGGTGCCGTTGGCGTCGACACTGAAATCCTCGGTCGCATCGCCTGAATCGGTATAGCCGCGCACGGAAATCGTTACCGGTCGCCCGTCAGCGCCAAGCGTTGTCGTCTGGTCGGTTTCGGTGATCCAGCCGCGCAGCGACATCGACATGCGATAGGCAAGCCTGCCGTCGTCTGTCTTCCAGCTCCAAATGTCACCATGCTTTCCGGCGGTTGAGCTGATGGTATAATGCTGCGCTGCAGGGGGCGGTTGCAGCAATTGTTCC
>JANMQN010000064.1:0-23632 GCA_031370535.1 Sphingomonadales bacterium | reverse complement strand
CAATCACCTTCATCGATGGCGACGAAGGTATCCTGCTGCATAGGGGTTATTCGATTGAAGATCTCTCCGAACAATCCAGCTTCATGGAAGTTTCATACCTTTTGCTGAACGGCGAATTGCCCGGCAAAAAACAGCTTGAGGATTTCAGCTACACCATTTCGCGTCATACGATGCTCCACGAACAGTTAGCGACATTTTACCGTGGTTTTCGCCGCGACGCCCACCCGATGGCGATCATGTGCGGAGTTGTCGGTGCGCTTTCGGCATTTTATCACGACTCGACCGACATCGCCGACCCCACTCACCGGATGATTTCCAGTCATCGCCTTATTGCAAAAATGCCGACGATTGCCGCAATGGCGTATAAATATTCAGTTGGTCAGCCGTTCGTTTACCCCGACAATAGCCTTTCCTACACCGGCAACTTTCTCCGGATGACTTTCGGCGTCCCAGCGGAACCATATGTGGTCAATCCATTGATCGAAAAGGCGCTGGATCGCATATTCATCCTGCATGCCGATCATGAGCAGAATGCGTCGACCTCAACTGTTCGCTTGGCAGGTTCTTCCGGTGCCAATCCGTTCGCGTGTATTGCTGCTGGCATTGCCTGTTTGTGGGGCCCTGCACATGGCGGAGCAAACGAGGCTGCGCTAAATATGCTTCGCGAAATCGGCACGCCGGACAAAATCCCGCATTATATCGAGCGTGCCAAGGACAAGAACGATCCGTTCCGCCTTATGGGCTTCGGACACCGAGTTTATAAAAATTACGACCCCCGCGCGACGGTGATGCAGCAAACGGTGCGCGAACTTTTGACAGAACTAAAAGTTACCGATCCGATTTTTGAAGTTGCGCTACAACTCGAAGAAATGGCCTTGAATGACCCCTATTTCATCGAGAAAAAACTTTTCCCGAATGTGGACTTTTATTCCGGCATAGTTCTTTCGGCCATTGGATTCCCGACTGACATGTTCACCGTGCTTTTTGCATTGTCACGAACGGTTGGATGGGTCGCGCATTGGAATGAAATGATTTCGGACCCGGGTCAGAAGATTGGCCGTCCGCGGCAATTATACACCGGCCCAAACCATCGGCCCTATGTTGGGTTCGACGCACGTTAACTAGATAGACGGCAGGCGGAGGGTGAAAATCGAGCCTCCGCCTGTTGCCTCGTCAACGGTCAGGTCGCCTCCCATCGCACGGGCAAGCCTGCGCGAGATGTAGAGACCGAGCCCGCTACCGCCATCACCCGAGCGCCCAAGACGTTCAAACTTTTCAAAAACTTTGCTACGATCTTCAGGCTTTATACCCCTTCCCTGGTCAGCCACACTGATGAAGGAAAATTGTTCGGATTGCCCAATTTCTATTTTTACTTCGGTTCCATCGGGCGAATAGCGAACGGCATTGGTGACAAGATTCAGCATGATTTGGAGTGTGCGACGGAATTCCGCAGTTGCGCCAACTTTGATGTCGGCGTCAGGCTTGATCAACCGGATGCTATGATCAGCGGCTTTTAACGCAAGTAAACCCGCCACCCGCCTTGCGACGTCGCCCAGCTCGATTTTATCGGGTGCGGTCGAAAAATCGGCCCGTTCAATTGCTTCCAAGTCGCCCAGATCGTCGACCAGTGCCGATAAATGTCGCGCCGCATTGGCAATATCGCGCGCATATGCTGCATAATTCTCACGAATCGGTCCTTGCAATTCGCTGCCAATCGTTTCCGCATTTGCGATGATGCGTCCCAGCGGCTGACGCAGAACGGGAGCCAGATGCTTGCCAAATAACGCACCGGGCGTTGAAGCTTCGTTATAATCCAAAGCAACCGGAGCTGACGATTTTAACGGCTCCAGTCGGCACTCATAGCCGGTCAGGTCGCCACCAGCATCATAGGTTGGGCGCCCCGATAGCATGACATTGTCGCCCTGCTTCAAAGCCAGCACCACTGGCGACACAGCCTCCATCAATGTCAGTTTTCCGAGAAAGTCATCGCTAGTGTGAAAATTATCGAGAAGCTTTTCAAACAACTCCGACGCTGACTTACCGAAATCGGCAGCAACCAAACCGTTTATCCGAACGCCCTTTGACTGGATCAGTCGCTTCGAGCTGTCAAATATCAGGGTCGAAAACTCATCGGAAAATTCCCGATACCCGACATCATCGACATTTGTCGCAATGAGATGCGGTCCCAGACTACGCCAACTCAATATTGTAATCCGGATGGTTTCACCGAACGGTTCAGCCTCTACCCAAAGCTCAAGATTATCGGGGTCGTCCGAAACGCGGACCGCCCGCGCAAGACGCATCAACAAGCGCCCTGCTAAAGTTCCCAAATTGTAAAGCGCCGGTATTGCAATAGTGCCGCCTTCAACTCCGCCAGCACGCTGATTGAGTTTGCGCAAAGCATCATCCGCCCGCAGCAGAACTCCTTCCCGGCTTAGGTCGCCCGATATTGGACGAGATAATTGCGACGCACCGCTCATATGTTCCCGAATGCCAGATAGCTCGCCCGGGACGCCGACCACGACGAAATCTCGGCCATCGCCGTTTGGCGTTCCATCGAGTCATAGAATTTGTTGAATATTGCGGCTTCGCGTGATGTCAGCATTTGCCCGCGAAATAGCAAAAGACGGGCACTAGCCATATCCTGTGGCAGTCCCAACGCTGCCAAAATCAACGCCAATGGCGTGGAGGAGTTGCAATCCATCAGACGCAATATGTGATCTTGATCGAGATTTAACTCGGCAGAAGTTTTTGCCACAAACAAGTGCAGGCCGCTCTTTTCGGGATCGAGCAATTCGTCGAGATAATCTGTTCCCAGAAAATGAACGATTTTCCGCGCAGAAGATGCAATCGTCTGAGACTCGGCATAGCTGCTGACCAGATGGCGGGCCGCTTCAATAATTTCAGGCGATCGCCGACTTTCCAAAACTTCAATTGCCGCTACAATACGCCAGCAGAGCTTATGCAGCAATTCAGGAGGCAAAGTGAGGTGCGAACCGCCGCGTGAACGGCGATGCAAGCTATCTGCTGCCAACAGCAATTGCGCTGCTTCCGCAACATTGCCATCAGCGTGGTCCAACAAGTCAGCAGTTAGCGTGGCTTTTGCCGAACCCAGCCTGCTGTCCAGGCGATCTTCCGAAACACGCGCAAGAACGAAATCTACAAGATCAGCCTCTCGCAAAAAGCCTGAACGGGCTAGCAACGACCATGTTGTCGGTAAGGAATTAGATTTTTCAGAAGTGCCAACCAATTGGCTTTCGATATCGCTAACGAGTTCAACCATTCTGGTGGATACAGCCGTCGTAATCACATCGGTCGGTGGATGAATCGCGGTAGGAAAGATGATGGCTGCAACGTCGTTACATAGCGCGTCGATATCGCGAGCATGTGTTGCTGCGATTGATAGCAAATTTTCATTTTGGCCAGAAAATTGGTCCACCGGTCGTTCCATGCTGATAACAGCGTTTAGTATAGCGAAATTCCGGTTAATGCCGCTTTAAGCTTGCTTTGCCTTTTTTTCCCAGTCGTTAGCTACCCATTTGGCAAAAATCATTGCACCCAGCTGCGCTATCCCAATCCACTGCAACGCCTGCGTAAATCCTGCAATAGGTGATGCAATCAACAGCAAAAGCACGATTAATGCCGGAGATTTCAGGGTCTGCCTGGCCCAAACAGGCAGTATCAGTTTTTGAGCAAGCAACGCCAATCCTACCACAGTAAGTGCGGCGAATATCCCGTCGCTCGAATAGCTCATATCTGTCCGGGCAGTTGCAAGCGTTGAAAGACCAAGCAATGTCCATACCGTTGGCGGAGTAAGTCTGGATAGCGACGTGCTATTGTTACGATCAGCAACCGTCGCGCCCAGTATATTCAGTGCAATTGCTATCATCGCAGCAACGATGGCCGCAGGTACGAAGCCCGTCACGCCCAGTCCTAACGAACTTGCTGCCAATATAATGCTTGCACCTTTAACCAGTGCAGTTCCGGAAGAGAGCCTCCAAACCGAGGGTGCGATCCGGGCCGCGATTGGCGCCAATATGCGCGTTTCCAAAAAACCACCACTCTGGTCGATGCGGCCAACCAAAATTTCTTGGTTTAATGCGCTGAAATCCTCAGCGGATCGCACAAGACGCACGTCGCCATTTTGAACATTTTTTTGATTCAGCGCGTTAAAACTCACTTTATCCTGGAGTGCCTGCCGAAGTATCGAAGACGTCATACTCCAACCTTCGGGGAGATTTTGCAGCGCGACTACCGTCTGTGCCTCGACTACTGCCACGCCGGCCCATCGGGTATTGAGGTCGATCCGTTCAAACGCCACATTTTCATCACGGCCGTCCAGTGTTACAAGGAAAGCGCCAGCGCGACTTAGCATCTGTTTGAGCAGATCCGGAGCAACGTACACCGCTTCGGCTTGGACCCAAAGCCGGTCACCGGCATGCATCAACCGCTGAACGTCTGAGCCCGACCGAACAAATTCGACCGACCTTCCAGTCTTACTGTTGGTGTCGGCAAGGTGAAGCAGAGCCCCTGTGACATGCTCGACCTCAATAAGAAATCGGCTTACTCCCAAACGGCCCAATAATCCGATCTGATGTTCCAGCAAAGATTGACCGCCTACGGTGCTACTCGAGATTTCAGCCCCAGTTATATTTGCATCAACCGTCGCTAAAGCTGCGGAAAGCAACGCAGTATCAGGAATAGAGTTTGGTTCGCTCGGCACGCCATGTCCGATACGGACGTTGGGCACAATTTGCCAAGAAAATTATGGTAACGGGCGAGGTTCAGTGAATGTCGTGGGTTTCGATTTCAGTAATAGCTTTATCGAGTTTACGAATAACCACGGGGTCGCCCGGCGCACCTTCGCTAGCCTCATCGGCTAGCGCCATCAGGCGCGTCGCACCAAAACTGGCAGCAAGGCCCTTCAACCGCCAACTGGTGTATTGCCAATTCGCATCGCAACGTGAACGTGACAGCAGGCTAAGTTGCCGCTTGGCGCTCTCAACAAAAGAAGCACGCAACTCCGCGATTAAAGCAGTGTCGTCACCCGCAGCAGCTTTTAAAGCTGTGTCAAAAGAGCCATAATCCATAGACATTCGGCACTTATAGCAAAGATAGGGTTAAGTTTGCGTTTCTCTGTGGATAAAATATGGTAAACAACTTGACATGAACACGCGCTCCAAAATTATCGGCCTGACCCGCCAGATGCCCGACGACCATCGCGATGAATCTACAGGCCGCGATGACTCAGCCCGTTTTGAAGAGTCGCCCGAGAGCTCTGACTCGGAAATGTTGGACGAGCCGCCAGCAGAATATTATGAAGACTATGTCGATGAGGCCCCCCGTCGCGATATTGCCAAAGTCCTCGTTCCCAGCCTGCTGATCTTGGTATTTGCAGGGTGGAGCAGCTTCTTCGGGTGGACTTATTTCCCCGAGGCACAGCGTGGACTGACGAACGACCGCATCGTTTCGTTGGTGATGATGTGGGCTGTGCCCACGCTTTTACTCGCCGTATTATGGCTAATTACCATGCGCAACAGCAGCCGCGAGGCAAGCCGCTTCGGAGATGTGGCATTGCTTTTGCGTAATGAGAGCGATGCGCTCGCGACCCGAATGCGCACGGTGAATGAGGAAATTTCCCTAGCGCGTGAATTTTTGGCTCAGAACGCGCGTGAGTTGGAGAGCGTCGGTCGCCAGTCGGCACGGCAACTGGTTGAATCTGCCGAGCAGTTGACGGCGGCATTGGCCGATAGCGATCAAAAGGCAAAAACGCTCGAAGCTGTAAGTAACGCAGCGACGAGTAATTTGGAGCAGCTGCGTAAGCATTTGCCGGTTGTAACCAGCGCCGCAAAAGATGTGACTAACCAGATTGGCAGCGCGGGTAATAACGCTCAAATGCAGATCAAATCGTTAATTGCTTCACTTGAGCGCGTTGGCGAGGCGGGAAAATCCGCTCGCACTTATATCGATAACATGGAGGTACGCGCCAACGACGTTGGCGGTCAACTGGAGCAATCGTTAAAGACGAGTGCTGCCCTACTTGACGATCGCGGTGCCGATGCGACGAACCGCACAGCGGAAATCGTAAAATTGATCGAGCGGGCGACCAATGGACTGAAGACCGGGGTGTCCAATGCTTCGGCTGCAGTTGATGCGATAATGGTAACAAGCCATGAAAAAATTGAGGGCCAATTAGCCCTTTTGCGTGAATCGATAAGTAATCTTTCGGGTCAATCGGCGGCGGAGGAAGTCCGGATTTCCGTCATAATCCGCGAAATAGCCGATCATATTGAGTCGAGCGCGAGCCGGATAGCCGAGGTAGACAAAGCTGCCACCGATCAGACAGCGAAGCTTGCTTTTGCGGTGTCTGCGCTGGGTGAAAGGACGAAAGACGTCGGATCCGCACTCACGAATAACCACAGCATCACACAGGATCTAATTGCGCAATCGGATAAGCTTCTGGTATCGCTCGATAAAGCCAATCGGCAGATTGACGAGGTTCTTCCCGATGCCATGTTGAACCTCAACGAGCGTTTTTCACAAGGCATCGCCAATCTGGATCACGCCACGGCTTCCGCGCGTTCACTTGATGAATTAAGCGACAATATGCTCGCAAAACTGACGACGCTAGAGCAACTGATTGGCATTCAACGTGAAACCGTGGACAAATTGATGCGGGAAAGCGACGAACATTTTGCCGCTCGTCACGAGCAGGCAGATGCGCTTGGATCAGCGTTGCAGCAAACCCGGCTCTTGATCGAGGACATGACCGAGGACGCCAATACCAAATTGGTTGCTTCGATGTTGCGCGTCCGCGAGACCACACGACAGGCGGCGGAAAGTAGCCGCAAAATCCTCGACGATGAACTGGCCAATGTCGCTGGGAAGCTGACTGAGCAGAACAGAACTGCGCTTGCCGAAGCCATCGACGCGCAGATGGCGTCGATGAATGAAGTCGTGACAGCAGCAATTGAGCGCAACATAAAGCTTTCCGAAAGCGCTGCGACGAGAGTTGCTGCGCAGCTTGGCCAACTTGAAGAAATGACCACCAATCTGGAACAGCGTGTTGCAGACAACAAAGATGGATTTGAGGGCATTGGCGACGATAGTTTTGCGCGGCGCATGGTGCTGCTCACCGAATCGTTGAATTCGACCTCAATCGATGTTGCAAAAATATTGTCCAACGATGTTACTGACACTGCGTGGGCCGCCTATCTCAAGGGCGATCGGGGCGTATTTACCCGCCGGGCGGTTCGCTTGCTCGATGCTGGCGAAGCCCGGGCAATAGCTTCGCATTATGGTGATGATGGTGAATTTCGTGAACATGTTAATCGCTACATCCACGACTTTGAGGCCATGATGCGCGTTCTGCTGAGCACACGTGACGGCAATGCCATCGGCGTGACATTGCTATCATCTGATGTCGGCAAACTTTATGTAGCGCTTGCGCAGGCAATAGAGCGCCTTCGCAACTGATTACTACGTTGGTCGACTAATCAAAAAATCGAAGCTGTGCCGATCGATCCAGCCATTTACATAATTCGCGTAATATAGCCCGAACAGAGCCGCCGAGAGCATTGTTGTTCTCAAGATGATAACGCCAGGTCGGAAATTTCCGGGCGCACTGTCCGCCTGACCGGGTATCTTTTCCAATCCCAATTCTTCATGGGTGCGCACACCAATCGGCAAGATCACAAAAGCAGTCATGACCCAGAACAGCGCATAAATGGCGATAATCGATGTCCAGTTCATGCGGTCTCCACGATCATAACGTCAACAATAGGCTTTTTTCCGGTCCAGCTGGTCGCGACGCGCCGCACCGCAAGTCGGATACTCTCTCGCAATTTATCATAATCGCCACGATTATCTTTAACCGCTTTCACCGCTGCATCATTTGCTTCTTCCAGAAAATCTTCGAGATCTTCTTCAATCGGTACGCCATGCAGCCGGATCTGCGGGTCGCCGAGGAGAGCATCTTCACCGTCAAGCGCGACGGCGACGGAAATTATGCCATACCACGACAGACGCCGTCGTTCGTTGATAATCGCGCCATCAGCGGCAATTATGGTGTCGCCATCAAGGATAAGACGTCCGGTCCGTTCCTTACCGACTATCTCAGGCTTGCCCGGTGCCAACCGCACTACATCACCGTTAGACTGCACCAATGCGTTCGCAACGCCGTGGGCCAGCGCAAAGCGCGCTTGCTCGGCCATGTGCCGCCGCTCGCCATGAACGGGAACCAGAACTTGCGGCCTGATCCAGCCATACAAAGCAGCCAATTCAGGCTGTCCGGGATGACCCGAAACATGAACATGTGCCTGCTTTTCAGTAACGGTCAGGATATTGCGCTCAGCAAGCTTATTCATGATCACCCCAATTGCGATCTCGTTACCTGGTATCTGCTTGGACGAAAAGATGACCGTGTCGCCTTCCTCAAGCTTAACCGGATGGTTGCCCTCTGCAATGCGCGCCAGTGCGGCGCGGGCTTCACCCTGTCCACCAGTGGCAACGACCATGACATCTTGGCGTGCCAAACCATCGACTGCCTCCATATCGACGGTTTTAGGCATGTCTTTCAGATAGCCATTGGCTTGCGCAGCCTCGATAATCCGGTGGAGCGATCGTCCCGCGAAGCACAAGGTACGCCCGGTTTCACGTGCGACTTCACCCATCGTCTGAAGTCGAGCAGCATTGGATGCAAATGTAGTGAGCAGCACCCTGCCCTTTGCAGCCATTACTGATTTCATAAGGTCGGCTTTGACGCTGCCTTCGCTGCCGCTGTTGTCGGCGTTAAATGCATTAGTGGAATCACAGACCAGCGCTAAGACACCACTATCACCAATGGCGGTCAACTGCGCGGCGGTCGATGGCTTGCCGATCACCGGCTGCTCGTCGAGTTTCCAATCGCCTGAGTGGAATATCTTCCCATAAGGCGTAGTGATAACACATGCGCTCATTTCGAGAATCGAGTGCGCCAGTGTAACAAACTGGAAGCCGAACGGGCCAAGGTCAAAGCTGCCTTCCATCGGAATGACTTTAAGCTCGACGCTATCGGCGATCCCTTCCTCTTCCAGCTTCCCGCGAATAAGCGTCGCGGTAAAAGGTGTCGCATATAACGGTACGCCGAGGTCGGCGGCAAAATAGGCGACCGCGCCTATATGGTCTTCATGACCGTGGGTCAGAACGATTCCCAGCAAGTCGTCCTTGCGTTGTTCGATAAACTCAAGATCCGGAAGTACGAGATCAACACCGGGATATTCCGCATTGGCAAAGGTAAGGCCAAGGTCAACCATCACCCATTTGCCCTGGCAACCATAAAGGTTGACGTTCATTCCAATTTCGTTCGATCCGCCAAGTGCGAGGAAAAGTAACTCATTTTTTGGGGTAGTCATTATTTTTGTTCTCTATTCCTGTACAAATGCGCTAGCCCCCGCAGCGTCAAATCCGGTTCAACCCGGTCAAATAAATGGCCATGTTGCTGAAACAGGATGGCAAGACCGCCGGTTGCGATAACCGTCACCGGCTTGCCAATTTCAGCCTTCATACGTGCGATCATCCCTTCGATCATCGCCACATAGCCCCAATAGATGCCAATCTGCATTTGTCCAACAGTCGTTGTACCAATCACGCTTTCATTTGGCGGCGGCTCAATTGCAATGCGCGGTAACATTGCGGCGGCGGCGTAAAGTGCATCGAGCGACAGGTTCACGCCAGGGGCAATGCTGCCGCCGCGATAGGAACCATCTGGACCGATATAGTCGAATGTCGTTGCTGTACCGAAGCTAATTACGACTTTATCCCCATCGGCCATCGACTGTGCTGCAATTGCATTAACTGCACGATCCGCGCCGACCGATTGTGGCTCGTCTACCATCAGTTGAATGCCCCACCCAACGCTGCCCCGCCCCGCGATCAACGCCTCACAATCGAAATAATGCGATGCCAGCAATTGCAGATTGTGGAGGGCGCGAGGCACCACTGTCGCAATAATGACGGCCTTTACATCGGTCCGCCGAAACCCGCCCATCTGAATGAGCTGGTCGAGCCATACCGCATATTCATCGGCTGTTCGTCGCGCGTCTGTCGCAATCCGCCAACGCTTTACGATCTCGCCGCTGTCATCGACCAATGCGAATTTGACATTGGTGTTGCCGGTATCAATTGCGAGCAGCATCGCCAATCCCCTGCTATACTAAAAAGATATCAGCGGCATGAATGGCACGAATACTGCCATCCGCCAAGCGTAGCTGCAAAGCGCCGTCCTCGCTGAGACCGGCATACAGCCCCTGCAATTCTTCACCGTCAGGAAGGTTCGCACCAATCGCGCTGCCCTTTGGATGCGCATAAACTTCCCATTGGCGGATGATCGCCGATAACCCAGTGTTTCGCCAGATGGCAAGCCAGCGCCGGAATATCTCTGCAAGGATTTCGACCGCCGCCTGCGGGTTCGGCGGTGTTGCGCCTAAAGCGCGTAAGTCGGTCACTTTGCGACCGATGATGTTGGGATGCCAGACAAGGTTGACGCCGATACCTATGATTATAGCATCGCCAATCCGCTCTAGCAAAATCCCGCACAGCTTGGCGCCCTCTGCCGATAACAGATCATTAGGCCATTTGATCTGGATCGCGACATGCGGTGCAATCTGCCTCACCATGTCATGGGCCGCGAGCACCGAGACAAAGGCAAGCGTTGACGGGGAAGGATCGGTGGCGCCTAAGCGAACAATTGTACTGGCAAAAAGATTGCCTACAGGGCTCTCCCAATGACGCCCCAGTCGACCCCTACCGTCGTCCTGAGTATCTGCGCGCAACCATAAACCCTCAGGAGAGCCTTTTGCGGCACGTTCCAACAGGTCGGCATTGGTCGACCCGGTCCGCGTTGCCTCTTCGAAAATGAGCGTCAGAATAAAGCTTTCGCAGCATGGGCGGTCACCACTCCAAGAACCGGAATGGTGAAATAGCCGAGTGGCGAATTGACTGCGGCTAGAATGCCTCCAGTCCAAGCCAGCACCTTATCGTTGCCGGCGACAATAACATCAGCCGGTTCGTCAAAATACATCACCTTGACGACCTTCAAATAATAGAACGCGCCAATGACGGATGCAGCAATTCCGATGACGGCGAGTGGCAGAAGCCCGGCGGCAACGGCCGCATTGAACACGACCAACTTGCCCCAGAATCCGAAGAGAGGCGGAATGCCAGCGAGGCTGAACATGAAGATCGCAAAAGCTGCTGCAAGCGCTGGCCGTGTTTTCGATAGGCCTGCAATATCGGCAAAAGTTTCGCGATAGCCGCCGTCCCTGTCCTGCAGTTGCATAATGCAGATAAAACCGCCCAACGTCATCGCGACATAGATGGCAAGATAGACAAGCATTGCCGCGACGCCTGCTTGAGTTCCCGCGGCTAAGCCAATGAGGATGAAACCTACGTTGTTGATCGAGCTGTAAGCAAGAAGTCGTTTCAGATTGTGCTGCCCGATAGCGCCAACCGCTCCGATGATGATCGACATTAATGCGATAACGATGATGATCTGCTGCCAGACCGATGCCTCGTTACCAAACGCTTCGATAACGACACGAATCATCAGCGCACTCGCCGCAACTTTGGGGGCGCTTGCAAAGAAGGCTGTGACAGGTGTTGGCGCGCCTTCGTAGACGTCAGGCGTCCACATATGAAATGGCGCCGCGCTAATCTTGAAGGCGAGGCCAGACAGCACAAAAACAATGCCAAAAATCATACCGAGACTGATTTCGCCGTCCAGCGCGGTGCCAATTGCTGCAAAACTGGTCGAACCTGTAAATCCGTAAAGCAACGACATCCCAAACAAAAGGATTCCGCTAGCGAGTGCGCCAAGTACGAAATATTTCAGTCCAGCCTCTGCCGAACGTCCATCGCTGCGCACGAAGCTTGCGAGCACGTAAGCCGCGAGGCTGTTGAGTTCGAGGCCAATGTAAAGCGTAATCAAATCGGTCGCTGACACCATTATGCCCATGCCGGTTACCGCGAGCAATATCAGCACTGGATATTCTGCCCGCATCGCTCCTGCTTTTTCAAGGAAACGCGGCGCGATCATCAATGATATTGCAGCAGCGATGTAAATGAGGATTTTCGAGAAATTCCCGAAGGCGTCATTCCCGAACAGACCATCGAATACAGCGGCGTCGGTGCCAGCAAAAAGATAATGCGCTACATATGCTCCGGCACCAACAAGGGCTGCGACAGCCAAAACGCTAACCAGTCGGCCTGCGTCGGTGCGCCAAGCCGACACCAATAGCAGTGCGAGTGACGAAAAGCTGAGTATAAACTCGGGCCGAACAAGATAAAGAGAGGCGTTGAGGTCCATCAGTGCTGGCTCCCCTCAGCCGCTTTTTCTTCGTGTTCGCCAACGCGATACTTCGCCGTTGTCGGATCATTCGGTTTCAATTTGCTGTCACCTGCAGGTGCTGCTCGTTCGACACGTGCCACAATCGTTGCGACATCGCGTCGGATTGGGGCGAGGAATGTTTCTGGATAGACACCCATCCATAATACCGCGACGGCAATCGGCACCAACAACCACATTTCGCGGCCATCCATGTCAGGCATCGCGGCGGCATCGGCATTAACCTGTGCGCCAAATGCTATGCGGCGATAGAGGTAGAGCATGTAACCAGCGCCAAGGATGATTCCCGTGGTAGCGATAAATGTTGCCCAAGTCGAAACCTTGTAAGCGCCCGCGAGGCTGAGGAATTCCCCGACAAAGCCGCTGGTTCCAGGCAAGCCGACACTCGCCATAGTGAAGAGCATGAATAGCAACGCATATTTCGGCATGTTGATGCTCAGGCCGCCATAGCGACTGATTTCACGGGTGTGCAGCCGATCGTAAATAACACCGACACAAAGGAACAAAGCGCCGGATACCAGACCATGCGAGAGCATCACGATGATCGCGCCTTCGATGCCTTGCTGGTTGAAAGTGAAAAGGCCAACGGTCACGATCGCCATATGCGCAACCGACGAATAAGCGATGAGCTTCTTCATATCGTTCTGCACCAAAGCGACGAGCGACGTGTAAACCACCGCGACCATCGACAGACCGAATACCAAAGGAATAAAATCTGCGCTAGCTTCGGGGAACATTGGCAGCGAGAAACGTAAGAAGCCGTATCCGCCCATTTTCAACAGCACGCCCGCCAATATGACCGAACCCGCTGTCGGCGCCTGAACGTGCGCGTCGGGCAACCAGGTATGAACCGGCCACATTGGCATTTTGACGGCGAAGGATGCGAAAAACGCCAACCAAAGCCAGTTCTGTGCCTCGACCGGGAAATCGGTGTTGAGCAGAGTCGGAATGTCTGCGGTGCCCGCGAATTGAATCATCCAAAGCATCGCTATCAGCATAACCACCGAGCCGAGCAGCGTGTAGAGAAAGAACTTATACGACGCGTAGATCCGTTCCGCTCCGCCCCAAATACCGATAATCAGATACATCGGGATCAGGCCAGCCTCAAAGAAGATATAGAATAACAGCAGATCCTGCGCCGCGAATACGCCGATCATCAGCGTTTCCATCAGCAGGAACGCCGCCATATATTCGCCAACGCGGGTGGTGATCGACCGCCAACTTGCTCCAATGCAAATTGGCATCAGGAATACCGAGAGCATGATAAGCGTCAGCGAAATGCCGTCAATGCCTAGCTTCCAACCAATCGGGCCGAACAGCTGTGCGCTTTCCACAAACTGCCACTGCGCGCCTGCGGCATCGTAGCTGACCCATAGCCACAGGCCCAACGCCAAATTGAACAGCGTCGCCGTCAACGCGATAACGCGCGCCATTTCCGCGCGCGCAAATAGGCATGCAATCGCCGCCAGCATTGGCACAGCGAGCATGATCGAGAGAATGGGGATACTTCCGGCGTTCATTATGCTCTCACCATCATCCAGCTGACCGCTGCGACAAGGCCAAGGAGCATTACCAGCGCGTAACTATACAAATATCCGGACTGCATCCGCACCGCCATGCGGCTGCTGAATGCGACCACAGCTGCCGAACCATTGGGACCGAAGCGATCGATGATACCGACATCGCCCTGTTTCCAAAACAGCCGACCAATCCAAAAGGCCGGGCGAACGAAAATCAGGTTATAGAGTTCGTCAAAATACCATTTGTTGAGGAAGAAGCGGTAAAGTGGCGCGAACATCGTAGCGACGCGCTGCGGCGCATCTTCCGACCGCTGGTACATCATGTACGCGATGCCAAGGCCAGTCAGCATCGCTACCGTCGACGACAGCTTCACCCATAACGGCACTTCATGCATCGCATGCATCAAATGTTCATTGAAATAGAGCGTGCTGTTCGCCCAGAATTCCTTGCCGGTATCGGCCTCGATAAAGCCGCCATGGAACAGGAACCCGGCAAATACTGCACCGATGGTCAACACGCCGAGTGGAACCAGCATCGACATCGGGCTTTCATGCGGGTGATAACCAGCAGTGCCATCAACCGGATGTGCGTGGGCGTGATTGTCGCCATGCTCGTCGGCGGAGCGGTTGTGGTCGCCATGAACCGCATGCTGGATATGATCCGAACCAGCCCAACGCGCTTTGCCAAAGAAGGTCAGGAACATTAGCCGCCAGCTATAGAAGCTTGTCAGCAACGCCGCGACTACGCCAATCGCAAAGCCATACATATGGTAGGTCGAACCACTGGCAAAGGCGCTCTCGATAATCGCGTCCTTCGAATAGAAACCGGCAAATCCGCCGACGCCGACAATGCCAACGCCGGTAATCGCGAGTGTGCCCGCCAACATCGCCCAAAAGGTGAGCGGGATATGTTTCCGCAACGCGCCGTAATAGCGCATGTCCTGTTCATGGTGCATCGCATGGATGACCGATCCAGCGCCGAGAAACAGCAACGCCTTGAAAAAGGCATGCGTGAATAAGTGGAACATGGCGACGCCATACGCCCCGCTGCCGGCGGCGAAGAACATGTACCCAAGCTGCGAACAGGTCGAATAGGCGATCACGCGCTTGATATCGTTTTGGACTAGGCCGACCGTGGCAGCGAATATCGCAGTAGTCGCACCGACGATGGTCACAACATTAAGCGCAAACTGACTGGTTTCGAACAAGGGCGACAGGCGGCAGACCATGAATACGCCTGCGGTGACCATCGTCGCGGCATGGATAAGCGCGGACACCGGCGTCGGGCCTTCCATAGCATCGGGCAGCCAGGTGTGAAGCCCCAATTGCGCCGATTTGCCCATCGCACCAATGAACAGCAGCACACACAGGAGGCTCATCGTGTCTACGCGATAGCCGAGGAAGCCGATGCTCGAGCCGACTTTATCCGGCGCAGCGGCGAGGATTTCTGGGATCGAGACGGTACCGAACAACCAAAATATGCCAAAAATACCGAGCATGAAGCCAAGGTCGCCGACACGATTGACGACGAATGCCTTAATCGCGGCAGCATTTGCGCTGGGTTTCTTGTACCAGAAACCGATCAGCAAATAAGACGCGAGGCCAACACCCTCCCAACCGAAGAACATCTGCACGAGGTTATTCGCGGTCACCAGCATCAACATCGCGAAGGTGAAGAGCGAGAGATACGCGAAGAAGCGCGGTTGGTCGGGGTCTTCCTCCATATAGCCCCAGCTATACAGATGGACGAGTGCCGACACAGTCGTGATGACGACCAGCATAACCGCGGTCAGGCTATCGACGCGCAATTCCCAGTCAAAGGTCAGATCGCCCGATTGCACCCACTGCATCACAGGCGCGACATAGGCGGTTTCGGCTCCGGTCAGGAAACCGATGAAGATCGGCCAACTAAGCAGGCAGGCGGTAAACAGCCCCGCCGTCGTAATCGTCTTGGCTGCAAGCGCACCAATAAACCGCTGGCCAAGGCCTGCGACCAACGCTGCCAGAAGCGGCAGAAATACGATGATATGGATCGATGACACTTCGGACTACCCCTTCATCCGGTTGACATCGTCAACAGCAATCGTGCCGCGACCACGGAAATAGATGACGAGAATAGCAAGACCGATGGCAGCCTCACTCGCCGCAACGGTCAGCACGAACATTGCGAAAATCTGGCCCGTAAGGTCACCCAAGAACGCACTGAACGCGACAAGGTTGATATTCACGGCGAGCAGGATGAGCTCGATCGCCATTAGGATGATGATCACGTTCTTACGATTCAGGAAAATGCCCAGCACACCCATTACAAACAGGATCGAACTGACAACTAAATAATGTTCGATACCGATCATAGCTCGACCCCCTGCCCGACCGGCTGATTGACATTGCGGGTCGCATCTTGAGGGCGGCGCATGTTTTGACTGGTGATATTCTGTGCCTTGGCGCTGTGGCTCTTGCGGTGAGTCAGGACGATTGCCCCGACCATCGCGACGAGCAGGATCAGGCCCGCACTTTCAAACAGGAATATATATTTGCTGTAGAGCAGGTTACCGATGGCCTCGATATTCGGGACGTCGCTTACTGCTGCAGAACCATCCGGCGTTCCAAGCTTTACCGCACCAGCGCGATATGCGCCAATGCCAAGCACAAGCTCAGCTACCAGCACTACCGCCAGCATCAAACCCAGCGGCACATTTTTCACAAAGCCAGCGCGCAGTTCGGCAAAATCGATGTTCAGCATCATCACTACGAACAGGAACAGCACCGCGACCGCGCCGACATAGACGATGACCAGCAACATCGCGATGAACTCTGCGCCGATCAGCACCATGAGCCCCGCAGCGTTGAAGAACGCAACAATGAGCCACAGCACGCTATGCACCGGATTACGCGCAAAAATCACCATCGAGGCGGACGCGATTAGCAATGCGGCGAAGATGTAGAAGGAGAGGACCTGAATCACGATGCGTCGCCCTTACCGATAGGCCGCATCGGCGGCAAGGTTCGCGGCGATGGCGCGTTCCCATTTGTCACCATTATCGAGAAGCTTATCCTTGTCGTAGAGCAACTCCTCACGTGTTTCGGTCGCATATTCGAAATTCGGTCCCTCGACGATCGCATCGACCGGGCACGCTTCCTGACAGAAACCGCAATAGATGCACTTGGTCATGTCGATGTCGTAGCGAGTGGTGCGGCGGCTGCCGTCCTCGCGCGGCTCGGCCTCGATGGTAATCGCCTGCGCCGGACACACCGCCTCGCACAGCTTGCACGCAATGCAGCGCTCCTCGCCATTGGGGTAACGCCGCAACGCATGCTCGCCGCGAAAACGCGGGGACAGCGGGTTCTTCTCGAACGGATAATTAATCGTCGCCTTGGGCTTGAAGAAATATTGCAAGGTCAGCCAGTGCGCCTTGATGAATTCCCACAACGTGAAGGATTTGATAAGATGGGCGATGGTGGTCATTCGAAATGCCCTATGTACATGAGGTAGCCGCTGACCAAGAAAACCCAGAAGAGCGAGATCGGCAGGAACACTTTCCAGCCCAGACGCATCAATTGGTCATATCGGTAACGCGGCACAGTTGCTTTTACCCAAGCGAAGATGAAGAACATCACTAGGATCTTACCGAAGAACCAGATGATCCCCGGCACCATATAAAGCGGCGCCCAATCGACCGGCGGCAACCATCCACCCCAGAACAGAATGGCGTTTAGCGCACACATCAGAAGCACATTGGCATATTCGCCGAGCCAGAAGAGCGCAAAAGCCATCGAGGAATATTCGGTCTGATAACCCGCCACGATTTCGCTTTCCGCCTCGGTTAAATCAAACGGCGCGCGAGCAGTTTCGGCCATTGAGCTAATCAGGAACATCACCGCAATCGGAAACAGCAACGGGTTGAGGCCGTAAGCGTTGATGAAGCCGAAAATATGTCCTCTTTGACCTTCGATAATGCCGCCCATGTTGAACGTACCAGCCCACAGGACGACGCAGATCAGAATGAAGCCTATTGAGACTTCGTAGCTGATCATCTGAGCAGCGGCGCGCATTGACGAGTAGAAAGGATATTTAGAGTTAGATGCCCAACCCGAAATGATGACGCCGTAGACGCCAAGGCTGCTGATCGCGAGGATGTAGAGCAAGCCGACGTTGATGTCGCTCAGCACCACGCCATCGGCAAACGGAATAACCGCCCACGCCATCAACGCGACCGTAAAGGTGATGATCGGCGCGATGAGGAACAGGCCACGGTTGGAGGCGCTTGGGATAATGGTTTCCTGGAGGAAGACCTTGAGTCCATCGGCGAAGGATTGGAGGATGCCGAACGGACCGACGACGTTGGGCCCACGGCGCAGAGCGAACGCGGCCCATAATTTCCGCTCGGAGTAAATGATGAGCGCCACCGCCAGCATCAACGGGAATGCAATGAGCAGGATGCCCGCGATGGTCGCAGTAAACCATGCGGCTTCGTAAGACATACCGAGATTTTGGAAGAAGCTGGTCATTCCGCAGCCTCCAGAAACTGTTCGCCGTGCACTAATTCAGCCGAACAACGCTGCATCGTTTCCGAGGCGCGGCAGATGGCGTTGGTCAGGTAAAAATCCTTGATCGGATAATCGGCAATCTTGCCGCTGGCGGTGGCGTGCAATTTGGGTTCGGTCCAGCCAAAATTAGCGAGCCCTTCGACGCCCAATGCCGGAACCGCCTTCGCCATTTCGGCGCGCAAGGCTTCGATTGTGTCGAATGGCAGTCGCTTGCCCAATACATCGGATAGCGCGCGGAATATCGCCCAATCCTCGCGGGCATCGCCGGGAGGGAATACCGCACGTTCGCCACGCTGGACGCGGCCTTCGAGGTTTACGTAAATGCCCGGTTTCTCGCTGTACGCAGCACCCGGCAGAATGACATCGGCATGATGCGCGCCATTGTCGCCGTGGTGGCCGACATAGACTCTGAAGCTATTTGTGAAGAGCGAGTAATCGACCTCGTCCGCGCCGATGAAGAAGGCCAGCTTGGGATTCTTCGCCGCCAATGCCTTGATGCCTCCGTCGTGCGCGTAACCGAGCATCAAACCACCCATCCGCGCCGCCGCGAAGTGCAGGACGTTGAAGCCGTTCCAGCCATCACGCACGAGTTTGAACTTCTTGGCGAAGGCCATGGCCGCGCCGTGGGCGCCGTCGTAACGTAGCGCTCCGCCGCCAACAATAATCGCGGGTCGTTCCGCGGTTTTCAGCGCATCCGCCAACACCTTGGGTGCCTTCGCCAGCGCGCCAAGATCATCACCTAACCACTCGACCTTGTACGTCAGATCAGTAACAGGACCGATAGCAAAAATCCTCGCCCCGCGTTTCCGGACTGCTTTCTGGATGCGCGTATTTACAAGCGGAGCCTCGCGCCGCGTATCACTTCCGACGAGCAAAATCACATCGGCGTTTTCGACATTCGCGATACCGGTATTGAAATTCACCGCGCTCAGCGATGACGTGTCATAAGCCAATCCGGTCTGACGCCCTTCGAGCATAGCCGAACCCGACAGCTCGCGCGCCGCATACATCGTTTCGCAATCGACCTGATCGCCCGCAATCACAGCCGCTTCGCCAGACCAGTTCGCGCGAACCGCGTCAAACGCCTCGGTCCAACTCACCGCAACCAGCTTGCCGTCCTTGCGAACATAAGGCTTGTCGAGCCGTCGGTGCGTCAGGCCGTCGACAGCATGGCGGGTTTTGTCGCTCGCCCATTCCTCGTTCACATCATCGTTGATACGCGGCAGTGCGCGAAGCACGGCACGCCCACGGCTGTCGAGGCGGATGTTGGTGCCGACCGCGTCCATCACATCGATGCTAGGTGTTTTCTTCAGCTCCCACGGCCGTGCCTCGAAAGCATAGGGCTTGGAAGTCAGTGCTCCGACCGGGCACAGATCGACGACATTACCCGAAAGTTCGCTGGTCACCGCACGTTCAAGATAGCTGGTTATCTGCATATTCTCGCCGCGCCCGATCGCGCCGATTTCCTCTATGCCCGCCACTTCTTCCGCAAAGCGTATGCAGCGCGTGCACTGGATGCAGCGTGTCATCACCGTTTTGACGATGGGGCCCATATATTTTTCTGTAACAGCGCGCTTATTCTCGTCATAGCGCGATGCGCCGCGACCATAAGCGATCGATTGGTCCTGCAAGTCGCACTCGCCGCCTTGATCGCAAATCGGACAATCAAGCGGGTGGTTGATGAGCAGAAACTCCATCACCCCTTCGCGCGCCTTTTTGACCATCGCGCTGTCGGTCTTGATAATCTGCCCTTCGGTCGCGGGCAGTGCACAAGACGCCTGCGGCTTGGGCGGCCCAGGGGCAACCTCGACCAGGCACATGCGGCAATTGCCCGCGATGGACAAACGCTCGTGATAGCAAAAACGCGGAATTTCCTTCCCCGCCATCTCGCACGCCTGCAAGACGGTCGCGCCTGCCGGGACTTCAATTTCGAGGCCGTCTACGGTGACTTTAGGCATTATCTGTCCTTCACCGAACTCGGGGTTGGCTCCGCAGCCACCGACAATCGATAAAGCACTTCTCCTACCGCGCCGCGAAAGACTGATTTGGAAAATTTTAGCGTGACGTCTTTTGTTACACAGGCCGACATATGAGGGATCATCTGATTAAATGCATCGGTTTCTGCTCGAGTTGCTATCATGCTCAGAACGAGCTGTCTTGCGACAGTAGGTGATTTACGCACGGTACAATCTGCAACTTTCCTAAGCGCAATTTTGGTATCCGCACCGCCATCTTCAGCGGCTTTGCCAATGGTGTAATCGATAGGCGCTACTTCGACGAAATCAGACGGACCGGTTTTTTTGAAACGGTCCTTGTACAGCAAATCGTAAACGCTTCCTCGAAACAGTGGTTCGTTAAACCTCATTTCTCCTGACGACAAACAGTCATCATCAGCCAGTCGGTTGGCAATTAAATGTGCTTCTTTCGATCCTGGAAACGTATTGAGGTAGGCTTCGACACTTTTCTTGCCTCGGCCAAAAACACATTCGGCGTATCTGTACATCGCCAACCTACCGCGATCTGCCGGATCAAGTGCACCGCCGGACGGAATTTGTGCCGGTGCCTTACGAATAAGAGAACCGGTGTCTTGAGCGTTTGCGGCTACCGGAGACAGAGATAGCAGGATCAAGAATGCATTTGTGAACGACCGCCTCATTCCGCCGCCTCCAGCATCCCGCCGCGCTCGGCAATCCGCCGCTCCATCTCTGGCCGGAAATGCTTGATAAGCCCCTGGATCGGCCACGCCGCCGCGTCGCCGAGCGCGCAGATAGTATGTCCCTCGACCTGCTTGGTCACCTCGAACAACGTGTCGATTTCGGACACGTCGGCATTGCCTTCGCGCATCCGCTCCATCACGCGCCACATCCAGCCCGTGCCTTCGCGGCACGGGGTGCATTGGCCGCAGCTTTCGTGCTTGTAGAAATAGGAGAGACGCGAAATGGCGCGGACTATGTCGGTGCTCTTGTCCATCACGATCACCGCTGCGGTGCCAAGACCGCTGCCGACTTCTTTGCAGCCGTCGAAATCCATCGGGACGTCCATCATCATCGCGGCGGGCACCAATGGCACCGACGATCCACCGGGGATTACCGCGAGCAGATTGTCCCATCCGCCTCTGATGCCGCCGCAATGCTTTTCGATCAGCTCGCGGAACGGAATGCTCATTTCTTCTTCGACGACGCAGGGCTTTTCGACGTGGCCCGAAATCTGGAACAGCTTGGTGCCGTGGTTATTTTCGCGGCCAAAGCTTTTGAACCACGCCGCGCCGCGCCGCAGGATGGTCGGGACCACCGCGATGCTCTCGACATTGTTGACCGTGGTCGGGCAGCCATAAAGGCCGGCTCCCGCCGGAAAGGGCGGTTTTAGGCGAGGCTGGCCCTTTTTACCCTCAAGACTTTCGATCATCGCGGTTTCTTCGCCGCAGATATAAGCGCCTGCGCCGCGATGGACGAAGACGTCGAAGTCATAGCCGGACTTGGCAGCATTCTTGCCTAACAGGCCCGCCGAGTAAGCTTCGGCAACCGCTTTTTCGAGCACCTTGGCCTCGAAAATATACTCACCGCGAATGTAGATATAGGCCGCGCGCGCTCGCATCGCAAAACCGGCTATCAACGCGCCTTCGATCAACTTGTGCGGATCGTGCCGGATGATTTCGCGGTCCTTGCAACTCCCGGGTTCAGATTCGTCGGCGTTGATGACTAAGAAATTGGGGCGTTCTGGCGTCGGCGCTTTGGGCATAAAGCTCCACTTCATCCCAGTAGGGAATCCAGCACCGCCACGACCGCGCAGGCCGGAGGCTTTGACCTCCTCTATAATGGCGTCCTGCCCGACCTTCATGAGGGCGGCAGTCTTGTCCCAATCCCCGCGCTTCTGCGCGGCCTTCAGGCCGAAATCCTGATAGCCATAGAGGTTGGTGAAGATGCGGTCTTTGTCTTCCAGGCTCATGCGAGACCTCCAAGCAGAAACCATGCGCCGCCAATGATGAGCACACCAATCACGGCAAGCTTGATAATACCGGTAAGCAGTTTCCACGCAACGAATGCAGCGACGGCGACGGCGATCAATGGTAGCCAGGTCATCACTTCCACTCCCCCCGATAATCATGGTTTTTGTCGACCATTGCCTGCAGGCTCGTCGGACCGCCATAGGGTTCGACCGTATGCCGCCCCGGCAATTGCGTGCCGATCTTTGGCTGCTTGCCATCGGCGAGATCACCGAGAATACCGGTCATGCTGTCGTAATCGAGGTCTTCGTAATTATCGTCGTTAATCTGCACCATCGGTGCGGAGCTGCAATTGCCCATGCACTCGACCTCGGTCAGCGTGAACAGGCCGTCGGGCGTAGTTGCGCCTTTTACGAGGCCGCGGTTCTTGCACGCAGCCATGATATCGTCCGACCCGCGCAACATGCACGGCGTCGTGCCGCACACCTGCACATGGAAACGGCCAACGGGCGCGAGGTTGTACATGGTGTAGAAGGTCGCCACCTCATAGGCGCGCATATAGGGCATGCCGAGATACTGCGCGACATATTCGATGACAGGCACCGGCAACCAGCCCTGAGTCTTGGTTTCCTCCCCTACCTGCCGCTGGGCAAGGTCGAGCAGCGCCATCACCGCCGATTGCTGACGCCCGGCGGGGTAGCGGCCGATATAGATTTCGGCCTTTTTCTTATAGTCCGGCGCAAAGGCAAAGCTGCCCCATTTAGCGCGGGTTTCGGCTTCGTCGGGGATATGTGCTGCGTCAGCCATGTGCTTCTTTCCGCCCCCAGATACGTCCCATATACGCGCCAAACATCATTGCGGCAGCAGTCGAACCAACTTCCTTCGCGGTGATCTGCGAATGAAATAGCCACAGATAAGTGGCGACAAGCGCAACCGAACCGAATGCGGTAAATGCCAGGAATCCGACCTCTTTGGCCATCAGCGGTCACACTCCCCGAACACAATATCGAGCGCGCCCAAAATGGCGGTGGTGTCGGCCAGCATATGCCCGCGTGACATGAAGTCCATCGCCTGCAAATGCGAGAAGGCGGTCGGGCGGATCTTGCAGCGATAGGGTTTGTTGGTGCCGTCGGACACCAGATAGACGCCGAATTCACCCTTGGGGCTTTCGGTCGCGACATAGACGCTGCCGGCGGGAACCTTGAAGCCTTCGGTGTAGAGCTTGAAATGGTGGATCAG
>JANMQN010000053.1:0-16966 GCA_031370535.1 Sphingomonadales bacterium | reverse complement strand
AAACTATCCAAATGTGCGGCATTCTCCATTTGCTGCCTATTGCTAGGCGGCCGTCCAAGTCAACGGGGGAATATCGCTGTATGACGATTTTTATTCGAGCAGCTGATAGCAAATCTGCGCTTCGGCGTTTGGACCACGGCGCATCGGAACCGTTAAAACCCTGATTGACAGCACCGCTTCGCCCTTTGGCAGCGTTATGACGTCGCCAGCGGATATCATCGCGCTGCCCTTTTCAATCCTTCGACCGTTGACGCGGATATGGCCAGCTTCTGCCCAGCCCTGCGCTAAGGTGCGGCTTTTGGCGATACGCAGAAAGAACAGCAGCTTGTCGATCCGCAGCGCCGCTATTGCCATAGCCGGTTAGAGCTTCAAACCTTTAAGTGCTGCCAATTGTAGCGCGAGTGCGGATGGCGGTGACGCGGACTTTAGTGCAGACGGCGCGCGGTCTGGCTTGCTATTTGGCTTGCCAGCACGTTGCGGCTTTAGCTGATCGGGTCGTGGGCGGGGCTGGCGTTGTTCTTGTGCGCGAGGCTTCGGCAAACCGACCCAACGCCAGTGGGTTAGTACCACCGGTTGGGGCGCGACAGGCTCGACCATTACCGAATCATCGGGTGTTTGCGTTATTACTGCTGGTTCTGTGATTGCCTCTATCGCTTCAACCGCAGGCGCCTCTTCATCAGCAACCGTTTCCGTGCGTTCTTGGAGCTTTTCGACAGGCGCGTCAGCCGGCCTAAACCCGGCGTCTCGCATCAACGCTTTCAGCCCCGCCTCGCTGATCCCAAGCGAGGTCGCAAAAGCCATGTCCATTCCGAACAAATTCCCCTGCCCGCGTGCTTCATGTGCTTTCTTGATGACACGTTCGGCAAGATCAATGCGGACGTATTCATCGCCGATCCGGCGGTATCCGGCGTTGCGCGTATCTGAAGGATTGGCGAATTTCCATTCCTTCAAATGCACCGCGCTTTCGGGTGGCAGCTCGGGCATCGCACGTCCGTCACGCGCCGCAAACAGGGCTGCCCGCCACTTGGCAGCCGCAGGCTTCAAAGCTGCGTGGTGGTAGATATCGAGCGCGCCAAAGACGATCCCGCCCTTGCGCGCCGCGCCGCGCGCGTCCTTCGGCAAGGCAGCAATCGCATCTGCCAGATAATGCCTGCCGGCAATGCCGCCTTCATCGGCCAGTCGGACCGCTAAAGCGCGCACATTGCCATCGACATCAGCCTGCTGCGCCAGCTCCTGTAAGCCGACGATGCCGCCCATCGCCTTGGCCAGTTGCGCCTCAATCCAGGCCTCCGCGCGCGTGGTAATCACGCGCAAGGCATCGCCTTCAAGTCCTGCGACGGCTTTCACGGGCGCAAAAGCTGGCTGCATCATTGACCGCCCTTTTGACAAAGAGCCGAGCATTTCCCCGTTCCAGAAAATCGCTGGCCTACCTTCGCCATCGGCGGCCAGCGCGAATTCGCTATCTTCTGCCATGCCTACGTCCCTCGCCTTTTGTCTCAGATGCGCCGCCAGATGTCGTTCGGCGGCAGCCAATAATAGCTTACGGTCACCCGCTTTGGCAGCTGCGTCAACCCGAAACGCAAAGCCATGTAAAGACCCGATGTCCTCCCCATCGACGAGAACGCGTTTATCTGCGTCGATTTCGACGGGTAACAGCCCAATGTCGGACGCGCCTTTGCGCAACAACATCGAGGTGCGCTTATCGACAAAACGTTGACGAAGCGCATCATGCAGCGCGTCGGACAATTTCTCTTCGAGCGCCCGCGCACGTTCGGCCATCATTGCAGGATCAGCCAACCAGTCGCCGCGATGTGCGATATAGGTCCATGTCCGCACCCCCGCGATCCGAGCCGACAGCGTATCGACATCGCCTTGGATGTTATCCAGCCGCGCGAGTTCGTTAGCGTATAAAGATTGGGGGAGAACCCGGTTGCCTTGCCCCAAATGCTGCCAGAGCGAGGCAACAAAACGGCTGTGATGTTCTTCGCCCATCTGGCGAAAATCGGGTAGGCTCGCGATCTCCCACAGCCGTTTTACATCGACTGGATGACGGATAAGTGCGGTGACATCAGGCATTTCCGCCAGCCGCTTGAGCACCGCCAGATCAATCGCCTTTGGCGCGGGCAACAAGCCTGGGCGATTGGGCTTGGTTTCCAGATCAGAGATCAGCGTGGCCATGGAGTCGAACCGCGGCTCGGCCTCACGCCAGTACAGCCAGTCAAGCCTTGGGAACTCGTGATTTTCGATAGCAAGCACTTCTTCGGGCGTGAACTCGCTACCCTCGCCTGCCAGCGTGCCAAAGCTGCCATCACGTTGGTGTCGCCCAGCGCGTCCGGCAATCTGCGCCATCTCGGCAACCGTCAGCCGCCGCCTGCGCGATCCGTCGAATTTGGAAAGGCTGACAAATGCGACATGCGCTACGTCGAGATTTAGCCCCATGCCGATGGCGTCGGTTGCCACCAGATAATCGACCTCGCCCGATTGGAACATAGCCACCTGCGCGTTGCGGGTGCGTGGGCTGAGTGCGCCCATGACCACCGCCGCCCCGCCGCGCATTCGGCGCAGCGTTTCGGCGACCGCGTAAACCTGCTCGATGGAAAAGGCGACGATTGCCGAGCGTTTTGGCAAGCGTGACAGCTTCTTCGCGCCTGCATAGCTCAACGTTGAAAAACGCGGGCGGGAGATGATTTCGGCATCGGGCAACAGGCTGCGGACCAACGGGCGCAGACTTTCGGAACCCAAGATCATTGTTTCTTCGCGACCACGCGCATGCAATATCCGGTCGGTGAAAATATGCCCGCGTTCGGGGTCTGCACCTAGTTGTGCTTCGTCGATTGCGACAAACGCAAATTCTTTCTGGATCGGCATTGATTCGACGGTGCAGCAATACCAGCGCGCCTGTGGCGGCTCGATTCGTTCCTCTCCGGTAATCAACGCGACCTGATGCACGCCCTTGATCGCGACCACGCGATCGTAAATTTCGCGCGCCAGCAACCGCAGCGGAAATCCGATCATCCCGCTCGAATAGCCACACATCCGCTCGACGGCGAGATGGGTCTTGCCGGTATTTGTCGGGCCAAGAATGGCCGTCAGGGCGGAACGGTTCTGGGGCAATTCAGTCTCAGGCGGCTGCGATATTCGCGGCGAGCTCTTTCAATGTCACTGTAGTGTCGGCCAGTTGCTCTGGCGTGGGAGCAAAACCCTCAACAACAAATGCGCGTCCCTGTACATAATCCTTGGTCGTGTTGACGCAATCGAGTGCGATGACTTTGCCCTGTTTAAGATAGATAACCGAGAAACTGCGTGTTTCAGGTTCGCCGCGCACAACTGTCGCGTCATAACCGGTCGAAAGGCCGACAGTCTGTAACCGCAGATCATATTGGTTCGACCAGAACCACGGTACGGCGTGATAGGTCGTCAATTCACCCATGATGCTTTTTGCAACTGCATTGGCCATATCGTTGGCGTTCTGCACCGATTCCACCCGCATGATGGTGCCGCCTGCAAAACTATTTGCATGCGCAGCGCAGTCGCCGATGGCAAATATATCGGGCAGCGATGTGCGGCAATATTCATCGACATCAACCCCTGCCCCGCCCGCCGCGCCTGCGGTCAGCAACGGTCCGACAGCAGGGATGATGCCGATGCCGACGATGACCATTTGCGCGGGAATGACTTCGCCATCTGCCAACCGAACGCCGGTGGCGTGGCCTTCGCCGTCAATGGATGTCACCTCAACATCCAGACGCAGGTCGACGCCGTGTGCGCGATGCTCGGTCTCATAAAAGCGGGACAAGGGCTCGCCTGCAACCCGCGCTAGAACGCGGTCCATCGCCTCCAGCACGGTCACCTTCTTGCCCATCTTGCGCAGCACCGCAGCTGCCTCCAGCCCGATATAGCCGCCACCAATGATTGCGACTTCGGCGATATCGTCTAGCCCGTCGAGCATCGCATCGACATCGGCGCGCGTGCGAACGACATGAACGCCAGCCAGATTACCGCCCTCGCATTGCAACCAGCGCGGACTGCCGCCGGTCGCCCAGATCATCTTGCCATAGCTTACAACATCCCCATCAGATGTGGTGACGGAATAGGCTGCGGCATCGACAGTTTCGACCCGTTTACCCAACAGCAAATCAATATTGCGTTCAGCCCAAAATGCTTCCGGGCGAATCATGATACGCGCGAACGCCTTTTCGCCTGCAAAATAGTCTTTCGACAGCGGCGGGCGCTCATAAGGATATTCATTTTCTGCGTTCAGTACGCCAATGCTGCCTTCGAACTTGGCCTGCCGCAGCGCAATCGCCGCCTGCGCACCGCCATGCCCGCCGCCGACAATCAGTACATCATATTGCAACATCGCGGCGGTCCTTTCCTTCAAAGAGCATGACGCTGCGGTAGGCAAAAGCGCCGCCGCTGACTAGTCCCAATGCTTGCGAAGGCAAAGGATAGATGGCAGGGAGGCGGCATGAGCACTCATATGACTTTAGACTTTGGCCTTGGCGAAAATGCCGAGATGATCCGCGACACCACTCAGCGCTTTGCGGCCGACAAAATCGCACCGCTCGCGGCAAAAATTGACGCAGACGACTGGTTTCCGCGTGATGAATTATGGCCCGCAATGGGCGAACTCGGCCTCCACGGGCTTACCGTCGATGAAGAAGATGGCGGGCTCGGGCTCGGTTATCTGGAGCATGTCGTCGCGGTCGAGGAAGTCAGCCGTGCGTCGGCATCGATTGGACTGTCCTATGGCGCGCACAGCAATCTGTGCGTCAACCAGATCAGCCGATGGGCCTCGCCCGAACAGAAGGTGAAATATCTTCCAAAGCTAATTTCAGGCGAACATGTCGGCAGCCTTGCCATGTCCGAAGCAGGCGCTGGTTCCGATGTAGTTTCGATGAAGCTGAAAGCCGACGCAGTGCAAGGCGGCTTTGTGCTCAACGGCACGAAATTCTGGATCACCAACGCGCCTTATGCGGACACCTTGGTGGTCTACGCCAAGACCGCACCCGAAGCAGCATCGCGGGGTATTACAGCGTTCCTGATTGATAAGGGCATGGAGGGTTTCTCTATCGGCCAGAAAATCGACAAAATGGGCATGCGTGGTTCGCCGACCGCCGAATTGGTGTTCAACGACTGCTTTGTCAGCGAAGAGCAGATTATCGGCCCACTGCACGGCGGCGTCGGTGTATTGATGTCGGGCCTCGATTATGAGCGCGTAGTGCTCGCCGGGCTGCAACTCGGCATTATGCAAGCTTGCCTCGATGTCGTCCTGCCTTTTGTCCGCGAACGCAAACAGTTCGGGAAAGCCATCGGATCTTTCCAGCTGATGCAGGGCAAAATCGCTGATATGTATGTCGCGCTCAATTCAGCTCGGGCTTATACTTATGCCGTCGCGCGCGCGTGCGATGCGGGGCAAACAACGCGTTTCGATGCTGCTGGTGTAATCCTGCTCGCATCGGAAAATGCCGTGAAGGTTGCGGGCGAAGCCATCCAGGCATTGGGCGGCGCTGGATACACTAAAGACTGGCCAGTCGAACGACTATTCCGCGATGCCAAATTGCTCGACATCGGTGCAGGCACCAACGAAATCCGCCGGATGCTGATCGGGCGCGAACTCATCGGCGCAACATGAACGCACGCCCAGTCCTTGGCGTAATCGCGTGCAACCGCATGGTCGGCACCGAAAGCGCACAGACCGTAATGGACCGCTATATCCGCGCCGCGATGAAATATGCCGATGTTGCCGCGCTGATCGTGCCGTCGCTCGCCGATTTGATGACTGCCGCCGACGTCGCGCCTCGACTCGACGGCATTTTGCTTACGGGCAGCCCGTCAAATGTAGCCACCAAACGCTATGGCGAGGATGGTGGTGAAGGCCCGTTCGACGACGCACGCGACGAAATTGCGCTGTCGATGGTGGACCTCATGATCGATGCGCAGAAACCGGTGTTCGGTATTTGCCGTGGCTTTCAGGAAATTAATGTCGCTTTGGGCGGAACATTACGCCGCGATACCAGCGCCAACGATGACCTGATCCGCCATCATGCACCCGATGGAGTAGCTTTCGACGCGATGTTCAGCCACCGACATCCGGTCGAGCTGGCCGACGGTGGGATATTGGCTGCTGCCTATACCAAACTGGAGTTGGACGTAAACTCGGTCCATTATCAAGGCATCGGCAAACTCGCCAAAGGCTTATCGGTTGAGGCCCGCGCGCCTGACGGTCTTATTGAAGCTTACAGCGCTCGCCCCAACGGCGCGCCATTGCTCGCTGTGCAATGGCACCCCGAATGGGGCACCGAAAACGACCCGGATTCGCAAACCTATTTTCACCTTCTCGGAAAGGCGTTAAGAGGGGAACTATGAACCGGTGCGTTACCCGCTTTAATCGCTACCAAGCTCGAATTGGCTTCTCGCCATAACTTCTTTTTGAATAACGCAGAGGCGCAGAGAACGCAGAGTGTTGAATCTGTACCGACTGCCTTAAATCTCTGCGTTCTCTGCGCCTTTGCGTGAACAAATTCAAAAGGATTAATGACATGCCCCGCAATTACGACATCGCCGAACTACGCCGCCTTGACATCGCCCACCATCTGCCTGCCCAAGCCGACTGGCAGGAAATCGAAGATCTGGGAGGCAGCCGGATCATTACCCATGCCGATGGTTGTTACATCCACGACGGCGACGGCAACCGCATCTTGGATGGCATGGCCGGCCTGTGGTGCGTCAATGTCGGGTATGGCCGCGCCGAACTCGCCGATGTTGCAAAAGAACAGATGCTTGAGCTTCCTTATTACAACAGCTTCTTCAAAACCGCGAATCCGCCTGCGGTGCTGCTAGCCGACAAGATCGCCAGCCTTACCGACGGCCGTCTCCCTCATGTGTTTTTCAACAGCTCGGGTTCAGAAGCCAATGACACCATCCTGCGCATGGTCCGTCATTACTGGCAGGTGAAGGGTGAGTCCACTCGCACGATCTTTATCAGCCGCCATAATGCCTATCACGGCTCGACGGTTGCAGGAGTCAGTATGGGCGGGATGAAGGCCATGCACGGCCAAGGCTTCCCTGCCCCCGGTGTCCTCCCGCTGGCCGGTATCGAACATGTCCGTCAGCCATATTGGTACAATGAAGGCCGAGACATGACTCCCGACGATTTTGGCACAGCTTGCGCTCAGGCAATCGAAGACAAAATCGTCGAAGTCGGCCCGAAAAATGTAGCGGCCTTCATTGGCGAGCCCGTCCAAGGTGCAGGCGGTGTCATCATCCCGCCTGCAAATTACTGGCCGCTGGTCGAGGCGATCTGCCGCAAATATGGCATCTTGCTGGTCTGCGACGAGGTTATCTGCGGTTTCGGACGCACCGGCAATATGTGGGGTCACGAAACGGTGGGTGTGAAGCCCGATATCATCGCGATGGCGAAGGGATTGTCGTCGGGATATTTGCCGATTTCCGCCGTCGCCGTTAGCGCCGACATCATCACAACAATGAAAACCGGCGGCGATTTCGTGCATGGCTATACCTATTCGGGCCACCCGGTCGCGTCGGCTGTCGCGCTGCGCAATATCGAAATCATGGAACGCGAAGGTCTGGTCGAGCGCACACGCAGCGAAACCGGGCCGTATCTTGCCAAGGCACTGGCGACCTTGAACGACCACCCGCTCGTGGGCGAAGCCCGCTCCATTGGCCTGCTTGGCGCAGTCGAAATCGTCGCTGACAAAGCCACGGGCGCACGCTTTGGTGGCAAGGAAGACACCGCTGGCCCGATGGTCCGCGATCACTGCATCGCCAATGGCCTTATGGTCCGTGGCATCCGCGACAGCATCGTCATGTGTCCGCCGCTGATTATCACGACTGCGCAGATCGACGATCTGGTCGGGATTATCCGTAAGTCGCTTGATGAGGCAGAGCCAAAATTGCGGGCAATAGGCTAGACAAATCACAACCATTCTTTACCGCGAGTTTCCATGACCATAATCACGCTCAAACGCGCATCCGCCGCAATCCTTACCCCTGCCCTGCTAATCAGTGCCGCACCGGCGCTTGCGGCAACGCCCAAATCAGTGAAGTCCAAACAACTAGTGCTGACTTGCAAAACTGCGGCAAACGAAGGCCTGACCTATACCGTCGTCAAGCCAGGCAAAGGTGAAAAGCCCGGCGCAGATGCCAAGGTAAAGGTAAACTACAAAGGTATGCTGACTTCGGATGGCAGCGAGTTCGATTCAGGCCAAGCCTCGGAATTCAAGGTCGGCGGTGTTATCCCCGGCTTTGCTCAAGGCTTGCAACTGATGCAGCCGGGTGGCAGCTATCGCCTCTGCATCCCGTCAAGGCTTGGCTATGGCGAGGCGGGCACCGGACCCATTCCGGCCAATGCCGATCTGGTCTTCGAGGTCGATCTGCTCTCCTTCACCAACCCGCCGCCAAAGCCCGTTGTGCCACTGGCCGAACGGGCATGTAATCAGACCACCGCGTCTGGCCTTGGCTTACTGGCGATCAAGACAGGCACCGGCAAAAAGCCCACCGATGCCGACATGACCCTCGTCGATTTCTCGACTTTTGACGCCAAGACAGGCGTGACGCTTGAAAAACGCGAATGGGAAAAAATCCCGCTTGGGCAAGCCACCGCGATTTTTGCCGAAGGGCTGAAAATGATGCAAGTAGGTTCGAGCTACACATTCTGCTTGCCGAAGACTGCAGAAACGGCAGCACAACCCGAAGTCAACATTCGCGTCGAATTGCTTGATGTGCGGCCTGCTCCTGCCGCCGACTGATTAGCTCAACAGAACAACCGGACTGTCGGCACGCCAGTGCATGCTGACCTTGTCGTCCCAAGTGAAATCCTCTTGGTCGTGTCGCGAAAGGTTAGGCCGTGAAACGCGGATCATCTGGCCGCCTTCAAGCTGGATTTCATAGAGCGTAATGTCGCCGAGATAGCTCATGCCCTTGATCGTACCGCGTGCGAGATTGTGATTGTCGGGCGCATCCTGAGCGGCGGCGCGGATTGCTTTGCCTTCCCCGGGGACGTGGAGGTAAATCTTCTCTGGGCGTAAGGCGACCCAGACGTCGGCACCATGTGGTCCGGTAACGCCGTGGTTGAGATAGACTTTGCCGAGACCGGGGCAATCAACCGCGGCTTTGTCAGGTTCATCTAGCGTCAGCTTACCTTCGAAGATATTTACCGAGCCGACGAAGTCCGCAACGAAACGGTTGGCGGGATATTCATAGAGGTCCGACGGCGGGGCCAGCTGTGCAACCTCGCCCTTGTTGATGACGGCAACGCGGCTTGCCATCGACAGCGCTTCATCCTGATCGTGGGTGACGGTAACGAACGTAATCCCGACCTTGTCCTGCAAATCGGACAACTCAAACTGCATTTGTGCGCGCAGCTTCGCATCAAGTGCCGATAGCGGTTCGTCGAGCAACAATACCTTCGGGCGCATCACCAGACTGCGTGCCAGCGCTACACGTTGTCGCTGTCCGCCCGACATTTGCTCGGGCATGCGGTCTTCGAAACCGCCAAGCTTGACCAACTCAAGAGCCTCTTGAACCCGCTCTTTGATTTCGCTTTTGCCAACACCCGCGATACGCAAACCATAGCCGACATTGTCGGTGACGTTCATGTGTGGGAACACGGCATAGCTCTGGAACACCATGTTGACGGGCCGTTTGTTCGGTGGAACGAGACTCATATCCTGTCCGTCGATGATGATCTGCCCTTCAGTTGGCATCTCGAAGCCGGCGATCATGCGCAGCAAGGTGGTCTTGCCGCAACCCGATGGCCCTAGCAGAACGAAAAACTCGCCTGCGAGGATATCGAGGCTGACATTGTCGACTGCGGTCACTTTGCCGAAGCGCTTGGAGACGTTGCGAATCTGAATGATGGGTTGCTTGGCTTCGGTCATATCAATGGGCTTCCGCAATGCCCTTCACGCCCTGCAATTTGAGCGCGATGAAGGTGAGGATGACAGTCAAGAGAATGAGTATGGTCGAAGCGGCATTTACTTCCGGCGTGACCGAAAAGCGGACCATCGAATAGACCTTCACCGGGAAGGTGATTGTGTCCGGCCCGCTGGTGAAGAATGTGATGACGAAATCGTCGAGACTGAGCGTGAACGCCAGCAACGCGCCCGCGACCAAGCCCGGCTTGATGTGCGGCAATAGCACATCGCGAAATGCCTGCCATTCGGTCGCGCCCAGGTCCTTAGCCGCCTCTTCTTCCTCTTTGTTGAAACTCGCCAGGCGCGCGCGGACGACCATTGCTACGAAGGGGAAGCAGAACGTGATGTGGGCGATTGTAATCGCCGAGAGATTGAGCGGCCACGGCAGGTCGGTTGGCCAATCAACTTTCGCGAAGAAGATAAGGAAAGCGACGCCGAGGCAGATTTCAGGAACGATAATTGGCAGCGACATCGTGCCTTCGACCAGCCCTTTAAACGGGAATCGAAAACGCCACAGCATCACCGCCGCCAGTGCTCCAATCACGAGGCTGACAATTGTCGCCAAAAACGCAATTGTCAGCGAGTTGACCATCGCTTCGACAAGACTGTCGTTGTTCAGCGCCTTTTCATAATATTTGAGCGTGAAGCCCTTCCACACGACATTGCGCTTGCTGTCGTTGAAGCTGAAAATCATCAGGACCAGCAGCGGTGCGTAAAGGAACAGCATGGTTAGCCCGACCCAGCTACGCATCCAAAATTTGCGGGTGTATTCGAGCGGCGCGATGGCGGTGCGGTTGAACATCAGCGCACCTCCTTCACTTTGTTCGTCCGCATCGATTGCAGCGCGATCAGGATAAACATCGCATAGATCAAAAGGAAGGACAGCGCCGCGCCGAACGGCCAGTCATTGGCGCGCTTGAACTGCCGTTCGATAACATTGGCGATCATCTGGCTGTCGGTGCCGCCCATCAGGTCGGGGGTCAGATACGCGCCCAATGCTGGTATGAGGGTTATCATTACGCCCGCTACGATACCCGGCGCGGCGAGCGGCACGACGATTTTCATAAAGGTCTTGAAATGCCCTGCGCCCAAATCGAGGCTGGCTTCGATAAGACTCTTATCGAGCCGGTCGAGTGCCGAATAAAGCGGCAACACCATGAAGGGCAGATGGACATAAACCAACCCCAGTACGACCGCGAAATTATTGTAAAGCAATTGGACCGGAGTCCACGCCTCGAGCGGCTGCATACCAACAATTGTGCGCAACCAACTGGCGCCTTCCCACAGCCCACCCAGCCCCTTATTCATATAACCATTGGTGCCCATCAACGCCATTAGAGCATATGTGCGGATGAGCAGGTTAGTCCAGAATGGAAGCATGATTCCGAGCAACAACCATGGTCGCCATTTCGGCGTGGCGAAGGTGATCGCCATAGCCACAGGAAATCCGATGATGAGGCAAATGAGCGTCGTGAGGGCCGCGACCGCGAGGCTTTTCAGGAATATCGAAAGATACAGCCACTCGGTCGCGCGCTTGTAATTACTCAGCGTACCTGAAATGTCTATGTCCGCTGGGCCGGAATTCTGGCCAAAACTATACAACCAGACAATCGCCATCGGCGCAACGAAGAACAGGGCAAGCCAGAATACCGGTGCGGCTGCAACGGCGGCAAACGGTTTCCTCTGACCTTTCCAGTCTTGTAGCGCGCCTGACATGAGTTAGGCCGCCCTGACGCGGGTAAATGCCTCCTCATATTTCGGTTGAAGCTCTGGATTGAACTTCGCATATTCGCATTTGGCAAGCACGTCGGCTGGCGGAAAGATGACGGTGTTGTTTTTGTACTCATCAGGCATCAAAGCCTTCGCCGCAGCATTCGGTGTGGGATATAGGATTGTCTCGGTAATCTTCTTGCCGGCCTCGGCATCAAGCAGATAGTTGATGAAAGCATGCGCGTTCTTCGGATGCGGCGCACCCTTGGGTATGCAGAGATTGTCCGAATTAAGCTGACTGCCTTCCTTGGGAATGACAAAGCCGATATCTGGATCCTCCACCATCGCCTGCGCGATGTCGCCATTATATTCTAGCACGACATCGACTTCGCCCTTCAGCAGCAGGTCCTGGCCATTATCTTCGTGGAAGGATTTGATGTTCGGTTTCTGCTTGATCATCATCGCCTCGATGACTTTGAGATCGGCGTCGGTCAGGCCATTGACCGACTTGCCCAGATATTTCCCGTAAAGCCGGAACATGTCGCCCGCCTCGGACAGTACCGCGATACGGCCCTTATACTGGTCGCTGTCGAACAGCACTCGCCAACTATCGGGAATGCCCTGCACTTTCGATTTGCGATATCCGATGCCAAGCGCCAGCCAGGTATAAGGCATGGAATACTTACGCATCGGATCGTAAGGAACGTCATTGAATTCCGGCGCGATATTTTTGGCGAAATTCGGAATTTGCCCCTTATCGAGTTCCATCAACATATCCGCCGCCGCCATGCGCTCGACAAAGTCGTTCGACGGCACAATCACGTCATATCCTTGGTTACCGGCGCGGAGCTTGGCGAACAGCTCGTCATTACTGGCGAACAACGTCATGTTTACATCGACGCCGCTGCTATCCTTGTAATCCTCGAGCGTGGTCTCGCCAATATACGTATCCCAATTGTAAAAATTCAGCTTGGCCTCTTCACCATTGGCAAGCTTTGCGGCTTCCTTTTCGCCGCAACCTGCAAGCGCCCCGGTCAGCGAAAAGCCCACAGCGGCAACACCCATGCCCTTGAGCATCGCGCGACGGTTGCTACCCGCGTGTAAAAATGTCTTGAAGTCCATGCTTTTTCTCCCGGCTGACCCTGGTTCCCGATGCAAGCATGCTGGACCAAATCGCCGCCTTAGAAAAGCCCCTTTTTTCCAGCGTTTGCGGCGTAATTTAATTGCTATTGTCGGCAATTATTGTGCGGTGCAGCATGGAGTTTAGGCGGCAGGTTTCACCTCTGCATCCACCGCTGCCTGTATCGCTTTATAGAATGCCTCGCGTTGCGCGCCAACGGTGTCGGGATCGGTCGCCTTTGGCCAGTTGCTGTTCGACGCGATCACCAGTCGGCGCTTCGGATCTATGAAAATCCCCTGTCCAAATATACCCTGCGCAGCGTAGCTGCCATCGTCATAGGTCCACCATTGAAAGCCATACCCTTTGTCCGCGGCGCCGATATCCGCCTGTTTGGTTGTTGCAGGCGTGATCCAGTCATCGGGCAAGATTGATGCGCCATTCACTATTGCACCGCCAAGCATGAACACGCCAAAGCGCGCATAGTCTCGGGTTGAAGCCTGAATGCAGCAACCACTAATTTCATGGCCCGTCGAGCCCAAAAGCCAGCTCGCATCCTGCTCCATTCCAAAAGGCGCCCAGACTTTTTCAGACAGATAATCGGACAGCTTCTTCTTGGTAGCCGAACTGACTAATACGCCGATCAAATTGGTCTCGCCGGTTTTGTAGACCCATTTCTTGCCAGCCGGTGCCTCGCGCGGCAATTTGCGCATATAGCTGACGGTGACATCCATGCCTTTTTCGGCCTTATGCTGGTTGAACAAGGCTACGTCTGATTTCGGATCGGCATAATCCTCGTTCCATTTCACGCCAGAGGTCATGGTCAACAATTGCCGGATGGTGACATCGTCATAGGCCGAGCCTTTGAGGTCAGGAATATAGGCCGAAACCTTGTCCTCAATGCTCTTGATATAGCCGTCCTTTATTGCCGCCCCGACCATTGTCGAAGTGAAGGATTTGGCGACCGAGAAACTCGTCCATTTGCCATCGCCGCTGAAATCGAGACCGTATTTTTCGAGCCGGATCTTGCCATCCTGAACGATGACCAGCCCTGCCGTACGCTGCGCCTTCATATAGGCATCGACATCAGTGCTGACGGTAATCGGCGCACCCTTGGGAAGCGGATAAACTTCATCGCCAGCCTCGATGATATTGGATTTGGCGAGTATCGGAATACGGTCCATTGTGCGGAAAGCGGCATCGCGCTGCGGGATGGTCCAGAACAGCACGTTAGCGTCCGTTGGCATGCTGGAGACAAGGGCTTTCATATCCTCGTCCGCCGTTACCCAGAACAGTCCAGCCGCACCCGCAACAACCAACAATATTCCCAACAGCCATTTCATCATTTCGCCCCTCCTAAAACTATTTATTTTTTTATCAGAGTTATTTGCGAAACATTAATGCCGCCACCCCTGAACCCTCCTTCGCAATACATCAGATAATAGCGCCAGAGGCGAATGAATTTTTCATCGAAGCCTAGTGGCAATCGCGCTTCCTGCGACGCCGCATCGAATCGCGCACGCCAGCGCACGAGCGTCTCTGCATAATGAAGACCAAAATCCTGCTGGTCCTGCCATACAAGCCCGTTAGCTTCGGCAAGCTTGCGAAACCGGCTCTCGGACAGCAGCATTCCGCCAGGAAAAATGTATCGCTGGATAAAATCAACGCTGCTTGCATAGCGGTCGAAAATATCATCCGCGATCGAAATCAGCTGTATCGCCGCCCGCCCTTCAGGTTTCAAATTTCGCGAAATGGATTTCAAATAATCCGGCCAATATTCCTGTCCTACGGCCTCGACCATTTCGGCGCTTGCGATAGCGTCGAACTGTCCTTCAACGTCGCGATAATCGGTTAGTGTTATTTGCCCGCCACCAACTTGGCCCAAGCGCTTTTCGGCGTAGACCTTCTGTTCTGCCGACAGTGTTATCCCGTGATATTCCAGGTCGGCCCGCGCCAATGCCTGCTCAGCCAAACTGCCCCAGCCGCAGCCAATTTCCAGCAAACGGTCGCCGTCTTTCAACGCAAGCCGATCAAGCAACGCATCGATCTTTCGCGCTTGAGCGCTCTCCAGCGGCTCGGCATTGTCCAGCGGTTCAGCAAAAATGGCGCTGGAATAAGTCATGCTTTCGTCGAGCCACACGCGATAGAAATCATTGCCCAAATCATAGTGAAATTCGATATTGCGCCGTGCGCCTGCCTTGCTGTTCCGCCGCAAAAAATGGAAAATCCGCGACGCGATTCTTAACGGCCCTTTGGCACGTGCGCTGTCGCCCAATGTTTTTCGGTTCTGCATGAACAGCGCGAATATCCGAACCGGATCAGGGCTATCCCATTCGCCCTTTTCCCATCCCTCGTACAGCCCGATTGAACCACTCCAGGCAATCCGCCGAAGCGCGTGCCAGCTTCGAATGTTCATTTCCGCAGCAGGCCCGTCACGGCACCCGCCCAATATGCGGCGGCTGCCATCGGGCAATTGCCCTTCAATCGAACCTTCATCCAGCCCCAAATCGATTCGATCGAGCAGCCGGTTCAGACTGCGCACGAAAAGGCCGCCATTGCCCTCGCCGAATTTTGTATCGCGGGGGAAATGTCGGCCGATTTTCTGGTTCGAAGCATTCATCGCTGGCGCTATGCTATAGCCCCGAATGCAATGCAATCACCGCCTTCAACGGTGTTCGCTAATGTTTATTTCTTACGGAGTTCGTCACGGATTTCCGTCAGAAGATCGACGTCGGTTGGACCGGTGTCGGCTGGTGGCGGCATCATCTTATTTGCCTGACGCACAATCATAAAAATGACGAATGCAAGAATCAGGAAATTGATGGTTGCTGTTATGAAACTCCCCCATGCCAGCACATTTGCGCCAGCCGCCTTTGCCGCGACGAGTGACATACCAGCGGTCACCTTTTCGGCGCCATTCAAAACGACATATTTGCTGCTGAAATCAACGCCGCCGCCAGTAATCAAAGTGATGATCGGCATCAGGAAATCTTCGGTAAAAGATGTAATGATTTTCCCGAACGCCGCGCCGATTAACACACCGACGGCCAGATCGAGCACGTTACCGCGCAGGACAAACGCCTTGAATTCACTTAACATCTTCACTCTCCCACTTTTAATCCCATTGATTAGATGACATATTTTCATGACAATCGATAGCAATCATTGTGTAAATTCTTGCGCGCCTTATATACCTAATACACGCGGGCATGGTGCCCGAGCGGAGGAGTGATTTCGATGCGTAGCGATTTTGCAAAGTTTCTTTTGGTACCGGTTGCAGCGGCCTCGCTGGCAGGTTGCGGCATCAACAGCGTGCCGACCGCCGAAGAAAATGCCAAGGCAAAATGGGCCGATGTGCAGGCTGCATTCCAGGAACGCGCGAACCTCATCCCCAACCTCGCCAATGTGGTAAAGGGCGCTGCGGCTCAGGAAAACAAGACGCTGACCGAAGTGATCGAGGCGCGCGCGCGCGCAACCGCGCCGAATATTCAGGTCAATCCCGACGATTTGAGCGACCCTGCCAAAATGGCTGCATTCCAATCCGCACAAAACCAGCTTTCCGGAAGCCTTGCACGCCTGCTGGTTTCGGTGGAAGCCTATCCGCAACTGAAAAGCCAGGAAGGCTATTTGAAGTTGCAGGATCAACTTGAAGGCCAGGAAAACAGGGTCCGTATCACCTTGCGTGATTATAACGAGGCGGTGCGCGGATATAACACCACCATTCGCACCTTTCCTGACATCATCGGAGCCAAAATAATTCACGGTGCAAAGCCGATGGTTCCATATCAGGCAACTACACCGGGGGCCGAAGCCGCGCCAAAGCTTGATATGGCCCCCGCGACTTAACACCCTTTTTTCGGGACATTAAAATGAACAAGGCCATCGGCCTTCTGATTGCGGCGCTGCTGGTCCTGACGGGCCAGTCAGCGCTTGCGCAGGAATTCCCGAAACTAACGGGACGCGTGGTCGACCAGGCCAACCTGCTCGACCCGGCACAGGAAGCCGCACTGACAGCCAAGCTGGCGGGGCTGGAAACGCGCACCAATCGGCAGCTAGTGGTGGCGACACTGAACAGTCTTGAGGGCTATGAGATATCCGATTACGGATATCGGCTAGGCCGTGCTTGGGCGGTCGGGCAAGACGGGAAGGGCGAAGCCGAAAAGGATAATGGCGTCATTCTTATCGTCGCGCCAAATGAGCG
>JANMQN010000033.1:0-20387 GCA_031370535.1 Sphingomonadales bacterium | reverse complement strand
AGATGAACTGAACGCCAAGGTCGAGGACCCGACCCTATGGGACAGTCCCAAAGCTGCCGAAGAGGTTATGCGCGAACGCCGTCGCCTCGATGCGGCGATCAGCACAGTGCGCGAAATCGACGCTGACAAAAGTGGAACGGTCGAGTTGATCGAGCTCGCTGAAATGGAAGGCGATGCGGCGCTAGGCGACGAAGGTGCGGCGGCGCTCAAGGCTCTCGCGGACCGCGCTGACAAGGACAAGGTTATGGCGCTGCTGTCTGGCGAGGCCGACGGCAACGATACTTTTATCGAAATCCACGCAGGAGCTGGGGGCACCGAGAGTCAGGACTGGGCCGAAATGCTCCAACGCATGTATTATCGCTGGGCCGAGCAGCGAGGTTACAAGGTCGAGATGGTCGATTATCAGGCAGGCGATCAGGCGGGCATCAAATCGGCGACTATGCTTGTCAAGGGCGAGAATGCCTATGGCTATGCCAAGACCGAAAGCGGCGTCCACCGGCTGGTTCGCATCTCGCCTTATGACAGTGCGGCAAAGCGGCACACAAGTTTTTCCAGCGTATGGGTCTATCCGGTGATCGACGACAATATTGAAATAGACATCAACGAAGGCGATCTGAAGATCGATACCTACCGCGCGTCTGGTGCGGGCGGACAGCATGTAAACACCACAGATTCTGCAGTTCGTATCACCCACAAACCCTCGGGCATCGTCGTGGCCAGCCAGAATGACCGCAGCCAGCACAAAAACCGCGCGACTGCGATGGGAATGCTGAAAGCGCGTTTGTACGAAGCCGAACTGCGTAAGCGCGAGGAAGTAGCGTCGGGCGAATACGCAGCGAAAACCGAAATCGGCTGGGGCCACCAGATCCGGTCTTATGTTCTGCAACCCTACCAGATGGTAAAGGATTTACGCACGGGCGTGACCTCGCCAACGCCTTCTGACGTGCTGGATGGCGACCTGGACGATTTTATCGCTGCGGCGCTTGCCCAGCGAGTGACGGGCGAGGCAGTCGCGGTCGAAGACGTGGACTGAAATCACGGATTCTGGCGTACGAGTAAACTAAGAAAGGTTTGCAGTCATGCGCTTGGCAGATACTATCTGATTTGTTTTCCTAAATGGAATGTTGCTTCGATCAGAAGGCTGTTCTCTATGAAAAAAGGGGCAGTACATGCCGGGGGTTTAACAGCCTTGTTTGTCATCCAATTGAATTTTGCCATGCATTCAAACTGCAATAGAAGCTCACCCATTTCGGGATGTTGTGGATTTTCAGAAATTATCTCGACTTTGAGTTCTTTAATCTCGATCGGCTGAAACTCTATCCTCGGCGGGGTACAATTGGTCGTCGCAAGTTGGGAAAAATACGCCTGACGATTTCCAACCTCTCCATCGAAGTGGAAAATGAAACTCTGCGCGTGCGCCGAGGCGCTTGACAAACCAATGGCGGTGAAGCCCAGCCTAAGGATGAGTTTTTTCATTTTTGGTCCAAAATTCACCGCCCGCAGGAATACCAACGAGCAGTGAATCCGATTGTGATGTGACGGATTTTATCCCCCGGGGGAAGCCGCGGAACCCGCTAGCAAACCGCCGTCGAGATGGATTTCACTTCCCGTCATGTAGGTAGCGTCGTCCGACGCCAGCAACAGGGCGATGGCGGCAACCTCCTCAACTGTGCCGAAACGCTTGAGCGGGGTGTCAGCAACCATCGCCGCCTGCCGTGCTTCGCGATCGGGCCCATCACCGATCAAAGCCTGCCACATCGGCGTCAATATCGCTGCTGGGTGGATTGAATTACAACGAATGTTGAGGCCTTGCTGCGCGCAATAGAGTGCAACCGATTTGCTGTGGTTGCGGATTGCGGCTTTGGAGGAGGCGTAGGCGGCTGCTCCGGGAATACCGACCAGGCCCGACCTGGATGAGATGTTTATTATCGATCCCGTTCCTTTCGTCCGCATCGCCTTGATGGCATAACGGCACCCCAAAAACGTGCCGTCGAGATTGACTGCATGGACGCGGCGCCATTCTTCCAGTGACGCGTGTTCAGGGTCATGCGGGCAGGGGCTGTCTTCGAAGCCTGTTATGCCCGCATTGTTAACGACGATATCGATGGAAGGATGGTCGGCGGCGAGCTTCTGCCAGTCAATTTCATCCGCCACATTAAGATTGACATATTCGCCGCTAATTTCTGCGGCGACACGTGTACCGTTTTCGACATCGATGTCGCCGATGAGGACATGCGCACCTTCACGTGCAAAACAGCGGGCAATGGCCTCGCCAATACCGCGCGCTCCCCCTGTTACGAGGGCTGATTTATTCTGTAATTTCGACATTAGTATTTCCTGTGTTCAAGCGATTCTGCTGCCCCGCGATACCGCGAGACATAAACTGAGCAGTTTGAAGAGCATTTACGCTCTTTAGCCTTGAATCACTGGACCAACTCCATTTAATCAGAGCGCAAGGATAGGGTGGCTCTTTCCAGAGAGCAAGTGCGCGAGCATCGTCTTTGGTCAAAGCTCTCAGAATCGCCGCCCAGAAACGTGAGTTGACGCTTGCGTCAACCTCTTAGAGCCACTAGGAAGCGGGGCTTAACCGGGCAGTTAAACGCGTATGCTGCTTTTTCGTAGCGGAAGGATGCCATGACTGATTCACCCGCCAGATCTGGACCGCTGAGCGGCATCAAGGTTGTTGAACTCGCGGGCATCGGGCCTGGGCCTTATGCCGGCCAGTTGCTGGGTGATATGGGTGCAGATGTGGTCGTCGTCGATCGGCCCGGCGGTGGAATGCCAAAGGCGATTGACGGACGTGGCAAGCGCTCAATTGTTTTGGACCTGAAAAAACCGGAAGCGGTTCAGGCATTGCTCAAGCTGGTCGCGACGGCAGACATCTTGATTGAAGGGCTGCGTCCCGGTGTCACGGAACGGATGGGGGTTGGTCCCGAAGCCTGTCATGCGATCAATCCCGGTCTCATCTATGGCCGCATGACTGGCTGGGGCCAGACTGGTCGATGGCGCCGGATGGCGGGGCATGATATCAACTATATTGGCATGACTGGTGTGTTAAACGCGATCGGCAAGGACGGCCAGCCACCGGTGCCACCGCTCAACATGGTCGGCGACTTCGGCGGCGGGTCGATGTTTCTTGTGACGGGTATTCTCGCCGCGCTGATCGAGCGTGGGCGGACGGGAAAGGGCAATGTCGTCGATGCTGCGATTGTCGATGGCACGCACAGCCTTATGAGCTTTGTCCACGGGATGGCGGGGCTTGGCCAGTGGCGGACAGCGCGCGAGGGTAATTTGCTTGATGGTGCCGCGCCGTTCTACCGTTGCTATATGACTGCCGATGGCAAGTTCATGGCGGTGGGTTGCATCGAGCCGCAATTCTTTGCCGCGATGATGGAGCTCTTGCCTATCGATACCGCAGCTTTTGGCGGCCAGCATGACCGAGCGGCTTTTGCCAAACAGCACGAGATTCTGGAGGATGTGTTCGCGTCAAAAACGCGTGACGAATGGGAGGCGATTTTTGCCGGAACCGACGCGTGCGTGACCCCCGTTCTCGATTATGTCGAAGCCGCGAAGCACCCTGTCAATGCCGAACGGCAGGCGGTGGTGACCGATGGCCGCTGGCTTCACCCGCAGGTGGCGCCGCGTCTTGCAACTCAGGCGCTCACCACCCATTTCGAAATTGCAAGTAAGGGTGGCGATTATGCCGCCATATTGGCCGAGGCTGGACTCGGCGACAATGAAATCTCCCAATTGATCGTGGCTGGTGCCGTGGTCGCAAATAAGGACTGAATATGACCGAAGCCTATATCTTCGACGCGGTACGAAGCCCGCGCGGCAAGGGCCGCTCCGACGGCGCACTGCATGAAATCACCCCGCTCGATTTGGCGGCGCAGGTGCTCGCCAGCGTGCGCGAACGAAATGGCCTTGCTCCAGATGCGGTAGAGGACATTGCCTTTGGTTGCGTCTCGCCCGTTGGCGAACAGGGCGCGGTGATCACGCGGACAGCGGCGTTGCAGGCGGGCTATGCCCACACCACCTCGGGTATTCAGGTCAACCGCTTCTGCGGTTCGGGGCTGGAGGCATCGAACATTGCATCGGCCAAGGTCATGTCAGGCGAGTGCGATCTTGCCATAGGCGGAGGCGTTGAATCGATGAGCCGCGTGCCTATGGGCTCGGATGGCGGCGCATGGCCAATCGACCCGCGCTCGGCGATTGCCAATTATTTTATCCCGCAGGGTATCTCTGCCGACCTGATTGCGACAATCTACGGTTACAGCCGTGATGATGTCGATGCCTATTCGGTCGAAAGCCAGAAGCGCGCGGCAAAGGCTTGGCAAGAGAAGCGTTTCGCCAAGTCGATCCTGCCGATCAGGGACGTCATCGGCGAAACCATTCTCGACCATGACGAACTGATGCGCCCTGAAACCGATATGCAATCGCTCGGCGCGCTGCAACCAGCGTTCCAAATGATGGGCACGATGATGCCTGGCTTCGACGATATCGCGATCATGCGTTATCCCGAGGTCGAGAAGATCAACCATGTCCATCATGCCGGCAATAGCTCAGGGATAGTTGACGGCGCGGCGGCCGTCTTGATCGGCAACAAGGAAGCCGGTGAAAAGCTTGGCCTGAAACCTCGCGCCCGCATCGTCTCGATGGCGTCGATTGGTTCAGAACCTTCGATCATGCTCACCGGCCCCGAATTTGCCGCGCAAAAAGCATTGTCGCGCGCTGGCATGGCCAAGGAAGACATCGATGTTTGGGAATTGAACGAGGCGTTCGCCGCTGTTGTCCTGCGCTTCATGGAAGCAATGAACATCGATCATAGCGACATCAATGTGAATGGCGGTGCGATTGCGATGGGCCATCCATTGGGTGCGACCGGCGCTATGATTCTCGGCACGGTACTCGATGAACTCGAACGCTCGGGCAAATCGACAGCGCTGACCACGCTCTGCATCGGCGCGGGCATGGGCACTGCAACCATCATCGAACGCGTGAATTGAGGACGACCAACATGACTTACAAAACTTTTTCGGTCGATGTGGATGCCGACGGCATTGCGCTTTTGACGATTGACCTTCCCGACGCTTCGATGAACGTCTGGAACGGCGCGTTGATCGCTGAATTCGGCCAGTGGGTCGATGACTTCACCACTAACGACGCGATTAAAGGCGCGGTGATCACTTCGGGCAAGAAGTCGGGATTCCTTGCTGGTGCCGACCTCACCATGTTGGGCGGCGCAAAAGCGGCGAGCACCAAAGAGGCGTTTGAGCAGGCCTTCGCGCTCAACGCCTTGCTCCGTAAAATGGAGGCAGGTGGCCAAACTGCAAAGGACCTGAGCAGCGGCAAGGCGTCGGCTAAGCCGGTTGCGTGCGCGCTCAATGGCCTGGCGCTTGGTGGTGGTCTGGAACTGGCTTTGGCCTGCCATTACCGCGTGGTTGCCGACAATCCAAAAATCCAACTTGGTATGCCCGAAGTCATGGTCGGGCTTCTGCCCGGCGGTGGCGGAACGCAGCGGACACCTCGTCTGATCGGCCTACAGAATGCCGCAATGATGATCATTCAGGGCAAGTCGCTCGATCCGGCGACTGCGAAAGCGCAAGGACTGGTGCACGAGGTTGTGTCTGCCGATGACTTGATTGCCAACGCCAGGGCATGGGTGAAGGCCAATCCCAAAGTCACCGCGCCTTGGGACAAAAAGGATTTCAAATTCCCCGGTGGTGCAGGCGCGATGGACCCCCGTTCGGTGCAGCTCTTTGTCGGCCTTAACGCGATGGCGCACAAGGAGAGCAAGGGCAATTTTGACGCGGTGAAGGCGATCTTGTCTTGCCTTTATGAAGGATCAATCTTGCCATTCGACACGGCGCTGCGGGTTGAGTCTAAGTACTTCACCAAGTTGCTCTCCGGCAGCCAGGCGAAAAACATGATCCGCACCTTGTTTATCAACAAGCAGGCGGCAGAAAAGGGCGCTGGACGTCCGAAGGGCCAATCGCCAGTCGATATCAAGAAAGTCGGCGTGCTCGGCGGCGGCCTGATGGGCTCGGGTATCACGCATGTTACCGTAAAGGGCGGCATGGACGTAGTTGTGCTCGATCGCTCGTTGGAAGATGCCAATAAGGCAGTCGATTACAGCCGCAAGATCATCGACAAGGCCGTCAGCCGTGGCAAGATGACCAAAGAAGCGGGCGAGGCATTCATGGCGCGCATTACACCGACCGATGACTATGACGACCTCAAAGATGTTGACCTGATTATCGAGGCGGTGTTCGAGCGCCCTGATGTGAAGGCTGACGTAATCAAAAAGGCCGAAGCGGTCATTCGTCCCGATGTTGTCTTCGCATCGAACACTTCCACCCTGCCAATTTCGGGCCTCGCCAAGAATTCGGTGCGCCCAGACCAGTTTATTGGTCTGCATTTCTTCTCGCCGGTCGAGAAAATGCCGTTGCTGGAAATCATTCCAGGTGAACTCACGGGCGATCGCGCGTTGGCGGCGGCGTTCGATTACAACGCCAAAATTAAAAAGACTCCGATTGTCGTGAAGGACGTCCGCGGCTTCTTCACCAACCGCGTTTTCCCGCCTTATATGGGTGAGGCGATGAAGCTGGTAACCGAGGGCGTGAAGCCTGCGCTCATCGAAAATGCCGCAAAATCGCTCGGTATGCCGATTGGCCCGCTCGCGTTGCTTGATGAAACGACGTTACAACTGGGCTATGACGTGATGCAGTCGACCAGGAAGGAATTGGGTGACGCGTACCAGCCTAGCGGTACCGAAGACTTCATGGAGCTAATGGTCGTCAAACTGGGCCGCAAGGGTCGTCGTTACGGCTCCGGCTTTTACGATTATGACGAGAAAGGCGAACGCAAGGGGCTGTGGCAGGGCATGGCCGAGCATTATCCACTCGCCGAAAATCAGCCTTCGGTTGAGGAGGTCAAGCAGCGCCTGTTGTACATTCAGCTTATTGCCACCGCGCAATGCTTTGAAGAAGATGTCGTCAGCGACCCGCAAAGCGCCGATCTGGGAGCAATATTCGGCTGGGGCTTCGCGCCTTATACCGGCGGTCCGATGAGCTATATTGACACCATCGGGCTAGAAAACTTCGTGCGCACGGCAGAGAGCTTGGCGCAACGTTTCGGCAATCGCTTTGCGCCGCCCAAAAGCTTCCGCGAAATGGCGGATAAGCATGAGATGCTGTACAAAGCAGCAGCCTGACTTAAGGCATAGAAAAGGGGCGGCCTCCACATCCGAGGCCGCCCCTTTTTTTCGTGACGTATTTAGATTAGAACTTTGCGCGCACTGTGACGCCGTACATGCGTGGCTCTTCTACGAAACCAATCAACGAACGCGTACCAGCACCACCCCGGAGTGGCGTATTAGCGGTAATCCCGCGCGTAATCTCGTTCGACAGGTTGGTGCCCCACAATTCAAAAGTGAAGCGCTCGTCCGGCGTCGTCAGCCCAATGCGCGCATTCATTTTGAAGTAGTTTTCCTGCCGCGCCAGCGGCACTGGCAAACCATTGGTATCGATATCGATTGTCCGCGTCGTCCGGCTGTCCGAGTAATTGACGCTTCCATTGACCAGCAAGCCCCAGCCAGAGTCGTTCAGTGGCCCGTCATATGTCAGGCCAATTACGCTGGTAAACTTCGGCGCATTGGTCAGGTCTTGACCGCAAAGACGAGTGACTGAACCCAAGGCTGAAGCAGCAACACCGACCGCGCAGTTGCTCGGATATCGGGCATCTGCGTAGGTCATCGCCAAATTACCGCTCATATGATTGCCAAAATTGCCGAACAACTCAAGTTCCGCGCCGGTTGACCGAGCCGAATTGACATTGAACGTCAGGAACTGGACGCCTGTAAATTCGAGAACTTGGAAGTCGCTCATCTTCATGTCAAACAAAGCCAGATTGGCTTTTATCGGGCCGAAAGTCGCTTTCACGCCGACTTCGATCTGGTTGACCTTTTCTGATTTGAACCGCGGATCGGCGTAAATCGGTGCTGCGCCAGTTGTCAGTACCGCCGTCGAGTTGGTTAGGTTGGCCGCCGTCGGATCGAGGTTGAACCCCCCTGATTTGAAACCATGGCTATACCCTGCATAAATCAACAGATCTGGGTTGGCTTTATATCCGATCTGGCCGGTATAGGTGATTTCATCGTCCTTGAACCGGTTGGCCCAAGCCCTTGGCAATGGCAGTTTGGAACTGGCCAGCCCGCCGCCTGCGACCGCCGGAGCGGTCAGATTGACCGGGACCGCAAACGGGAAGCAATTCAGCCCGACCAGACCTGCGCGGAGTGGGGCGGGCACCAGACCGGTCAGCACGCCGTTGACACTAGCCTGACAGGCTGGGTTGCTTGCGCTGATCTGATTGAACGATGCGTCTTTGGTCTCGTTTACATAACGCGCACCAAGCGTCAGACTTAGTTTATCGGTGATGTTGAAAACATTATGGGTAAAAATCGAATAGCTTTTTGCGTCCTGCGAAAACAGGTTGTTGCCGAACGAGTTATTCGAGTTAACCGGAAGGCCAGGTGTCGGTGCCGCCGCTGTTCCGCCCGAACCCAAAGCCGTCAGCGCAAACAGGGGATTAACGCCAGCCGCAGGGCCAAAGTTAAACGCGCTGTTGGCGGCCTGATAATCGGGGCCGAAAGACATGGTTTGTTGGGCGGAAATGTCTTCGTTCGAATAGAAACCACCGATCAGCCAATCGAGCGAGTCATTGAACGCGGTGCCTTGCAAACGTAGTTCCTGCGTAAAGGTCTTTATGCGGTCACCGTTGGGCAAAACGCCCGGCGCTTGAATCGATCCGCCTACGCCCGTGGTGAAAATCCGGAGGCTGGTAAAATCGGATTCTGCAGTAGAACTCGACTTAAAGTCGCGGTAGGAACCAATGTAGGTCAGCTTGGCGCCGCCAAAATCCCACTTAACCTCGCCCGAAACGCCCCATTGTTCGGCGCCGTAGAAGAAACGCTGGCTGTTCGTATCGAGGTTTTTTAGCGCCGTCGGGCCGAACTGGTCGACACCGTCATTTGCCAGACCATGAAAAGCGGCAAATGGCGCGAGTTCGGTTTCGCGGATGATAACGGCATCACAGCAATGTTCATCGACCTTCGAATAATCTGCGAGCAAACGGATGCTGATATCAGCATTTGGCTCGATGTAGAGCTGACCGCGGATCATGTAGCGATCACGGTCGTTGCTGTCCGCACCCGTCGAGCTTTTCAGATAGCCGTCACGTTTGCGGTAGGTACCAGCAATCCGGAATGCGGCGACTTCTTGAACAATCGGGACGCTGATCCCGCCCTGCACATTGATAAAGTTGTAGTTGCCATAGCTGGCATTTGCGAAGCCCTCGACTTCTGAGAGATTTGCGCGTTTGGTAGAAATATTAAGCGCACCAGCGGAGGTATTGCGGCCGAACAAGGTTCCTTGCGGACCGCGCAGGATTTCGAGGCGTTCCAAGTCGACCAAATCGCCGAGTGCAACGCCGGGACGTGATTGATAGACGCCGTCAATGAATACGCCGACTGAGCTCTCTAGGCCGGTGTTGTTACCCGTAGTGCCAACGCCGCGAATCTTGATTGATGTCCCCTGCGTTTCGGTTTGCGACGACTGGATGTTGAAGCTCGGAGAAATCGACGACAGCGTCTTAATGTCCGAAACACCTTCGCGCTCAAGCGCCTCTGGCGCAACTGCGGTAACAGCCAATGGGATATCCTGAACGTCCATCGCGCGCAATGTTGCCGTCACGATTATGGGTTCATCGCCACTATCTTCTTCGGCTTGCGGTGCTTCCTGCGCATACGCGGCTGGAACTAACATTGCGCTGCAAAGTGCAGCCGTCATTACACGGTTAAATCGACGCATTTCTCTCTCCTCCTCATAGCCGATAACCTTTGCGGCATTGACTGCTCGTCCCGGCTATTCGGTCAGTTATAAATTCGCTGGGTATGCTTCCCCGGGGAATAAACTCTCTCTTGAACAAACATCCTATCGAAGAATTTCCACAAATCCAGCGATTTAATCGCGCGATTGAATTTGGCAATTTGGTGTGGCTTTTGCGCCGTGCTGCTTTATTCACGCTGCCGATATGTTCGACCGTCCCACTATTATCGATGAAGCCTTCGTCCGCCGCGTGACCGTGCATGACTTTCCTGTTGCGCGCAGCAATGTTGCGGCATTTGCAGTGCCATCGCACCAGCTAATCGACCTGTTCGACAGCCAGATCATGAGCCGCCATCTCGATTTGTGGGCGCGGCGGTCGAAGGGTAAAACTTTCTATTCAATTGGCAGTTCGGGGCATGAGGGCACCGCCGCGATGGCCGCAGCGACGCGCTCGACTGACATGGCATTCCTGCATTACCGGGATGGCGCGTTTCTGATCCAGCGCAAAAAGCAGGCGGGCGGGTTGACGCCGCTTTACGACATGGCGCTGTCCTTTGCAGCTTCTGCCGACGATCCGATTTCGGGTGGGCGGCACAAGGTACTTGGCTGCGCGAATACATTTGTGCCGCCGCAGACAAGCACGATTGCGTCGCATCTGCCGAAAGCCGTTGGGGCAGCGCACTCCATAGGGATGGCACACCGGTTGAAACTGGATGACGCGGTGTTGCCTCATGATGGCATCATCTTATGTTCGTTCGGCGATGCTTCTGCAAACCACTCGACATCGCAGGGGGCGTTCAATGCAGCTTGCTGGGCGGCATACCAGCATTTGCCGATGCCGATTGTGTTTATCTGCGAAGACAATGGAATCGGAATATCGGTGCGTACACCTGGCGGCTGGATCGAAGCCAATTTCGCGCACCGTCCGGCGCTGCATTATATCCAGTGCGACGGAGCCGATCTGAACGACGCGTTGCGTGGTTGTGAGCAGGCGGTGAAATATGCGCGTTCGCGCCGTAAACCGGTGTTCCTGCACATGCGAACGGTGCGCCTGATGGGGCATGCCGGGGCTGATGTCGAAGCAAGTTATTCGGCACTTGCCAACATTGAGGCGGCGGAAGCGCAAGACCCGCTGCTTCACACCGCACGCATTTTGCATGAGCAGGCCGGAATTTCGGGCGACGAGATTGTTGCGCGTTATGAAGGGATGCGCGCGCGGGTGGACCGGGTGGCGCAGGATGCATTAGCCAAGCCGCGGTTAGAAAATGCCGCCGATGTCATGGCGTCGATTGTGCCAACTATCGGCGAGAAAAAGTCACCGCCATTGCCTGATGCGACCACCCGCAATGCGCTTTTCGCCAAAGATACACGCAATATATCGAAGCCAGTGACGCTAGCAAAGAGCATCAATTTCGCGCTGGCCGACCTGATGCTTCGGTATCCCAATGTCTCATTGTTCGGCGAAGACGTTGCTAAGAAGGGAGGTGTCTACGGCGTCACCCAAGGCTTGCAGGATAAGTTCGGTGCCGCAAGGGTGTTCGACACCCTGCTCGATGAGCAGACGATATTGGGCCTTGCCATAGGTATGGGACATAATGGCTTTGTGCCGATCCCTGAAATCCAGTTTCTCGCATATCTACACAATGCCGAAGACCAGTTACGCGGCGAGGCGGCGACCCTGTCTTTCTTCTCGAACAAGCAATATCGCAACCCGATGGTCGTTCGTATTGCGGGCTTGCCGTATCAAAAGGGTTTTGGCGGGCATTTCCACAACGACAACAGCCTGGCGGTTCTGACCGATATTCCGGGCATCATTGTAGCCTGCCCATCCAACGCTGCTGACGCGCCAGCAATGCTGCGCGAATGCGTCAGAATGGCGCAAGAGGATGGCCGTGTCGTGGTGTTCGTCGAGCCGATTGCGCTCTATCATACCGCGGACTTGCTGGTACCCGAGGACGGCGGGTGGACCGCGCCTTATGTTGCGCCGGACAAAGCGGCCAAAATTGGTTTCGGTGAGATCGGTCAGCATGGTACAGGAGCTGAGCTTGCCATTTTAACATATGGAAATGGTTATTTTCTGTCGTGTCAGGCTGAGCCTGACTTGCGTGCCGCCGGCATCGATTCGCGGATCATTGACCTTCGCTGGTTGCACCCGTTAAACGACCACGCGATTGTGGCAGCGGTGGCAGGTTGCCAGAACATTCTGATTGTAGACGAAAGCCGCCGCTCGGGTAGCTTGAGCGAAAAATTGATGACGATTTTGATCGAGGCTGGTCGCGGAGCTTCCATCAGCAGGATTACCGCTGAAGATTGCTTCATTCCGCTCGGACCAGCTGCAGAGCTAGTCTTGCCTAGCAGAGCGTCAATCATCGAAGCGGCAAAGGTGGCGGTCGCATGAAACAAACCGCAATTGTCGTCTGCCCGGGGCGCGGCACTTATAATGCAGCTGAACTCGGCTATTTTAAGACGCATCATCCCGACAAGACGGACATGATTGCCAAGCTCGATGTGCTGCGGCGCGAGCAAGGCCAAATTTCGATCTCCGAGCTCGATGCCGCCGACAAATATGCACCGTCGGTTCACATGACCGGCGATAATGCGTCGTTGCTGATTTACGCATGCGCATTGGCTGATTTCGAAGCCATCGACCGTGAAAAATACGATATCGTAGGTCTCACCGGAAATTCGATGGGCTGGTATCTTGCTCTGGCCTGTGCAGGTGTCCTGGATTTCGAGGGCGGTGGACGGCTGGTCAACAACATGGGCGGCATGATGCACAGTCATGGCAAGGGAGGACAGATAGTGTGGCCGGTGGTCGATGCGAACTGGCGCATCGATGATAACAAAGTAATTTTAGTGGATAGGTTGCTAGCTGAAGCTGAGGCCAGCCCCGAATTATCTGTACACATATCGATTCGCCTAGGCGGGATGGTGGTGTTCGCCGCTGACGAAGCTGGCTTGAAATGGCTGTCCGAACGCTTGCCGAAAGACGACCGTTTCCCGATGAGGCTGATGCATCATGCCGCCTTTCACAGTCCGTTGCTCGGCCACATTGTGCCGATGGCGCGTGCAGGCAATCCTGTTTCGGATTTTGGCACCGGCACCATTCCAGCAATCGATGGCAAGGGCAAAATCTGGTCGCCTAGCGCTTTCGACCCTGCCGCAATTTATGATTACACTTTGGGCGCGCAACTTAACACGACCTACGATTTCACTCGCGCGGTTCAGATCGCTGCAGCAGAGTATGCGCCGGACAAAATTATAGTGCTGGGGCCAGGCACCACATTAGGCGCGCCGACCGCGCAGTCATTGATTGCCAGCAATTGGCGCGGGTTATCAGGCAAGGCCGATTTTCAAGCCCGCCAAGCCGAAAATCCGGTCATATTGTCGATGGGCATCGTCGAACAAAGGGCGCTCGTTACCGGTTGATCGCGTTGCATACGAATAAGCGCTAGACGCGTCGGGCCTTCGGGTTAAGGGTTTCCCGGTACCGGCGCGTGATCTGCGGCGGCCGTTGGAGATGGGCAGAATGAGCGAGCATAGTTCAACCCTGTTATTGTTCGGTGCGACCGGCGATTTGTCGCGGCGGATGCTGCTGCCTTCGCTTTATGCGCTTCACGCCGACGAATTGATCGCGCCGGATTTACGGATATTCGGCACCGCACGCAGCGCTTATACCGACGAAGAATTCCGGGAATTTGCACGCTCTGCCTTGTGCGAATTCCTACCCGACGACCGCAAGGCGGAAGGCATGATAGACGCCTTTTTACAGCGGCTTTATTATCAGGCGCTTGATGCTTCAAAGCCCGATGGCTTTGGCGATTTGGCGGCAAAGATTGGCAACATTTCCGGCGGCTTGTCGATCTTCCTGTCGACTGCGCCTTCATTGTTTGAACCGACTATCAAGGGCCTAGAAGGCGCAGACCTTGCGGGCGAAAACGTCCGCATCGGTCTGGAAAAGCCGCTCGGTAATGACTTGGCCAGCAGTTGCCAGATCAACGATGCGGTCAACGGGGTGTTCCCCGAAAAACGCACCTTCCGCATCGACCATTATCTCGGCAAGGAAACAGTCCAGAACCTGATGGCGTTGCGGTTTGCCAACATGTTGTTCGAACCGCTGTGGAATGCCAACGCTATTGAGCATGTTCAGATTACCGTCAGCGAAACGGTAGGCCTCGAAGGCCGCGCAGGGTTTTACGACGATACCGGCGCGTTGCGCGACATGGTCCAGAACCATATGCTGCAACTGGTCGCGCTAACCGCTATGGAGCCGCCTGCTAACTTGGATGCAACTGCCATTCGCGACGAGAAGGTCAAGGTGCTGCGCGCGCTTCGTCCTGTGGTCGAAGGCGATGTGGTAACTGGCCAATATGGCGACGGCGCAGTCAAAGGCGAAGCGGTCAAAAGCTACGACACCGATCTCGGCAAGCCGTCGGACACAGAGACCTTTGTGGCGATCAAGGCCTATGTCGACAATTGGCGTTGGCAGGGTGTGCCCTTCTTCTTGCGCACCGGCAAACGCCTCCCCGAACGCCGCAGCGAGATTGTCATCCAGTTCAAACCCGTACCGCATAACGTATTCAAGCAACGCGGTGGACGTTTGGAAGCGAATACGCTCGTCATCCGGTTGCAGCCCGAGGAATATGTGCGGCTTTTGGTCATGGCAAAGGAGCCCGGACTGGATCGCGGAGGCATCACCTTGCAGGAAGTGCCACTCGATCTCTCGCTGACAACTGCTTTTGCGGGATCACGTCGCCGAATTGCCTATGAGCGACTACTATTAGACTTGATCGAGGGTGACCAGACCTTGTTCGTCCGACGTGACGAGGTCGAGGCACAGTGGAAATGGGTCGATGCAATTCGCGAGCTCTGGAAAACCACCGGCTTGAAGCCCAAAAATTACGGCGCTGGCAGTTGGGGGCCAAATGCCGCAATTGCGCTAGCCGAACGCGATGGAGTGAGCTGGCATGAATAAGATGCACGCGACGGTAGAAGCGGTGACGGCACGAATAATCGAGCGATCGAAGCCCGGTCGTGCCGCGTATCTTGACCTAATAGCGCGCCAGCGTGATGCAGGTGTCAACCGGCCAACCCTCAGCTGCGGCAATCTGGCGCATGGTTTTGCCGCTAGTGGTGACGACAAAGCCGCCATTCGCGGCGGCAAGTCTATGAACATCGGCATTGTCAGCGCGTATAACGACATGCTGTCGGCGCATCAGCCTTATGGTCGCTATCCTGAGCAAATGAAGATTTTCGCCCGCGAAGTCGGCGCGACCGCGCAGGTCGCAGGGGCAGTTCCCGCGATGTGCGACGGGGTGACGCAAGGGCAGGATTCGATGGAGCTGTCGCTGTTCAGCCGCGACGTCATCGCGATGGCGACCGCGGTCGGCCTTAGCCACGGAATGTTCGAAAGCGTCGCGATGCTTGGCATTTGCGATAAAATTGTGCCTGGTCTGCTAATTGGTGCGCTGCGCTTCGGCCATCTGCCGACGATCCTCGTTCCAGCGGGACCAATGCCATCGGGCCTTGCGAACAAGGAAAAGCAACGTATCCGGCAATTATATGCCGAAGGCAAAGTCGGTCGCGCCGAATTACTTGAGGCCGAGTCCGCATCTTATCACGGCGCGGGCACTTGCACCTTTTACGGCACCGCAAATTCGAACCAGATGATGATGGAAGTTATGGGGCTCCACATTCCAGGCGCGGCGTTCATTAATCCGGGTACGAAATTGCGCACAGAACTAACCCGCGCTGCTGTCCACCGGCTCGCCGAAATCGGCTGGGAGGGTGACGATTATCGTCCGCTGGGCTTGTGCGTTGATGAAAAGGCGATTGTGAATGCGTGCGTTGGTCTGCTCGCGACTGGCGGTTCAACCAACCATGCTCTGCACATTCCTGCAATTGCACGTGCAGCGGGTATCATCATCGACTGGGAAGACCTCGATCAGCTGTCATCAACGGTGCCGTTGATTGCGCGGGTCTATCCTAACGGGTCGGGCGACGTGAACCATTTCCACGCAGCTGGCGGCATGGGGTATGTCATCCGTGAGTTGCTCGATGCAGGGCTGCTGCATCGCGACATCATGACCGTCGCAGCCCACGATTTGACCGCTTATGGACAGGAACCAGTGCTCAACGATGAGGCATTAGCATGGCGTGATGCCCCTGCGATAACGGCAGACGAAACAATGCTGCGCCCGCCATCCAACCCCTTCAGCCCCGACGGCGGGATGCGGCTTGTAAACGGCAATCTTGGGCGTGCGACTTTCAAGACCAGTGCCGTCGATCCTACGCGCTGGACCATCGAGGCGCCGGTGCGGTGCTTCACCGACCAGAATGATGCGCTAGCGGCGTTCAAGGCGGGCGAGCTCGACCGCGACGTCATCGTCGTTATCCGCTTCCAGGGGCCGGCGGCCAATGGCATGCCTGAATTGCATAAGTTAACACCGCCATTGGGTGTGTTGCAGGATAAAGGCTTCAAAGTCGCGCTTATCACAGACGGCCGCATGTCAGGCGCATCGGGCAAGGTACCCGCCGCGATCCACCTTAGCCCGGAAGGTGCGCGGGGTGGCGCGATTGCGAAGTTGCAGGACGGCGATGTTGTCAGGCTTTGCGCCAATATGGGTGCGCTCGATGTCCTGGTCGATGAGGCTGAATGGGCTGCGCGCATGCCGGTGCCGATGCCGCCCCAGCATGTTGGCACGGGACGTGAGCTATTCGCGATGATGCGGGCCACGGCTGACGAAGCAGAGAAGGGCGGTTCGGCGATGCTGGCGGCAGCAGGGCTATGACGCAAATCGTATCGGTTGATATCGGCGGCACTCATGCCCGCTTTGCTTTGGCAGAGGTCGATGGCGGGCGGGTTGTCGATTTGGATGAGGCGGTTACGCTCAAGACTGCTGAGCATGCGAGTTTTCAGACAGCATGGGAAGATTTCGGCCGGATTACCGGAAGGGCCCTCCCGCGTGCCGCGGCAATCGCCATTGCAGGTCCGGTTGACGCTGATGTCATCAAACTCACCAACAATCCTTGGATCATACGGCGATCCTTGGTGTGTGAGAAACTGGGCGTCGACAGCTTCGTTATCGTCAATGATTTCGGCGCCGTGGGCCATGCGGTCGCGCAGGCGGGGTCGGAGCATTTTCTGCATCTGACGGGCCCCGATCAGCCGCTGGCGGATAACGGAACAATCAGTATCATCGGCCCCGGAACAGGCCTTGGCGTGGCGCACGTCTGGCGGAAGTGCGATAGCTATCATGTGCAAGCGACCGAGGGCGGTCATATCGATTTTGCGCCGCTGGACAGCATCGAGGACGCGCTGCTCGATCGCCTGCGTAAACGATACCGCCGCGTTTCGGTTGAACGCGTTGTTTCCGGGCCTGGACTGGTAGAAATTTACGAAGCGCTGGCGGCGCTCGAAGGCAAAGCGGTTCAACAACTTGACGACAAGCAGTTGTGGCAGTTGGGTATGTCGGGCGAAGACAGTCTAGCTGCCGCCGCCGTCGACCGTTTCTGCCTTTCCCTAGGTAGCGTTGCAGGTGACGTCACGCTGGCGCAGGGCGGGTTTGCCGGCGTTGTGATCGCCGGCGGCCTAGGTCTGCGCATAAAGGACATATTGGTCCGGTCAGGCTTCGCCGAGCGCTTCCGCGCAAAGGGACGCTTCGAATCGCTGATGGCGGGTATACCAGTTAAACTCATCACCCATTCACAGCCGGGCCTGTTCGGCGCCGCTGCTGCTTACGCACAGGAGCATACCACGTGAAACCCGTCGAAACCGTGATGCGGACCGCACCCGTAATTCCTGTGTTGGTTATCGAGGATGCGACGCATGCCCGCCGTATTGCCGAGGCGCTGGTTGCGGGTGGATTGCCGGTGTTAGAGGTTACTTTACGGACGGCAGCAGCGCTAGATGCCATTGCAGAAATGAAGAAGGTACCGGGTGCCATTGTTGGTGCAGGGACGGTTGTCGATATCCCCAGCCTCGAAAGTGCAATTGCGGCTGGTGTCGAGTTCATCGTCTCGCCGGGGTTGACCGAAAATCTGGGAAAAGCCGCAATTGAGAAGGGCATTCCCTTTTTACCCGGTATCGCAAATGCAGGCGATATCATGCGCGGCCTCGAACTTGGTCTGACCCATTTCAAATTCTTTCCAGCAGAGGCCAATGGCGGCCTGCCGGCGCTCAAATCGCTAATTGGTCCATTCGGGCAGTGCAAATTCTGTCCGACCGGTGGAATTAAACAAGATACCGCGGCTGACTGGTTGGCTGTTCCCGAAATTTTATGTGTTGGCGGAAGCTGGCTTGTTGGTAAAGGAACCCCGGATGTTGCGGCGATAGAAGCCGCAGCGCGCGCCGCAGCGGCGCTGAAGCATTGATGGAGCAAGCATGGCCGAGGAAATTGAGTGGTGGGATTTTGATTCGGTCGAAGACCTGATCGATGGTGTGGTTGGCGATGTCAGTTTCATCATTGAGAGCGCGCTCGATGCACGCGGACAAGCCTTGGTCGCGTTTCCCGGCGGTTCGACGCCAAAGCCGATTTTAGAAAAGCTAGCACAGGCGAATATTCGCTGGAAAAATGTCACGATCATCCCGACCGACGATCGCTTGGTTGCAGTAGATAATCCGCTTTCCAACGTAGCGATGATTGCTAAGATTTTCATTCCAAAAGGCGCACGCGTTTTGCCGATCACCAGTGATGCCGCCGATCATAAGCTCGCCGGAAATGCCGCAAACGCGCGGCTATCTGATCTTCACTGGCCACCGGACCTTGTGTGGCTCGGGATGGGCGCTGATGGGCATACCGCTTCGATTTTTCCCGGACCTGATCTCGACGATGCATTGAGCGGTGGGAAGGATGTGCGCGCCGTTGGTGTGGCACCCGATCCGCTGCCGCCTGAAGCGCCGGTAAACCGGGTCACTTTAACCGCCGCGGCGATTGCCTCTGCGCGTACCACTATGCTGGTGATTTCAGGTGCCAAAAAACGTGAAGTGCTTGAAACCGCTATCGAACAAGGCGCAAAATCGGCCTATCCCATCGGCCGGGTGATTGACAAAATCCTCGTTCCAATCGATATTTACTGCCTAGACGAATAGTTTACAGCCGCCGCAGTTTGTTGGGTGCCGCTGGATTATTCAGCTTTTTAAGATAGTTTGGCATTTCCAGATCGCCTGTGCCTACCGGCTTGCGAGCGTCCTTGGGGTTGATCGGATGATCGAATGCAATGCCGATGCGGCCTTCGGTCACCCACGCAACATGACCGGTAATCCAACCGATGCTGCGCAAGTTTATCTCGACGGGCTCTCCGCGCGATACCCTTACCGGGACCTCGGCCATCAGGCCACCAGCTGACAGGTTGCGGATCCGGACTTCGCGTTCGTCCTTTGCACTAGGAAAGCGCAGTATAGCTTTCAGCAATAGGCTGTCACGGTCCGTGCCCCGTTTGGCCGACGCAGGGTTATCAATTTTAAACGGATCGTTCATATCGCGCTACCCAGGACGAAATTGCCTTTATGTTATGCGATATTACTGGCAGCTAAGTGTAGCCAAATGGTTAACATTGATGTGGTCGATCGCAATTTCGACCCACCTGATTAACCAAATGCGGAAACCGCCTGTATCGTTCAGTCGTCGCGAGAAACACGCTCCTGACGCTCATGGCGCTCTTGGGCTTCCAAAGTCATTGTAGCAATCGGACGTGCGCGGAGCCGGGCCAGCGAAATTGGTTCGCCGGTAACCATGCAATAGCCGTATTCGCCTTCCTTGATACGGCGCAGCGCAGCTTCGATCTTGGCGATCAATTTGCGCTGCCTGTCACGCGTGCGTAGCTCGATACCCCAATCGGTTTCGCTGGATGCGCGGTCATTGAGGTCGGGTTCGCGTATAGGGCCGTCCTGCAGCTGGTTCAGTGTACCCTGCGCTTCGGCAAGTATATTATTTTTCCAATCGATCAGCTGCTTTTCAAAGAACTTGAGCTGCCGTTCATTCATGAATGGCTCTTCATCGGTCGGAATATATGATGGGTCCAGGTCATAGTTGAAATCACTGATTTCGCTGGAATTATCTTGAGGCTTGGCGCTGGCGCCCATTATGATATCTCCACCCCTTGCGGTCTCCGCATAGCGAAGCAATCCGCGTAAAACATGCTCTCGGGCGGCGCTATAGACTTGGGGCTATAGCCACACAAGCGGCAAATCGCTCGTAGTTGCGTTGTGCCTACAAAAGTTGTGGAAATGGCGCTGACGGTTAAATTCTCTTGTTGCAAACAGTTCCAGTTCGGGACGTTTTGCCATTTGCCCACTGAAAATCTGCCATATTTCCAAATGGGGACAGCCAAACAGGGTTAATGTGTTTGAGCTTAATCAATAGTTCTGTCTTTCTGAAGGCATCAGGAAGCAAGGAGAGCAGTCCGGTTGATTGACTTCTAATCGTTTCTCGAATGCGGAATAAGGTCGAGATTATGTCTGTACGCATGGCTTTAGCAAAACTTTGTGCCTGCACTTGTGGC
>JANMQN010000200.1:0-6516 GCA_031370535.1 Sphingomonadales bacterium | reverse complement strand
TCAGGCCCATTCGCCACTGGCATCGCCCTCGCAAGTGCAGTGATGTATGTGCGCGTCTTGTTGCTAACCGCCATTCTCGCACCCGCAGCAGCTCTGCCATTAGTTTGGCTGCTTGCCCCAGCAGGGTTCACCGCGTTTGCTGTTTCGGCTGTCACTTGGCGGTTCGAGCGAACGAGTACCGGCACCACCCACCAGCTCGTGAAAAAGCCGTTCGAACTGCTCCCCGCGCTGGGTTTCCTGGTTGCAATGGGTGCGGCTTCGCTACTGGTACGTTGGGCCCAGTTCAGGTTTGGTGAGGCGGGCGGCGCTTGGTCGCTGTTTATCGCCGGGAGCTTTGACGTCGATGCCGCAATCGTGACCTTGGGCGGCCTGCCACGTGGATCGGTGAATCCTGCAACTGCCGCTCTTGCCCTTGGCGGCACGGTCGCAGTAAACATGGCCTTCAAGATTGCCATAGTCTTGGCCAACGCCCGCCTGCATGCCGGCGGGCTTGCAGCAACTTCGTTACTGGCAAGTTTGGTGATTCTTATCTCGACGCTCGTCTGGCGCTTGATCGAGTTTGCCCCCTAGAACCTGGTCCGGTCCAACCAAGGTCAGCATTTGGGAACGCAGGCGACGCAATGCGACGTCCATTTCGGCAACTACCGATAAACTCTACGCCATTTATCAGGCCGATGTCGGATTCCGGAAGCTGCCCTCTGTTCATCCACTACGCCGCGCGTACTTTACCATTTGGCACCTTCCAAACAACTTATCGCCAAAATCGTTTGGTGTCGGCGAGTTCGCTATGGGTCTCTTCGGCCGCCCTCAGGAGGTTTATCTTCTTACCGCTGGCTAAAAGCTCGCGCGCATCAACATCGTTTGTCATGCCCAATTTTTCCAACACCGCCGGTGCCGTTGCGAGATCGTTAAGCGACCCGAGCTGGTCCTGAAGCGCCTGGAGCGCCCTGACAAAGCGCTTATAACGACGTTTCTCGCGCTTGCTCTCGAACAAACTGGCAAAGAACTCTGCCGCATACCGCAACTTCTTGGCATCTTTGCGAAGTTTGTGCCGCACCCCATCTTCTGCGTTGGCCAAGTCGCGCCCACCCTTTTTCACCTTTCGGCGAAAACGATTGAGCGCCTTGATCGCGAATTTGCGGGCAGACTGATCGCGGTCAGCATCGCCGACAAACGAGCCTGCCCACGTGTCGCCTAATGCCCACTCCGCGAAGTCGAGCATGAGCAAGCGCGCGCGCGGCGAAGAGAGTACCTCGCAGACCCGGTCGTAGGCGGTTTCGCGCGCTACGACGATCCGATCGCGTAACTGCCCGGGCCCAGCGCGCTCGAGCAACACATCCAGATTCCGCGCGTCGCCAAGTTCCGAAGCTAGCCAGCGAAACCCTTCAAGCAGATCCGCTCCAGCATTGCCAATCATCGGCTTGAATATCGAAAAGGCCGATCGCAACCTTCGTATCGCGACACGCGACTGATGCAGTGCCGCCGCGTTACGATCCACAAGAAGGATCGCTTCATTGAGTCGGAAATGCCGAAAGCAGGTGTTCACTACCGTTCGAAACGCCTCCTCCGTCGAGATGTGATCGGCGAGCTCCACCGGCTCCGCCTTCGCCATAGTCTCAGGTGGCCCGATCAGTCTATGGCCTCGTTCTGCCTTGGTGAGCACGCCAAGTCGTGCGGGCGCGGCCGCATCGATTTTGCGCGCGAACGCGAACAACGCGGCAGGCGCGCCGCTTTTTAATTCGAGTTCGATCTCGCAAATTGAGGACCGGCGCTCGCAGACGATGGCCTCGCCGCGGTCCATTACCAATTCGATCGATGTGCCGCTTTCATTTATGAGCCAGGTGCACCGGTCGATCCTGACCTCGAAAATGGATGTAATGGCATCGGTCGCATCGCCGAGTAGCGCGCGGATCGGCATACTGTCGTCAAGGATGGGCACGTCGTCGTTTACGGATTGCTCCCATTCGGACCGCGCGAACAGACCGACCGCGCTGCCTCGATTCGCCTTGACGGTTTGGATGCGCTGTCCGTCCGACTGGCGTATGCGCAGCGAAAGGCCTGCTTTCCGTAGCTTTCCATCGGGCGTATCGAAGTAGATCGATTTTTGCTGTGTGATTTTGGGATTGCCCGCTAGCAACCCAGAAGCTTCGATCTGATCGGCGGCTTCGCCCGTCATTTCTAGCTTAAGTTCTATTTCCTTTTCCATAAACGTTTGCCTCATCTGCAATCGCTATCATGCAGCGCCTTCTCCATCATGCCAAGCTTCAACTCGGCATCGCGTGGATGCCGAGTTGAGGAGTAAACGCGGAGGAGCGAACTTAGTCCCCATCGAGGGATAGTTTCTTCAAGAAATGGTCGGACGGAGCTTCGGAGATCGACAGCAAACGCTAACATTTCGGTCATTATGCGGCGCAATCTGAGCATTTGGAACTTGCCATTGGTTCATGCGCTCATCCAACCAATATTTTCGTTTAATTTAAGGGCATGATGACCGCCAACTGGCAGAAGCCCAGCCGCCGCGACTAGAACTTTAAGTTACGAGCCCGAAGGTGCCCCGCGGTCTTGGTCTATCGGGAGGGCAAGTGGCGTTGAGCCGCAAATCGTGCGCAAGGCGGACTTCAGCCCTTCTTCTATCGTGGGGTGATAGAACGGCATTTCCAGAAGCTGCGTAGCGGTGTGCCCGTGTTGGACGGCCCATGCAATGATATGGGCCAAATGCTCGCTGGCCGGCGTGAACAGGTCAGCTCCAATCAGGCGGCCATCTGGCGCGGCGGCATAGAGCGTTAGTACGCCCTGGTTCACACATTCCACGCGCGCGCGTCCTTGGTCGGTGAATTCTGCAGTGCCGGTTATGACGCCGTCATCCTCGGACTTTCCGATCCGTGCAACCGGGGGGCTGGTAAAGGTTATGCTGAACGCGGTGAAACGATCAGCCTTGATCGAGGCGGGGAAGGCCACGGCATTGCGGCCGGCTATAGCACCATCGTGCGAAGCTTCGTGAAGGAGCGGCAAGTCATGTCCGACATCACCTGCAAGGAAGATTGGACTGTCTCCGCATCGCATCGTCTCACGATCATGTTCGGGAACACCGTAACTGTCCAGCGCAAGGCCGGATGCGGCCAAGTTCAGGCTAGCGAGATTAGGGGAACGCCCCGTCGCAACCAGCGCATAATCGAAGGTGGCATCGCCCGATGAATCGCCGCTCCACTCAATCCGGATCCCATCATCCATCGCGCTTGGCTTGAGTTCAACGTCCAAGATGAGGCGCAAATCGTGCTCGATGGCCTTCTTGAGAGCCGCGTGCACCTTGTCACAGCGGATCCCACCCAACCGATTGCCATTATCGAATAACGTTACTTCAACGCCCAGTCTCGCCATGGCTTGCGCCAATTCCAGGCCGATAGAACCCGAGCCGATAACCGCAAGGTTATCGGGCAGGTCTTCCAGATCGAAGATCGTCTCATTCGTCAGAATTCGATTGCCAAGCTTGGCAAACGCGTCAGGGACTGACGGCGATGACCCTGTCGCAATCACGACGCTACCAGCCTCGATCATGCGACCATCATCAAGGCTCAGCGTTCCGGGATCCACGAACTTGGCCAGGCCGCGTAGGCGAACGCCATCAGGGATTTCGTCAATACTCTCTTGGGTCAGCCTCACGAACCGATCGCGTTCGGAGCGGACGCGTTGCATCACGGCCTTGCCGTCGATCCTAACGTCACCCACCTCTATCCCGAATTGTCTTGATGACCTAGCCGCGTGCGCGGCATGCGATGCCGCAATCAATAATTTCGAAGGCATGCAGCCCACGGTGGCACATGTCGTCCCGTTGAACCGGGGGTCGACAAGCAAAGTGCTCGCACCGTTTGAACGCGCAGCTCGCTCAGCTGCCAGCCCTGCGGTTCCCGCACCAATCACTGCGACATCGCATCGAAGGGTCCCGTTCACTTCAGTCTGCGATCGTGATCGATTTCACGTTCACGAACTCCTTGAGCCCGACTTCACCATGCTCGCGACCATAGCCCGAATCCTTCACCCCGCCGAAGGGCATGTCGGGAGATGCGACCGAAAACGTGTTGATATTGACCATCCCCGTGTCGAAATACGTCGCGGCCATCGTTACGGCTCGTTCCACGTCCTTGCTGAAAATGCCGCCGCCCAAGCCATAGCGGCTGTCATTGGCTATCCGCATGGCATCGTCATCGTCCTTGGCCTTAATAATAGCTGCCACAGGACCAAAAATCTCGTCGTCATAGGCGGGCTGCCCTGGCGCGACGTCCACCAACGCAGTCGCTGGATAAAACCACCCAGTCTGATCAGGTATTGTTCCGCCAACCAACAATTTCGCGCCCTTGGCAACGCTTTCGTCTACTTGTGCGTGCACCTGATCGCGCTGACGGCACGATACTAAGGGTCCCAATTGCGTATCGGTATCGTTCGGATCACCCATGGCAATCGCACCAAACGCTTTCGTGTATCCTTGGACGAATTCATCGTAATTCTTTTCTGTAACGATAAATCGCTTTGCACCGACGCAGGTTTGGCCATTATTGAATAGTCGGCCTTGCACACATGCCTTTATCGCGAGATCGAGGTCAGCGTCATCAAACACCATGTAAGCATCGTTCGACCCAAGCTCGAGGACGGTCTTCTTGGAAAAAGACGCAGCTTTCTGTGCCACTGCACGACCAGCCTTGTCGCTGCCTGTCAGTGTCACGCCGCGTACCAGCCTGTGCTCGATGATGGCGTCCGATTGGTCGTGAGTTATCAGCAGGACCCCGAATAAACCTTTTGGCAGGCCTGCACGCTCGTAAATGTCGCGCAGCATCAGTCCGCTACCAGTGCAGTTTTCCGAGTGCTTCAATAGCACGCCATTTCCAGCCATCAGGCTGGAAATGGAATAGCGCACTGCCTGATAGCAGGGGAAATTCCAGGGCTGAATTCCATAAATAACTCCAAGCGGTGCGTATGCAACCAACCCCCTACCACGAGGCAGATCGCGATCCTCGTCAGCAAGACAAGTGGGGCCATTTTTTGCTGTATAATCGCAGATTGCGGCACATAACTCAATTTCCGACAAGGAATCGCGAAGTAACTTCCCCACCTCGTCCGTCATCAATTGAGCAAACTCGTCGTTTGTTTTGCGCAATTCGGCGGCGATCGACAAAATCACACTCGCGCGTTCATCCAGGCTTTTCAGTCGCCATTGCAGAAATGCATCGTGGCTTTTCTGAACCATTCCCAACGCTTCAGCATCAGTCATGTATGAATAAGTCTCGAGGACTTTTTCGGTCAGCGGATTTACGGTCTGGATCGTCTTATCGGTCATTACAGGGTCTTCTTTTTTAACAGGCGTTGCGCAGTGAGTACCGCTCTCAGGATAACGAATTACGATGATGTTTTAGGGTATCGGAGGCTTGCTCGAGCGCGTCTTCGATTGCTTGACTGAATGTCTGATCGGTCAAATGCGCAATACCGTTGTGCGCGGCGCAGACGATGCGTGTATCAGACCAGTCGCGCGCAAGATCTCTTGCCCAGCGTACGAATTCGTCCGCAGCGCCAACGCGCTTTTGCAATGCTTCGGCCAGTTTCGGATGGAACCGCAGCTTCGGCCGCGGCACGACCAGTTGTATCAACGATGGGGGGGCGAGGTACATGAGCGTATCGTCGACATGGACAATGCCGCTTTGACGGTGGCGGACGAGAACAGAACTGGCGTGAACCGACTCGTCCTCAGGCACGAATTCCAGTCCCGCAGGGATCGAAAAGTCGAACAGATCGCCAAATTGTTGCTGCGTGGCAACGTCTTCTATTAGTGCGGGGTCCCAGTCCAGTTGCGGCTTTTGCTCATGATGACGCTGCGTGCCGATGAGGCGCGCATGCGGGAGCGTTTCGTGAACAAACTTGCAATGCACCGTATGAAAGGGGTGAACGTTAAGCACGGCGTCTACCAGCGCACCATTCTCCGTCAGTATCATCAGCTCACTACGATCCTGCTCGCCAGGTTCGTAGGCATCGATCAGAATGAATCTGCCGTCCGGTTTACGGACCAATGACATGTGCGTGCCAATATTTATGACATGCGCGATTTTGAAATCGCCGCGGATGTTCCAGAAATTCTCAGCCAGATGTTCGATGGTTTCTCTCATACAAGGACTAATCTTCCCCCTGCAAAAGACCCGACTTCGATATACGTTCCGCACATTCAAAAATTTATCGGATATACTCTGCTTCTGTTTGTAAAAAGCAGGCGCGCAGCGACCCAAGCTTCGTCAAAGCCCAAGCTTCGTCAAAGAATGTCTCAACCGTAACAGCGACCACAGTCGGTTAATGCTCTTTCGCTAGCGCTCTATGATGCGACCCTTTTTCGGGTGCGCGAATATCCTTTCAAGTTCGAAAATATCTCAGCTGGCTACCGTTGATCAAAGGTATTTGCGCTACCTGCACGATTTTGATTTTTATGGTAATGGCATATTCCGCTAACATTGTGGTCGTTTACATTGCGATTGCTATTTT
>JANMQN010000172.1:0-10935 GCA_031370535.1 Sphingomonadales bacterium | reverse complement strand
AGTGTGAATCCGCGACACGCATCAAATGAGGGCGTCAAACGAGGTGGCTGGACCGAATTTCTCTTGCAATACTGGTCCAGCAAAATGCAAATTTTGATCGAAAGCGGACCGTCAGCTTTCAAGAGTTTAATCGAAGCTAGTGTACGTCGATCATTGGGCGCGAAGCTGTCGTCGCCAAAACAGTATAAATGGATGCTATTGGACTCTATCGCTTGAAAGCTGCCAGTTCGCTCTCCACAACATTCCAGCCGTCGGGACAATAGTTTGGCGAAGCGAAAACCAGACTAACCAGACACTTTATCTTTTCTGACGTTGCAATAATTTGCGAGATGGCGCAGCCTCAAAACACGGAGAAAATTGCATGCACAAGTTAAGGGGATTGCGCGCTGCGCTAGCTTTGATTGCGGTGGTTATTACGACGCTGGTCGCGCCGGCGGCTGCTCAGAGCCAAGAGCCAAATCCTGAAAATATAGGGTTTGTTTTATACACCAAGACGACAAACCCTGGGACACTGATAGCTCGCTGGAATTATCAAAATCGATATTTCGGCCCCGGCCTGGCGACGGGCGGGCCAACTGAGGGATTCAAGGGAACTTATAACGTTCGCTATTTCTTCGACGATGGTAAATTTTCCGACGAATATGATCTGGAAATTATACAGACCGGCACATTCTTTGACGTGATCTGGCGAGTTGACGGTAAAATTAAGGCTCGTGGTGTAGGGATGTTAGTAGAAGATGGAACAGCATTAGCTGTCGGTTGGCACCGTGTCAGCGAGTAGGCGTCGGCTTGTAGTTCGAACGGCAAGTTCCCACAACAAAGCGGTCCGTCCCATGGTAAATCACTTAACGGAAAGCGGACTGTTGAGGTTTTTATGACGGCAGCGCGTTGACTTGGGCGGGCAGATGTGACGCCGCTTAGGCGGTGTCTGTTCACTGTAACTACCGTTCGCCAGATCCGCGCCAAAGCAAGAGCATGATGCCGGCAACCGCCGCGAAAAAAGCGCCCGCGATGAACGTCATGTTCGCTCCGAACCTGTCCCATAACATCCCTGCGGCAACGCTTGCGATAAGCAGCGAAACGCCGGTGACGAGGCTGAACACTCCGAACGCGGATCCGCGAAGCCGCGCGGGGGCTGTGTCAGCAACGAGCTTGGCCAGAAGCCCTTGCGTCAGTGCCATATGGGCGCCCCATAGACAGATCCCGCTAAAGACGCCCACCAGTCCGGTTGAGCGCGCCAGGATTAGGTCGGCAATGATAAGGCAGGCAACGCCCAGCAGTAGCAGCGTTCGTGCATTCAACCGATCCGACAGCACTCCAGCCGGGTAAGCGCCGAGCGCATAAACAACGTTCATAGTTACAAGAACAAGCGGTGCAAGCCAGAGGGGTAAGCCTTCAGCGGTTGCCTTCAGAATCAGGAATGCCTCGCTGAAACGTGCCAAGGTGAACACACCTCCGATCGCCACTATGCCCCAGAAGGTCGCCCCCAAATGTTTCAACTCGGTATATCTGATCGGAACGCTTGCCTCAGCATTCGCAGCGACGGGTTCCTTGACCCAAAAAACGACGCAGAGCACCGCCAGTGCCGCCGGGATGACTGCCACCCAAAAAACCGAGCGCATGTCATTGGCGAACAGGATCATCAAACCAATGGCCAAAAGAGGGCCGACAAAAGCGCCAACCGTGTCCATCGATTGACGCAGGCCGAAGGCTCTGCCCCGCAACTCGGGGGGCGTGACATCGGCGATCAGCGCGTCGCGCGGCGCACCGCGAATACCCTTGCCGATCCGGTCGGCAAAGCGAGCACCCAACACGGGAAGCAGTCCAGCAGCCAATGGGAAGAACGGCTTCGACGCCGCGCCGAGCCCATAGCCAAACAGAATTAGCGGTTTTCGTTTTCCGAACTTGTCGGACAGATAGCCCGAAAAGACCTTGACGATGCTCGCAGTGGATTCGGCAATTCCGTCGATCACGCCCACCGCCGTGACGCTTAGACCGAGTGTTACCGTCATAAAGAGCGGCAAGAGCGCGTGGATAATTTCGGACGAGATGTCCATAAGAAGGCTTACCAGCCCAAGTGCGATTACGGTATGAGGGACTTTGAAGCGACGCTCGTTCATTCTCTACATTACCGAGTAAAGGGCTTGGACGGAAGGAGAATGCTGACGAACATGGGGTGATACGAATTGCCGGATGTTGCCGCGCTATTGACGGCGTTGCCTCACATGAACGCAGAAGGTTTTGGAGGCGACAGTCATCCATTAGACCAAGCCCTTTGGCTGAGGTCCGCTATTCCATAGTCCGCATCATAAAGCGAACAGTTCGCTTCCCAAAACATTCCAGCCAAACAGGCTGGAGGTGGGCAGCCGTAAAGACATACAGCGGTCGGTCGTTCATGACTTGTTATTAGCTACGTTGCGGCAACAGCCCCATCCGAATTTGCAAAGGCAGGTTAGCGGTGTTCAAAATCTATATCCTACCGAGAAATTAAAACGTGGGCTACGGTCCGTAGTTTCAAAGCGTGCATCATCGACTGGCATGGCAACTTCCATTCCAATTTCTGTTTTGCCTATTGCCGAACGCAAACCAACGCCGCTCGATATTAATCCGCCGGACCCGAAACCCTCGTTTAGGTTGCTGACGACGCCTCCATCGACAAATCCATATAGCTGAATCCAGTCGACATTTTTCATCGGATTGTCGGTTGAATGGCGCAGTTCGAAGAGTCCCATGGCACCCTCGTCGCCCGAGCGCTCATAAAAGGAATAGGCGCGACCGAAGCCAATTCCACCCAATCCGATTTCTTGTGACGCAAGAAGAGGTCTGGATGCGACCTGACCGTTGCCAGCCAACCGCATGCTGAAACCACTGCCAATGACACCGAACCAGTTCAGCCATACTTGCTCTTTGGTGAAGACCCCTGATCCGTCGAGCCTTGAGCTAAAACCGTCGCCTGCTTTTGTTGCATTCAATATATTCAGCCCGCGCACAAAACTGACGCCACCTGAAAGCCGCCCGCCCATCAGCTTGGTATTGCCCGATGCGGTAACGCTCAGGGTGGTAAGACGATCTTCAAGGTCAAGACCACTTGCAGATTGCTGATCCACATTCAAATAAGCTGCTTCCGCGGTAAGCCAAAAGCTGCCTCTGTCTGAGCGAACAATTGGAATATTGTGGGCAGCTGCAACATAGCGGCTTCGCGAACGCCAGTCGTTCCCTGGCTGGTTATCGTGTGTTCGCCCTGCCGCCGCCGTGACCCAAAGCTGCGAACCATTGTTTGTCAGGACATTCGCATAGCGTGCCGAGATGAATGTCAGTTCGTCGGGCTGCAATGGTGTGGCTGTGACACCGACGCTCAAGCGATCGTCACTTTCAATGATGCTGCTATGATCTACATCGAGCCGTGCCCGATAAGGTCCAGTCCCGCTGTCCCCGTAATTGTCGAAGCTCCCAAATCCTGAACTTTGCTTTTTCCTAGTCTGGACAACGAGCGTCCCCAGACCGTCTTCGCGGACAAAGTCAGTACCCAGAATTGCAATCCCCGGAATGTCTTGCGCCAGTAACAGTCGCCGCTCGACATCCCGCTGCGTTGCATATCGATTTTCGAGTTCGTTTAGCATCGATACCAAGCGAGAATTGGTGGGGCCCTTGACAACGATTTTATCGATCTTCCCTAGATCGACGATAATTTTCAGTCCGCCCAAGACGATTGACTGCTCCGGCACATAAGCGCTGGCGAAAATATATCCCTGCGCTCTTGCCTTCGCCGCCACTGTGGTGGCAATTTGCTGCAGTGTCCTTTGGTTCGCAACGCTGCCGATAAATTGCTCGATGGTCGAACCGTATTCGGGAATTATTTTCCCATCCGTGCCAGCCACGATAATCGAACCGATCAGAAACTCCTCGATTAACGGCACGTCAGTTGCGGTATCTACGCTAACTGGTGCATTTTCGATATTCGGTGACAGACGGTCATTTGAGCGCTGCAATTCTGAAAGCAGTTCTTGAGTTCCAGAGGTCTGAGATTGTGCAACCGCCTGATCTGGCAACAAGGCCAGACTTGGAAATATTAGCGTGGAAGCAAGCAATGCGGTGCGAGTTCGAAACATTAGGCAGTGAATACCGACAATAGCTTACTTCATGGTTAACTATCCTTTTGCAATATTGAAATATTTACCATGCCCGGTAACGTCCTACTGACCGCAAATTGCTATGAGGGTCCTCCAATAGCGTAATGAGGGTTACAAAATGGCATCGGTTATCCGTTTCGTAAAAAGCATGGCATTGCTTTTCGCCATTGCGTCGGCGTCAGTTGCCTACGCGCAAATTCCGGAATGGACGCTGTCAGAAGCCGCCGGCACTGTTTCGATAAGTCAAGCGAATGGAGCCACGCATAAGGCGGCGAGGGGAGCAATATTGAACGCCGGCGATGCAGTTGTGACGGGGATAAAGAGCCGCGCGATAATCGTCCGTGGCCAGGAATATGTCACGATCGCTGCAAATACGAAAATCAGTATTGCCATACCCCGCCAAGGCAGCAAGGTTCAGATAGTCCAGACCCGCGGTAATGCGGTCTATAAAATCCAGAAAAAGGCAACCGCCCACTTTTCGACACAAACACCGTTTCTCGCTGCTGTCGTAAAAGGAACGACATTTTCGGTCACAGTGGGAGCAGCGGGCGCCTCAGTCCAAGTAACCGAAGGGGCCGTTCAGGTTCAACCCTCGATCGGCGACGCCTCGTTCATTATTCTGCCGGGCATGATCGGCACGGTGCAAAGCAAAACGCCATCGCGATTGGGCATTGTCGGCACTATTACGCAGGTTATCGAAAGTTCCGAAGAGTCGTTGAATGTTACCTCCGATGCAGATCCGACGCCTATATTCGAACCGGCCCAAGACCGCTCAGGCGAAAGCAAGAGTGTGGCAACGGAATCAGTAATTAAATCGGCAATCGCGGAGTCCGGTGTCAGACTTGCGGATTTGTCGGGTGGCCTCGTATCGGGCAACAGCGTTGCAGGTATGCCTGGTGCATCCAGCGACGATGCTAGCAAGAAATCGGGCAGCTCTTTAGCTGACGATAGCCCGCAAGCGACCACAATAGCTATTGCGTCGAGCGGAGATAGCTACCGGTCGGGAGGTGGGAATAATTCGAACAACGGACGCGGAAACGGCAACTCGGGCGGCTCCGACAATAGCTACGGCAACGTTAATAGCGGCTCCGGCACAGGTAACGGTAATAGCGGTCCGGGCAGCGATAACGGCAATAGCGGTTCGGGCAGCGATAACGGCAATAGCGGTTCGGGTAGCGGCAACGGCAATGGCGGTTCCGGTAATGGTAACGGGAACAACGGCAACGGGAACGGAAACGGTGGCTCCGGCAGCGGCAGCGGTAGTTCGGGCAATGGCAACGGTGGCTCAGGCAGCAGCAATGGCGGTTCCGGTAATGGTAACCGGAACAACGGCAACGGGAACGGCGGACGTGGTCCGGGGTAACAAAACGCGTCGATGCGCACCGCGTTAACCAATTGGTCAGTGAAAAGTCATATCAAGAGCCAGAGGCAATGTGCGACATTCAAAATCCAAAATGCCGCTCGACGACAGGGGGCGCCAGCTTAACAATCGGCTGATACAGTCGGTGTTTGCATTTCTCGTTGCAATCACCGCAGGTTTCATCTGGCAATCGCTCGGGATCGCGACGCAGATCGACCATGATATGCGGGCGCAGAGGGAGCGTCAGTTCAACTCTCCCGCTTCGGGACAGATTGCGTTGGTCGAGATCGATGCGCGAAGTCTGGCGAAAATTAGTAAATGGCCATGGCCTCGGTCGGTGCACGCAACGCTTGTCGATCGATTGAATGACGCAGGCGCAGATACCGTCGCATTTGATATCGACTTTTCATCACATTCTAACCCGAAGGATGATGCGCTGTTTGCCGCCGCGCTCGAACGCTTCGAAGGAACCGCGATATTGCCTACGTTCCGTCAGAGCGCAGGTGCCAATGCGAATTCAACGGTCGACAGCGAGCCGATCCCAATCCTGCGCGACCAAGCAATTCTGGCTTCTGTCAACGTGTTTCCCGACGCTGACGGTGTGATGCGGTTCTACAGCAATGGTGGAGAGACGGCTGGCGTTCCGCGCCCTTCCATGCCGGCATTGCTTGCCAATTCCGCAGGCGCGGCCGATGCTCATTTTTGGATCAGCAATTCGGTGCGGCCGGATTCCATCCGGCGTTATAGCGCAGTTGATATCATCGAAGGTCGCTTCGACAAGTCAGCGATAGCTGGGAAAAGCGTCCTAATCGGTGCCACGGCAATCGAGATGGGGGATCGATACGCGACGCAGGCATTCGGTATCCAGCCCGGCGTGGTCATCCAGGCAATGGCGACTGAGACTTTGCTACAACAACTTGACTATAGTGATTTCGGCGTGCTTCCACTAACGGGCTTGGCGGCGCTGCTGTCGGCGGCAGCGGGCTTTGTAAGAGCCGGGACGCACCGAATTTTACTGACAGGCGGTGCCATCGCTACGGTAGCGATGATACCCTTTGGGGCAGAGTTTTTTAAGCTCGGCACATTTGGCAGCTCTGCAGCCATCTTCATGATGATCATTACATTCGCTGCACTCAAGGTGCAGCATTCGATCGCGCTTGCTTATCATCGCAGGACGACGGATGTTGACACTGGACTACCGAATATGTTGGGCCTGCAGCAAGACATCGGGGACCTAACCGGGCGCTATCTGTTCGTCATGAACATTGCCAACCTCGGCGAACTTTTGGCGATGGCGGGAGAGGCGCGCAGAACCCACCTCTATGATGCGCTTGTCCGCCGCATCCAAGCTACCGACGCAATCGGCGAAGTATATCTGACTGAAAGCGGCTGGTTGGCGTGGTCCTGCGAACTGCACCGGGTGGAGGATGCCAGCGAGCATGCCAACGCTATTTGTGCATTGTTCGTTTCGGCAGTTTACCTTGGCGACCGCGCATTGATCGTCGAACCGGCGATTGGTATCGATATCATCAGATCGACCCGTCCTCGCGAAGCCATTCGAAATGCAGTCTTGGCGGCGGAGATTGCCGCTGATCGATCGTGCAAATGGCTGGTCCACACTCAGGCAATTTCAGACTCGTCCGGCCTTACTCAACTTATCCTATCCGAAATCGAAAGCGCCATTGCGAGTGGCCATATATATTTTACTTTTCAACCGAAATTCTCTTTGCTCGATAGGCGATACTGTGGCGCGGAAGCTTTGGTTAGGTGGAAGCATCCAGAACTAGGCCCGCTTCCGCCAGACAAGTTCATCCCTGTGCTTGAAAAGCACGGCCGCATGGCAGAATTGACGCTGCATTCGATTTCGGTTGTCGAGCCGATCCTTTGGCAATGGCATATCGAGGGGAAGGATCGTCATTTGGCCGTTAATATTTCGGCGCCGCTTCTGTCTGACCCGATTTTCGCCAACGCCCTCGAATCGCAATTACAGTCGCTGGGCATTGCTCGACGATTGCTCCAACTGGAAGTGACCGAATCTGCAAATGTCGAACACAATGGCGCCAGCATTCGCATGCTCGCACGAATTCGGTCATCTGGATGCAAAGTTTCGATCGACGATTACGGAACGGGAAATTCTACGCTTTCCTACCTGAAGGATTTCCCGGCAGATGAAATCAAAATAGACAAGAGCTTCATCACAAATATTGCTGCCAACGAGCACGACCAAGCGCTCGTTCGGTCAACGATCGAGCTCGCCCATGAATTGAAGATGCAGGTTGTTGCGGAGGGTATAGAGGACGCTGAATGCGCGGCAATCCTTTCCGACATGGGCTGCGATATCGGTCAGGGCTGGCATTTTGGCAAACCAATGATGCTGGAAGACATCGAACAGCTTTTTGATCAGTGCCTAAAAGACGTCGCCTAGGGCCGGAATTCGAATGGAAACGTGCGACCTCTCGATGCCTGAACAGTCGCAGGCGATCGTTAACGATGAACGAACGTCTGCAAATCGCGCTATTAAACTGAACTCAGAACGACAGGAATGTTAGCGGTTTTGGACAGCGTTATCTATCGAGTAGCCGTCCAATTAAACAGGAAGTTGCGGTGTTCAGCCCAGGTCTGTCCTTGCACTTTGTTGCCATATAAACAGGCTGCACTGTGGTAAGGTCCATTACCATCAGAAGTGCGGAAACTGACACACGTGCGTCCGCGATCCACCTTCCAGCGGCCACCCTCAATTTTGCTTTCATAGAAGCTGCCCTGCACGCTGCCGTCGGTCTCTAAATCAAGCACCATCGGTTTTGTGTAAGGCTTGTCGGGTTCAGCAGAAAGATCGACAGTCCAATTCCCATTAAGTTCGGACGCACTGGCAGCGGCTACAGCGCTTAAACCAGCTAAAGAAATCAAAACAAATGACCGAAGTCGCATGAAATTCTCCTCTTTGCTTTAATCAGGTAATAGCAAATTACAGCTGCCATCTACAATCCCCGCTACTATTTAACACTCTGTCCAGATGCACGCAGACATGAGCGATCGGCAATTTTACTACCACAAGTATAATCGGCGAACGTCCAGAAAGTTAGCGGTAGCGGGCATTATCGTGGCTATCGCCTTGAACGATGGCGGTGCGATCGCATACCGCTGGCCATTCTCGCGCGATGGAGGGGGATTATTGTGCGTGTCGCCGAATTTGAGTTGCGCCGCCCCGAAACGGACCATGGTTTCTGTGATCCGGATCAGGTTGCCTAAACCCGCCGCCAGCCCGGCCCCTTGACGAAGCGCCCTGGTCGGGCATCCGTATGCTCTCCGCCGCGCAGTACCGCGACGCCGTTGACCAGTACGTCGGAGACCCCGACCGCGTAGGAGTGCGGCTTGTCGTAGGTCGCGGTGTCCGCGATCTTAGCCGGGTCGAACACCACCACGTCGGCCGCGTATCCGGTAGCAAGCCGCCCGCGCCCCTTGATCCCGATCTGCTGGGCCGGCAGCGAGGTGAGGCGGCGAATTCCGTCTGCCAAGCCGATCACTTTTTCCTCGCGGATATATTTGCCGAGGAACCGCGCGAAATTGCCGTAAGCGCGCGGGTGCGTGCTTTTGAGCAGGAACTTGCCTTCTGGCGCCAGCGATCCGGCATCCGAGCCGAGCATTGTCCAGGGCCACTGGATGTTCTTGCGGATATTCTCCTCGGTCATCAGGAAATAAACCGCATCGACCCGGCTATCGTCCTCGATGACCAGATCGATGATTGTATTCTCAGGGCTTGTCCCGCGCAGCGTGGCGACCTGAGCTAGCGTCATGCCAGTGAGCGGTTTGAGTTTCGGATTTTTGAACCCGATCAGCAGCACCCGCTCGGGCGATCCGGCTTCGCGGAGCGTGTTCTCCCAGCCTTGCGGGGTGCCGCGCATTTCGGCGAGCACCCGGGCGCGGATAGTGGGGTCCTTGAGCCGCGCCACCAAAGCGTCGTGCCCGCCCTGCTGCACCCATAGCGGCATGGTAGCATAGAGCCCGGTCGACCCGGCGGTGTAGGTATATAGGTTGGCCGAGACATCGACGCCCGCCCGCCGCGCTGCGTCCATCCGCGCAAGGCCTGCATCGGCCTTGCCCCAGTTGTCCCTTCCGCTGGGCTTGATGTGGTACATCTGCACTCGCGCCTTGGCCCGCCGCCCGATTTCGATCAGCTCGTCGATCGATTCTAGGTAGCCGCCGGCCTCGCTGCGCATGTGGCTGATATAGCCGCCGCCGAATTCGGCCGCCGCCTGGGTGAGTGCCACCAGTTCATCGGTATTGGCAAAGTTGCCGGGTGCGTAGATTAGCGAGGAGCCGACACCCAAGGCTCCTCTTCGCATTTCAGCGCGGACTAGGTCCTGCATCCGGCGCAGTTGTTCAGGCGTGGCGCGGACATCGTCGTAGCCGACTTCGTGCTGCCGCACCGTAGTCGCCCCAACGAAAGAAGCGACGTTGCAAGAGACGCCCTTGGCTTCAAGGAAGCCGAGATAGTCCGCCAGCGAAGTCCAGCCGATGTCGAACTTAATGTCGTCCTGTTCCTTGCGCTCGCGCCGCTTCATCTCGGCGTTGAGGGGCCCCATCGACCAGCCTTCTCCCATCACCTCAAGCGTAACCCCCTGCCGGATATCGCTTTGCGAGCGGCCGTCCTCGATCAGGCTTTCATTCGCCCAAGACAGCACGTTGATGAACCCCGGCGCGACCGCCTGCCCACGTGCGTCGATCTCAAGCACGGCGCTGGCCGAGCGAAGGTTGCCGACCGAGGCGATCTGGTCGTCGACGATCCCCAGATCGGCCTCGCGCGGCGCACCGCCGAGCCCGTCGAACAATGTACCGCCGCGCACTATGACATCATAGCGTCCTGATCGCCGCGCTTCGGCAAAGGCGGGTGAGGCGGCAAGCACGGCAAGGCCGGCAGTGAAGGCGCGGCGGGTGGTATCGAATGTCATATCCGAAACTATTATCTCGCCGCGGCAGCAAAGCAAGCAGCAGAACGGCTACATCAATTACGCAACATCACCGTAATTCCACGGGAAACTCGTTCAGGCGCCATCGGAAAAAAGCCAAGCCCTGCATCAAGAGCGTGGCGACAAAGAAGGAGTGTCGAGACTTGAGCAAAACCTCTCAAATCCGGACGTTCCGGACTCCACAACATTGGGGCCATTTGGATAACAATTTGACGGTGCTAAAAGCAGATGATCCAGACACTGCGATTGTTCAGTCTTATATGCTTCTGAGCTTCTTTGAAAAAATCTGCTTATCCTGAACAAAAACTAATAGTGCTTGGGAGCATAGTAAGCGAGAATTTTTGAAGGTATGCTGTGCAGGATCGGGCTGGTCAGCGAACCATTCAAGCGGTTATCGAATAAGCGGGATGTTCACCTGAAAGCGCGCCGTCGCTCCCGCGGCGGGAAGGACAAGTGATCCGTTTAGTTGCCGAACAAG
>JANMQN010000120.1:0-2615 GCA_031370535.1 Sphingomonadales bacterium | reverse complement strand
ATTGTTTCGAGTCTTCAGCGGACCTCAACGGGACGTCAGACTATTACGTGGCAACGTTGCAAGGGAGAGTTGGTCCGCGACTCTGCATATGGTGGACAGGGCACGATCCAACCTGCAACCGGCACATCCGGTTTTCAGGGTATGGGGCCTGCCGGCGCGCAGGTTAAAGCAGAGGCCAACACTGCGATTATTTTCGCTGAAGTTACCTATACATATCAGCCATTGGTAGCATCCACTTTGATCGGCCCACGCACCTTACGAAAAGAAGCTGCGTTTTATGTCCGAGACGACCGCAAATTAAGCGGCGGTCAGGATGACACCGGCGTTTTCAATCCAAGCCCCGGTTCCACACAGTCGGCGTGCAATAACTACGTTTCGACGATATAACGCTCTGCGAAATATAGTCAGCTTCGGCTGACTGTTTTTAGCACACCCGCAACAATCTTGTCCGCGTTGACCAGCGCCGCCTTCTCCAGATTGGCGGCGTAAGGCATTGGGACATCCTCGTTAGTCACGCGTATAACCGGCGCGTCGAGATCGTCGAAGCCTTCCTCCATGCAGATTGCGACGATTTCGCTGCCGACCGAACATACTGGCCAGCCTTCTTCGGCGATGACGAGGCGGTTGGTTTTGGCAAGGCTGGCGAGCACCGTTGCTTTGTCGAGTGGACGGATGGTGCGCAAGTCGACTACTTCAGCGCTAATCCCCTCACCTGCCAGTTTTTCTGCCGCTTCAAGCGCCAGGCCGACGCCAATCGAGTAACTCACGATAGTGACGTCACTCCCTTCGCGCATAACACGCGCTTTGCCGATGGGCAGGACATGATCGTCGAGCGCCGGCACTTCGAACGTGCGGCCGTAAAGCAGCTCGTTTTCGAGGAAGACGACCGGGTCTTCGCATCGGATTGCGGCTTTCAGCAAACCTTTCGCGTCGGCTGCATCATAAGGACAGATAACAATCAGCCCGGGCACACTGGCATACCACGGCGCATAATTCTGACTGTGTTGCGCGCCGACGCGAGCCGCCGCACCATTGGGCCCTCGGAAAACGATCGGACAACGCATCTGCCCACCTGACATATAATTGGTTTTAGCCGCTGAGTTGATGATGTGGTCGATCGCCTGCATCGCAAAATTGAAAGTCATGAACTCGATCACTGGACGCAATCCGCCCATCGCCGCGCCTGTACCGATTCCTGCAAAGCCATATTCCGTAATCGGCGTATCGATTACACGCCGCGCACCAAATTCGGCTAGCAAACCTTGGGTGACCTTATAGGCACCCTGATATTCAGCGACTTCCTCACCCATGACGAACACGCGGTCATCGCGGCGCATTTCCTCGGCCATCGCATCGCGAAGCGCTTCGCGCAGCGTGACCGACGCCATTTGTGTACCTTTGGGAATGGCTGGGTCGGATTTGGGTGCTGTAACCGGTGCTGCAGGAACGGACGTTAGCGCGATGTGTGGCGCTGGCGAAACGGGGGCCTCTGAAACTGTTGCAGGCGGCGGCGCTGGCGACGCGGTCGCTGCTTCATCATCTCCGGCAATCAGCGCAATCACCGTCCCGACCTTCACACCGTCAGTACCCTCGGGCACAGTAATCGACGATATAATGCCTTCGTCTACCGCTTCGAATTCCATCGTTGCTTTGTCGGTCTCGATCTCCGCAAGGATATCGCCCGATTTCACTGCGTCGCCTTCCTTCACCAGCCATTTCGCCAATGTGCCTTCTTCCATCGTCGGGGAAAGCGCAGGCATTTTAAGTTCGATTGCCATCAATATTGCTCCACCAGCACGTCGGTATACAGTTCGCCCAATTCCGGTTCGAGCGAGGTTTCGGCAAAGTCTGCGGAATTGTTCACGATAGTGCGAATTTCCTTTTCGAGCACTTTCAGCTCGTCCTCGCCAACACCCATCTCCGCAAGATAGGCTTTGCATCCCTCGATTGGATCGCTGTTATCGCGAACCGACTGCACCTCATCGCGGCTGCGGTATTTCGCAGGATCAGACATTGAATGACCGCGATAGCGGTACGTCTTCATTTCCAAAAGTACCGGACCCTTGCCGCTACGTACCCAGTCGAGCGCGACTTCGGCGGCACCGCGCACTGCGAGTACATCCATGCCATCGACCTGGATACCCGGAATACGGAAGCTTTCTCCGCGTCGGTAGAGCTGGTCTTCGGAAGAAGCGCGGTTGACGCTGGTGCCCATCGCATACTGGTTGTTCTCGATCACGAAAATGATCGGCAGCTTCCATAGCTCGGCCATGTTGAAGCTCTCATAGACCTGCCCCTGGTTCGACGCACCATCGCCGAAATAGGCAAGGCAAACGCCGCCGTCGTTCGAATATTTATGTCCGAATGCAAGCCCTGCACCGAGCGATACCTGAGCGCCAACAATGCCATGGCCGCCGTAGAATTTGTGGCTTGTCGAAAACATATGCATCGACCCACCCTTCCCTTTGGAAATCCCGGCGGCGCGCCCGGTCAGCTCGGCCATGATCACGTTCGGGTCGATACCATAGGCCAACATATGGCCATGATCGCGATATCCGGTGATGACGCTGTCCTTGCCGGGAGTCAGCGCAGACTGAAGCCCAATCGCAACGGCT
>JANMQN010000114.1:0-4884 GCA_031370535.1 Sphingomonadales bacterium | reverse complement strand
ACGTCACGACCTTTAGTGCGATCACCGGTCAAGCTATCATTGGTGTAAGTGTAAAATGCCGAACCACGGAATTTGTTGCCGCCCGAACGCAGAACGACGTTAATCGCGCCTCCTTGAAAATCGCCTTCCGACACATCAAACGGAGCGACTTTCACGGAGAATTGCTCAATCGCATCAAAGGGAACGGGGCCACGTGCAGTTGGCAGACCGCCATTGTTCAGACCGAAGTCATCCGAGAATTGAACGCCATCGACTGAAAAGCGGTTCAAACGACCATTCTGGCCGGCAATTTCAATAGTGCGGCTATTGGTAAGGTCGAGCGTTGTGAATGGATCACGGCGCGCAAGATCGCGGATATCGCGGTTGATTGATGCGACGCCTTCAATGTCATTACGGGTCAGCGCAGTAATTGGGCCAGTTGAGGTTTCAGTTGCACCTTTCAATGCCGACGCAGTGACGACGATTTCCTGCTGCCCTTGAAGAACCACCGGAAGGCGAAACGTCTGGCCTGCGCTCAGCGAAAGATCTGTTACCTGTACATTTTCATATCCGTCAGCTTCGACAGTAACGGTGAAAGGACCACCAACGCGGAGGCCATTTGCATTAAAATTCCCCGCTGCGTCGCTGGTGCTCGTAGCGGTAGTACCCGAAGGCTCGTGAACGATCGTAACGGTCGCGCCTGCAACCGGACCATTCGAGCTTTCAACTGTACCGCGAACCGATGAAGTGGTTTCCTGCGCCATCGCAGGTGTTGCGAACATTGCGGCTGCAGATATCGCAGCTGCGCTAGCGGCGAGATAATAACGAACTTGCATGTGTAGACCCCTTTGAATTTTCATGTCCGCCTCTCCATTATGTCCGGGTCTAAAAGCCCGAATCACGACGGCGGAATTGACCGTGGCATCCCCTTGGGGGCTGAAAATGTCAGTTAAATGACAAGGCTGCCCCCAGATGATTCGCCCTTAACCGAGCGATATGCACACGCAAAGTGTTGCAGTGCAGCAAGCTGTGCAAAGCCTAGTATTTCAGCATTTTTTTAATCGATGTTGCGTGTTTGCAACAGTGCTGGATTTTATGCGAGCGATTAAGCCGCATCCTCTTTTTCGGCCTTCGCTGACTTCGCATAAACCAGAACCGGCGTCTTGCGACCTTCGACCACGTCCTTGTCGACCACCACCTCGTCGACACCGTCGAAGGTTGGCAGGTCAAACATTGTGTCGAGCAGGATCGATTCGAGGATTGAGCGCAATCCGCGCGCGCCAGTCTTGCGTTCGATTGCCTTCTTGGCCACCGCCTCCAGCGCATCGTCGGTAAAGCTGAGGCCGACGTCTTCCATCTCGAACAGCTTGCGATACTGCTTCACCAGCGCGTTTTTCGGTTCGGACAAGATTTTGACCAGAGCCGCGATGTCGAGGTCTTCAAGCGTCGCGGTAACCGGCAAACGTCCGACAAATTCCGGAATGAGGCCATATTTCAGGAGATCTTCGGGCTCGATTTGCTTGAGAATTTCGCCGGTACGGCGCTCATCGGGGTCAGCAACGTGCGCGCCAAAACCAATCGATTTACCTTCAAGTCGGTTCGAGATAATCTTCTCGAGGCCCGAAAACGCCCCGCCGCAGATGAACAATATGTTCGTCGTGTCGACCTGCAAAAACTCCTGCTGCGGATGCTTACGACCACCTTGTGGAGGCACGCTAGCGGTGGTGCCTTCCATCAGTTTGAGCAATGCCTGCTGAACACCTTCGCCGCTAACATCGCGGGTGATGGAGGGGTTTTCCGCTTTGCGGCTGATCTTGTCGATTTCGTCGATATAGACGATGCCGCGCTGCGCCTTCTCGACGTTGTAATCGGATGCCTGAAGCAGTTTCAGGATTATGTTTTCGACATCCTCTCCGACATAACCTGCTTCGGTCAGGGTAGTAGCGTCGGCCATCGTGAACGGAACATCGAATGTTTTGGCAAGCGTCTGGGCGAGTAAAGTCTTGCCGCAGCCCGTTGGTCCTACGAGCAAGATATTCGACTTTGCTAGCTCAACATCCGCGCCCTTGGCACCGTGGTTCAGGCGTTTATAATGATTATGCACCGCCACCGACAGCACACGTTTCGCCTGCGGCTGGCCGATGACATAATCATCAAGAACTTCACAGATTTCCTGCGGCGTAGGCACTTCGCCTTCCTTGCGGCCGGTCAATGCGCCTTTGGTTTCTTCTCGAATGATGTCGTTGCAGAGTTCAACGCATTCATCGCAAATGAACACGGTGGGGCCGGCAATCAATTTGCGGACTTCGTGCTGCGATTTGCCGCAGAAGGAGCAGTAAAGTGTGCTCTTGGTATCTGATCCGCTCAACTTCGTCATAAATCGTCCTGCTTCCACGCAAATGCCGCGTGGTCTGTCATTAAACCGTCATCCTAAAGATGCGTGGCATTTTGGCAATAGCCCAAAACAGACTGTGCCATGTTAGTAAATCTGGTGGATGAAACCCTAACGGGACGCCCTTCCCTATTTGTCGGCCGTTTCAGAATTGGCGGGGCGCTTGTCGAAAACTTCATCGACAATTCCAAATGCCTTAGCCTCATCGGCTTCCAGAAAAGTGTCGCGATCCATCGCCTTTTCAATGTCCTTCAAAGGCTTGCCGGTATATTTGGCATAAAGATCGTTCATCCGCTTGCGGATACGCAGTATTTCGTTTGCCTGAATCTGAATGTCCGACGCCATTCCGCGCGCACCGCCCGAAGGCTGATGGACCATGATACGCGCGTTGGTCAGCGCCACACGCATACCTGGCTCTCCCGCCGCAAGCAGGAAGCTGCCCATCGACGCCGCCTGACCAATGCACACCGTGCCAACGCGCGGACGAATATACTGCATGGTATCGTGGATCGCCATGCCAGCGGTCACAACGCCGCCCGGCGAATTGATGTACATCCAGATATCCTTTTTGGGATTATCCGATTCGAGAAACAGAAGCTGCGCGGTAATGACCGAAGCCATATTGTCCTCAACTTCACCGGTCACAAAAATGATACGTTCACGCAGTAGCCTTGAGAAAATGTCCCAGCTACGCTCCCCCCGGTTCGATTGCTCGATTACGACGGGGACTAGGGCTTGAACCGGGTCAAAAGGAACGTGCATGAAATACCTCTAAGATGTTCTGTTTTCGTGTTGATGCCTACATCGGCGCGACCAGACAAAGTTTCAAGCAGGAAAAAGGTTAAGGTATGGTTTGGCCGACAGATTCTAAATTCGACAAAATCGATTAGTGTGTCTGGTTTCATTGCTTTGACCGATTTGGCGGTAAGTGCCATTCTCAGATAAGTGACTCGGATTCAATAGAGAGGAAATTATAATGGCAGACGCAGACCCCCGCGATGGTTGCCCAATGCATTCCGGCGGCGAGATAAAAATGCGCTCGTTGCTCGGGAGGCAGAACAAGGATTGGTGGCCCGATGCGCTTCCAGTAGATATGCTCCACCAGCACGGCGTGTCGCCCGACCCGATGGGCCAGGAATTCGACTATGCAGAAGCATTCAAAAAGCTCGATTATCAGGCACTGAAAAACGACCTAACTGCGCTGATGACCGACAGCAAGCCTTGGTGGCCTGCTGATTACGGCCATTATGGTCCGTTCATGATCCGCATGGCATGGCACGCGGCCGGAACCTATCGCGTGACGGATGGTCGCGGTGGTGCGGGCAGCGGGCAGCAACGGTTCGAGCCGCTCAACAGCTGGCCAGACAACGGAAATCTTGACAAGGCCCGGCGCCTGTTGTGGCCAATCAAGCAGAAATATGGCCAGTCGATCAGCTGGGCTGACCTTTTCATTCTTGCGGGCAATGTCGCTATTGAAAGCATGGGCGGACCGGTGTTCGGTTTCGGCGGCGGCCGCAGGGATGTTTATCAGTCCGAAGGCGACACCTTCTGGGGTGCCGAAGAAATCTGGGTGAACGAAGGTGCCCAGACGCGTATCACCGAAGAACAGGTCGATCTTGAAGGTCCGCTCGCCGCGATCCAGATGGGGCTGATTTACGTAAATCCAGAAGGCCCCGGAGGCAACCCCGATCCGCTGCAGTCGGCACGCGACATGCGTGCGACTTTCAGCCGGATGGCTATGAATTCGGAAGAAACCGTCGCGCTCACCGCCGGCGGTCACGCCTTTGGTAAGGCGCATGGCGCAAAGCCTGGCGAAACCTTCGGCAAGGCGCCTGCAGGCGAAGCCATGCATCAGCAGGGCTTTGGTTGGTTGACCGACGTTGACGAGATCGGCAAGGGCCACATCACGACTTCTGGGATTGAAGGTTCTTGGTCGAACAACCCGACGCAATGGAGTGGCGATTATTTCCGCCTGTTGTTCAAATATGACTATGAACTGGTCGAGAGCCCAGCGGGTGCCAAGCAGTGGCAGCCGATCAATCCCGATACTGAAGATATGGCCCCAGACGCCCGCGATCCTTCGAAGAAGGTACCGACGATGATGACCACGGCGGATATGGCGCTCAAAATGGACCCCGAGTTCCGGGCGATTTCGGAGCGATTCCGCGACGATCAGGCCGCACTCGACGATGCATTCGCGCGCGCATGGTTCAAACTATGCCACCGCGATATGGGACCAAAGAGCCTATATCTGGGACCGGAAGTTCCGGAAGAAACACTGATCTGGCAGGATCCGGTACCAGCTGGAACAGCACCTTCCGATACAGATGTGGCCGCGTTCAAGTCAGCGGTTCTGTCGAGCGGCTTGACCGTTTCGCAGCTCGTGAAAACGGCCTGGGCCTCGGCTTCGACCTATCGCAAGTCGGATAAGCGTGGCGGCGCCAATGGTGCTCGTATCGCGCTCGCGCCGCAGAAGGATTGGGACGTTAACGAGCCTGCCGAACTGGCTAAGG
>JANMQN010000081.1:0-13609 GCA_031370535.1 Sphingomonadales bacterium | reverse complement strand
CCCAGCCCGAATAGCAACTGTTCCATTTCGCTCCCCTTTTACGATTTGGGGCGCTAAAGGCGCTCGTCCAGTCCAAGTCAAGAGTAGATCAAAAATGGGTTTCAAATGCGGTATCGTCGGGCTTCCCAATGTCGGAAAGTCCACTCTGTTCAACGCGCTTACCGAGACGGCAGCGGCGCAAGCGGCGAACTATCCGTTTTGCACAATCGAGCCGAATATCGGCAATGTCGCGGTGCCCGATCCGCGGTTGCAAACCATTGCCAAGATCGGCGGCAGCCAGAAGATTATCGAAACCCAATTGGGCTTTGTTGATATTGCCGGCCTGGTGCGCGGTGCGTCGAAGGGTGAAGGTCTGGGCAACCAGTTTCTCGGCAATATCCGCGAAGTGGACGCCATCGTCCATGTGCTGCGCTGTTTCGAGGATGATGACATCCAGCATGTCGACAACAAGATCGACCCGATTTCGGATGCTGAAACGGTCGAGACCGAGTTGATGCTCTCCGACCTCGAAAGTCTCGAAAAACGCGTTCCGAACCTCATCAAAAAAGGCATCCAAGGTGACAAGGAAGCCAAGGCTAGCGGCGTCGTCCTAAGCCGTGCGCTTGACCTTCTAAGGGACGGCAAGCCCGCCCGGCTCACCAAGCGCGACGATGCGGACGAGGAACGACTGTTCCAGCAGGCGCAATTGCTCACGGCAAAGCCGGTGCTCTATGTCTGCAATGTAGAGGAAGCCAGTGCCGCCAATGGCAATGCGCTGTCGGCCAAGGTTTTCGAAAAAGCCAAGGCCGAGGGCGCAGAAGCGGTCGTCGTCTCCGCCGCGATCGAGGCCGAAATCTCCACCATGCCGCCCGAAGACCGCGAAGTTTTCCTAGAAGATCTCGGCCTCACCGAAACCGGCCTCGCCCGCGTCATCCGCGCTGGATATGAACTACTCCACCTTATCACCTTCTTCACTGTCGGCCCCAAAGAAGCCCGCGCGTGGACCGTGCACACGGGCGATACCGCGCCCAATGCAGCAGGCGCGATCCACAGCGATTTCGAAAAAGGCTTCATCCGCGCCGAAACAATGGCCTTCGAGGACTATGTCCAGTACAACGGCGAGGCCGGTGCCAAGGAAGCAGGCAAGTGGCGGTCGGAAGGCAAGGACTATCTCGTCAAGGACGGCGACATCATGCTGTTCCGGTTTAATGTTTGATTTGGCCTAACCATCACTCCTCGTCCGGGTCCTTGACCTTGAATGGATCGGTCACCGCCGGTTGGACTGGCAGCGGCTGACGCGGCAGCGTTTTGGCGCTGTTCGCCGATTGCCAGAGCATCCCGGCCATCACCACGGCAGCCTGCCGCATGTCTTCGGCCTTCAAATGGTCGAACGTGTCGGCATTGCTGTGGTGGGTGCGGGTCGAATAATCGAGCGGGTCCTGAATGAACTGGTACGCTGGCACGCCGACCGCCTGCATGAAGACATGGTCGGTGCCGCTGGTATCGGCGGCGACGACACGGCTGGCGTCCATGCCCGAAAATGGCGAGAGCCATTCCTTTAGCAACGGCACAGCAGCGGCATTGCCTTCCGCGTAAATGCCGCGGAATTTGCCCGAGCCGTTATCCATGTTGAAATAGGCTTTGAGGTCATTGTAGCCCGGCTGCGGAATGATCGGGTAACGATACGTCCAGTCGTAAAATGCTTCGAGACCATTGGGATCAGTGCCGGGCTTTGGTTCGCGGCGAGCGAGATATTTCTCCGTGTAGGCCCGCGAGCCAATCAGACCCTGCTCCTCGCCCGACCAAAGCGCGAAACGAATGGTGCGCTTCGGCGTGCCCATGCGTTTCAGGATACGTGCGGCTTCCATCACCACTGCGCTGCCCGCGGCATTGTCCGTCGCGCCGTCGCCAGCGACCCAGCTGTCGAAATGCGCGCCTGCCATGACATAGCCCGCCTTGGGGTCGCTACCGGGGATTTCGGCGATGATGTTGTAGCCATTGCGGTCGCTGTCGTCGAAGCGGACGTTGTTCTCGAACTCGATAACCGGCTTACGGCCAGTTTTGGTCAGGCGAACGAGGCGGCGATAATCTTCCGCCGATAACTCGATGCCCGGCAGATTGAGCGTGCGCCCGGTGCGGAAGTTATAGCCCGCACCGTGCACCAGCTTGCCGTCGCGGTAGGACATGCGTACCCAGCCGATCGCGCCTTCGGCTTTCAGGAAGGCATCGAGCCTTTCGACAAACTCGACGCGTTTCAGACGGGCGTTGAGTTCCTCTGGATCATATTCGGGTTGATCGAAAGCATCGAGCTTGCCCAGTTCTTCGCTGGTCCAACGGCGAAAAGCTGCCTTGTCTGGCTCCGAACCAGTACCGGGCATCGAGATCATCACGATCTTGCCCGCAAGCTTGCCTTTATATTCGTCGAAATGCCTGAGCTTCGACATTGGCGCGATGATCACCTCGCCCGAAACCACGCCGTTGGTCGGCGGCGTCCATGCAACAGGTATTGCCGTCAATTGAAGTGGCCGGGGTACCGTCATCCGGGCGCTTGACGAGACAATTTCCCAACCCCGTCCGAAATCGAAAGGATCGCGGCGGATATTTTGGAGCCCCCAGCCTGCGAACTTTTCGATAGCCCAAGCCTCCGCGCGCCGCATTGCAGGCGAGTTGGTGAGGCGCGGCCCGATATCGTCGGTCATTTCCTGCGCGAGGCTCATTACCTGCGAACGGTTCATGCCTTCATCGACAAGGCGATTGGTCTCATCGACCTGTGCGCTGGCTGGCATAGCAACGGCAAGTGCAGTCAAAGACAGCGCGGCAAAATACTTTCGAATCATAAAGCTCCCCAGCTAGAATGGATGACAGCACCATCCACGGCAGGGTCTGATATGCAAGTAATTGACGCTCGTTTTCGGCGAACGACATCAGGCTTCGGCGAACTATTTTCGCCCGAATAGCTTTTCCACGTCGCCCAAGGCCAGCTTGACCCAAGTCGGGCGACCGTGGTTGCATTGCCCGCTGTGCGGCGTGACTTCCATTTCGCGAAGCAACGCATTCATTTCGGGAACTGACAACACACGGCCTGCCCGGACCGAGCCGTGGCAGGCCATTGTCGATGCGACATGGTCGATGCGCTCTTTTAAGGACAGCGCCTCGTCATAGGCCGCTAGGTCGTCGGCCAGATCCTCAACCAGGGCTTTGGCATCGCCGCCTCTCAACATCGCGGGCGTTGAGCGGACAAGCATCGCGGTGGGGCCGAAGCGTTCCAGATCAAGTCCGAATTCAGAGAGTTCTTCGGCGCGTGCCTCCAGCCGGTCGCAGGCGGGTTCGTCGAGCTCGACCACTTGGGGCAGCAACAGGGCCTGCGATGGCACCGAGCCGCCAGCCGCCGCCATTGCCTTGCGCATCCGCTCAAGCACGAGCCGTTCGTGGGCGGCGTGCTGGTCAACGATGACCAAGCCATCTTCGGCTTCGGCAACGATATAGGTGTTCGCCACCTGGCCACGTGCGACGCCGAGCGGGTGGCTGCGGCTCTCGGGAACAGCTTCGGCGGCTTCGGCAGCACGCCCCATCAGCGGCGCGAGGTCTTCATGTTGAATGGCAAAGTCAGTTCGCTGTTCAGCAAGTGTCGGGAATGCAGGACGCGGCGCATAAATGCCCTGATAAACTGTGTAAGGCGCGGCGAAGATGTCGCCTTGCGATGTCCGTACCGGTTCCTGTCGCCACGCCGCAAGCGCGTCCGCCGAAGGCCTTTGAACCGCACGGAAGCCCGACTGGTCGAGCGCATGGCGCAGGCCCGACACGATCATGCCGCGGATCAGCGCAGGCTCACGAAAACGGACTTCGGTCTTCGCGGGATGCACGTTCACATCGACCTCAGTCGGCGGCAGGTCGAGGAACAAAGCTACCACCGCATGCCGGTCGCGCGCCAGCATTTCGGCGTAGGCGCCGCGCACTGCGCCTATCAGCAAGCGGTCTTTCACCGGTCGGCGATTAACGAACAGAAACTGGTGGTCGGCAACGCCGCGATTATAGGTCGGCAGACTCGCAATACCGCCGAGCCTTACGCCCTCTCGTTCAAAATCCAGCCCCACGCTGTTGTCGATCAATTCACCGCTCGTGAGCGCCGCCACGCGCTCGGGCCGCTCCATATCGGGCTGCACCCATAGCACGCGCCGTCCATCATTTTCGACGGAAAAGCCCACATCAGGCCGCGCCATCGCCAATCGCTTCATGGTGTCGAGCGCGGCGGCATATTCGGCCCGCGGACTGCGCAGGAATTTGCGGCGGGCGGGGACATTGCCAAACAACGTCTCCACGCGAACGCGTGTTCCGGCTGGAACAGATGCCGGTCCCTCACCCACCAAAACCCCATGGTCGACAATCCGCTTCCAGCCTTCTGCCGCGCCCACCCTACTCTCCAGCGTCATCTTTGACACACTGGCAATCGAAGGCAGTGCCTCACCGCGAAAGCCTAAGGTCGCTACCATTTCAATATCTTCGTCCGGCAGCTTAGACGTCGCATGTCGCTCAAGTGCGAGCGCCATATCTGGAGGCGTCATACCGCAGCCATCGTCGGTCACTTCGATCAAATCAATGCCGCCTGACGCCAGCCGAACGGTGATATTCCGCGCACCGGAATCGATGGCGTTTTCAACCAGTTCCTTCAACGCGCTGGCCGGTCTTTCCACCACTTCACCGGCAGCAATCCGATTGACCAAATTTTCCGGGAGTCTTCTTATTGACATGTGCGTTTTCCTAGCCCAAGCGCCGCTGGCAAGCGACTCCTTAATCGTGTGCATTCCAGCCAAATATCTGTTTAGATAAACAGCAAATTCCGCTAGAACCGCGCGATTATTTTGAGCACGCTCAAATGGATTCTCTCCAGACCGGGATTAGGTGAAAATTAAATGGTATTTGGCAAGTTTTTCCGTTTCGCATCACAGGATATGGCGATCGACCTCGGTACTGCGAACACGGTGGTATATGTGCGCGGACAAGGCATTGTTTTGAACGAACCTTCGGTCGTTGCCATCGAAACGCTTAACGGCATCAAGCGCGTTAAGGCCGTCGGCGACGATGCGAAACTGATGATGGGCAAGACCCCTGACAGCATCGAGGCGATCCGCCCGTTGCGCGACGGCGTTATCGCCGACATCGACGTCGCCGAACAGATGATCAAGCATTTCATCCATAAGGTGCACGGCAAGCGCCGGATGTTCAGCTACCCTGAAATCGTTATTTGCGTTCCGTCGGGTTCCACGTCGGTCGAGCGTCGCGCCATCCGCGATGCGGCATCAAATGCTGGCGCGTCTCAGGTGTTTCTGATTGAAGAGCCAATGGCAGCAGCCATCGGCGCCGATATGCCGGTGACCGAGCCAATCGGATCGATGGTTGTCGACATTGGCGGCGGCACCACCGAAGTTGCTGTGCTTTCACTGCGCGGACTTGCTTACACCACCTCGGTCCGCACTGGAGGTGACAAGATGGACGAGTCAATTGTCTCATATGTCCGACGACACCATAACCTGCTGATCGGCGAAGCAACAGCAGAGCGTATCAAGAAGGATTTCGGTACCGCACGTCCGCCAGCAGACGGTATTGGCCAAACGCTGCACATCAAAGGTCGCGATCTGGTCAACGGCGTACCAAAGGAAATCTCGATCAATCAGGGCCAGATTGCCGAAGCATTGTCAGAACCCATCGGCACCATCCTTGAAGGCGTCCGCATTGCATTGGAAAACACTGCACCCGAACTCGCCGCCGACATTGTGGATCAGGGAATTGTGCTCACCGGCGGTGGTGCGTTGATGCAGGGCCTTGACGAATATCTCCGCGATGAAACCGGTCTTCCGGTCACTGTAGCCGAAGATCCGCTGACCTGCGTTGCCATCGGCACCGGCAGGGCGATGGAAGACCCTATCTTCCGCGGCGTCCTGCTGACCGCTTAAAGCGAAGCAAGGATGGCGCCGCCCCCACACCGGCGCCCCGGATTTTCCCGGAAGGCGCAATACGGCCTGTTCGCAACTTATGTGATTGCGATTGCGGGGACGGTGGTGGCTGCCTTGTTGCTAGTTATTTCGGTTGCCGATCCGACCGGATTCAATGCGCTACGAGCGGCGGGTGCTGAGATAACCGCGCCGGCCGCTCGTTTCTTCAATAGTATCCGCCGCACCGCCAACGACGTCGGTGGCAACCTTTCGGCCTATCTCGATGCGGCGTCCAAAAATGCGGCGCTGACCAAAGAGGCCAAGGCAAACCGTACTAAACTGATCGAGGCCAAAGCATTGCGGGTTGAGAACGCCCGGCTGCGCGGCCTCCTGAAACTAAAGGATGAGACCGTCGAGCAGGTCGCTGTGGGACGGCTCATCAGTTCAACCGCGTCGAGCACCCGCCGCGTTGCCACGCTTTCGATTGGCTCCAATTATGCGGTTGAGCGGGCTCAACCCGTGCGCGGCCCATCGGGCCTGATCGGGCGCGTCATTGATACCGGACCAACTACGGCCCGGATACTTCTGGTTACAGATGCGGAAAATCTCGTTCCTGTCATGCGCGCGAGCGACGGACTGCCCGCCTTTTCCACCGGGCTTGGCAATGGTCTCGTCGTTATTAAACCGCTCAATCTCGGTGAAAGCCCTTTCAAGGTGGGTGATATCATCGTGACTTCGGGCAATGGCGGACTTTACCAGCCGAATATCCCCTTTGCCCGCGTCATTCGCAGGACCAATGACGGTGCGCTTGCGCGCCCGCTGGCAGACCCGGCCAATACGCCTTACGCAATAGTAATGAAGGCTTATCAAGGCGAATCGCGTAAAGCGCAGCAGGCGATTGCGCCCGATGGTGCGACCAAAGAGGTGACGGAGTGAAAAACCCCGTTCCGGCAATTCGCCTGCCCTTGCGCCCTGGCCGGGAATATGAAAGTCGGTTTGATCGGGAACCATCGACGCTCAAAATGCTGGCGATCCCAATTGCATCGGTGGCGTTCGGTTCAATGCTCACGACTTTACCCGTTTTTACTGCGCAACCCTTGCTGCCGCCTTTCGGGCTTCTGATGCTCCTTGCCTGGCGGTTGATGCGTCCGGGATTATTACCGGTCTGGTCAGGTGTGCCCTTCGGCCTGATGGATGATATTTTCAGCGGCCAGCCCTTTGGCAGCGCCGGTTTGCTGTGGTCGCTCGCAATGCTCACCATAGAAATTATAGATTCCCGCGCCATCTGGCGTGACCATATTCAGGACTGGCTGATTGCCTCGCTTTTGATCGCTACCGTTTTGCTCGGCGGCCTGTGGATCGCCGCGCTTGCCCATGCCGCCCCCAGCCCTATTGTTTTATTGCCGCAAATCATCCTGTCGATATTGCTATATCCGTTGGTGGTGCGAATATGCGCGCGTCTGGATAGCTGGCGACTGGCAACATGAAGATCGAAAAGCAGGTTACATCAGGACAGCTCGATTTTACCTTCACCCGCCGCGCTATGTTCATAGGCGGGGTGCAGGCAGCTATCGGTCTAGTCGTTGCCAGCCGCATGTCCTAGATTGCGGTCGCCGACAACGAGAAATACAAGCTGCTTGCCGAAAGCAACCGAGTCAATCTGACGATCGTCCCGCCGCGCCGGGGCTGGTTTATCGACCGCTACGGCAAGCCAATTGCCAACAATCGCGCCGACTTTCGTGTCGACATTATTCCCGACCGCCTGGTGAACAAGGAAGCGACGATTGCAACGCTTGCGGACCTGCTGGCGCTAGATTCCGATGAGGTCGACCGCATCAATCGCGAACTGAAGGCGGCGCAGGGATTTCAGCCGGTGCAGGTCGCTGACGGGCTCGATTACGAACGCTTTGCCGCCGTCAGCGTTCGCCTGCCGGACCTGCCCGGCGTCAGCCCGCGTCAGGGCTATTCACGCTATTACCCCAGCGGCGCAGCGGTCGGACATCTGGTCGGATATGTAGGCACGGTATCGGCGGAGGAATATCAGAAGAACAAGAACCCGCTGCTCATCACGCCGGGTTTCAAGGTTGGCAAGGATGGTCTTGAAAAAACTTTGGAAGCAAAGCTGCAAGGAAAGCCGGGGGCAAAACGCACCGAGGTGACCGCGAGGGGAAAGATCGTCCGCGAACTCACCACCCGACCCGATACCCCGGGAAAGCCAGTGCAGCTGACCATCGATATCGACCTGCACAATTATGCCGCGCGACGCCTCGGTTTGGAATCAGGCTCCGTAGTTATCTTCGACTGCCTAACCGGCGATATCCTGACGATGGCATCGATGCCTTGCTATGACCCGAACAGTTTTTCCGACGGCATCGGCCGCGTCGAATGGAAAATGCTGCGCGAGGACGATCATATTCCAATGCTCAACAAGGCGTTGCAGGGACTGTATCCGCCGGGTTCGACGGTAAAGCCCGCCGCCGCGCTTGCCCTGCTCCATCATGGCGTTGACCCAGATGAAACCGTTACTTGTGGCGGCGGCTACAGGCTGGGCAATCGTGTTTTCAAATGTCTGGGGCGTCATGGGCCGATGAATATGCCCAACGCTATCATGAAAAGCTGTAATACCTATTTCTACGCAATGGGGCGGCGTATCGGTTATGATGCGATTGCACCTTTTGCCAAAGCTTTGGGTCTGGGCCAGGAATTCCCCCTTCCCTTTCCGTCGCAGCGGTACGGCACCATTCCGGACAGCGAATGGAAAATGCGGAAATATGATCAAAAATGGACAGATTCCGACACGCTGAACGCTACAATCGGCCAGGGTTATGTATCGGTCAGCCCGTTCCAGCTGGCGATGATGGCGGCACGGATTGCCTCGGGCCTCGACATACAGCCCGAGATCCTGCTCAAGAAACGCCCGCCGCCAAAGCGCCTCCCCTTCCCCGAAGAGCATCTGGCGGTTGTGCGCGAAGGTATGGACCGCGTCGTCAACGGCGCAGGGACTGCTGTACGTAGCAAGCTTCAAATACCCGACATCGCTATGGCCGGGAAAACCGGCACCGCTCAGGTTCGCCGCATTGCAGGTTCGCAGCGGGGCCAATCAGGCGAATGGAAATATCGCGACCACGGCCTGTTTGTGTGCTTCGCACCTGTTGTCAATCCGCGCTACGGCGCGTCGGTTGTGATTGAGCATGGCTTGGGCGGGGCGCGTGCTGCTGCCCCTATTGCCAAGGATGTTCTGACCTTCCTCTATGACAAAGAGCAGGCGATGAAATCGCTTGAGGCATTTGAGGCCGGATGGGGCGGCAATATCGAGCAGCGCATGGCGGCCAAATATAACGCCTACCAAGGCCAGCCCGCACCGCCACCGCCCCTGGACCCGACGATATGACAAGCATCGTCCCGGCTCCGATAGCCAGCCTGCCATGGAAGGTCATCTTCATATTGATGGCGCTCGTCGGCTTTGGCGCTACCGTACTTTACTCGGCAGCGGGCGGGCATCTTGAGCCGTGGGCAGGCAAGCATGTAGCGCGTTTTCTGGTTTTGCTGGCGATGGCCATTGTGATGTCGCGGCTCAGCCTTGAATTCTGGAAGTCCATTACGTTTCCGCTTTATCTATTATTGATCGTGCTGCTGGTGGTGGTGGAATTGATGGGTTTCGTTGGCGGTGGCAGCCGACGTTGGATCAACCTTGGAATCATTACGCTGCAACCATCCGAGCTGATGAAGCCGGTCATGGTGCTCGCTGCAGCTTGGATTTTTGACCGGCTGCCACCCAACCGCATCTTCAGCATCGACGCAATCTGGCCCATTGTAGCCTTGTTGGTTATTCCTAGCGCTTTGGTCATTATCCAACCCGATTTTGATGCCGCCATTGCATATGCTTTTGGCTTGGGTGTAGTCGGCTTCATGGCCGGATTGCCGCTGATCTACTTCATCGGTGCAGGCGGAGCACTCGCGGTCATTGCACCACTAGTCTATTTTTTCGGAATGAAACCCTATCAGCAGGACCGCGTGCTGATCTTCCTCAACCCCGAAAACGACCCGCTCGGTGCGGGTTACCACATCACCCAATCGAAAATCGCCATCGGCTCGGGCGGTATTTTCGGCAAAGGTTTCGGCAATGGCACTCAAAGCCATCTGGACTATCTGCCCGAGGGGCATACCGACTTCGTGTTCGCCACCATGGCGGAGGAATGGGGCATAGTAGGCGGATTTTTTATCCTAGGACTTTACTTCTTGCTCATGCGTTGGGGATTGAGTGTCGCGATGCAAAGCAAAACCCGATACGGCCAACTGGTCGCGGCAGGGCTCACCTGCACGATTTTCTTCTACATCATGATCAACCTTTTGATGGTCGTAGGGCTGGCACCAGTAGCAGGTATTCCGTTGCCGTTCGTCAGCCACGGTGGCTCGTCGATGCTAACTATGATGATCTGCGTTGGCATCATCATGTCAATCGAACGCCACCCCGGTGCGAAGCGCGGACAGTTTAGCTAGACGCCTCATCCCGTGCTTGACAAAAGCAGCGAATCCCATCAAAGGCGGCGCTCCAAACGGGCAGGCGCATCTGGCCAGCCCGAAATGCGGACGCTTAGCTCAGTTGGTAGAGCAGCTGACTCTTAATCAGCGGGTCGTGGGTTCGAACCCCTCAGCGTCTACCATTTTTTCAATTACCTAGGTCGGTCTGGCTCTAACCTAGGATGCTAGGTCGCATATAGGTAGCGCAGCGACTCGGCTCGTAAGGGTACCACCCTCCTTCCTATCTTGAAGATGGCTTTGATATGATCCCCCCTCGCGGGATAAGTCATAATTTTTGGGTTTTCTGAATATCTGATAGTGGGCCAGTTTGAAATTCAAGCCAGCGACGCCCGCTGATCGGGAAGTGAGCAAGGATGTGATCATCCCGCCGTCGATCAAGGACTATGAAACAGCGACATTGTTCCCGCAGGGCCGGACGACCAACGTCGCCTGATTTCAACGTCAGTGTTGCAACTTAACACTTCCATTATGCAATTGCCGACCCGTCACAACGAGCGCATTCTAATATCCATGATATCCAAAAGAGAACGGTCATGATTGAGCAGGAATGGGCAATTATTCTCGCCCGCATACAATTCGCATTTACCGTCAGCTTCCACTTTCTGTTTCCCGCCTTCTCTATCGGGCTGGCAAGTTTTCTTGCCGTACTGGAAGGCCTATGGCTGAAGACCGGTAAGGGCGTGTATGCTAATCTTTATCGTTATTGGCTCAAGATATTCGCTGTCGTTTTTGCGATGGGTGTCGTTTCGGGCATCGTCATGTCCTATCAATTCGGCACCAACTGGTCGGTGTTCTCTGACAAAGCAGGGCCAGTCATCGGGCCGTTGATGGCCTATGAAGTATTAACCGCCTTTTTCCTTGAGGCAGGCTTTCTCGGTGTGATGCTGTTCGGCATCAACAAGGTTGGGCGCAAACTCCACTTTGTTGCGACACTGGCAGTAGCTGTCGGCACCTTCATTTCCGCTTTCTGGATATTGTCCGTCAATAGCTGGATGCAAACCCCGGTAGGTTACGAGATTGCCGCAAATGGTCAGTTTGTACCCGGTGATAGCTGGCTCACGATCATCTTCAATCCAAGCTTTCCTTACCGCCTCGTCCACACTTTATTGGCGGCCTATCTGACGACTGCCTTTGCGGTGGGTGCCGTTGGCGCCTGGCATTTGCTTAAAGACAAAGCCAATCCGGGCGCGCGCAAGATGTTCTCGATGGCGATGTGGATGGCGGCAATCGTCGCGCCTCTCCAAGTGGTCGCGGGCGATTTTCACGGGATCAACACACTCGAACATCAACCTGCCAAAGTCATGGCTATGGAGGGGCATTATCAAAGCCATCCCGACGGCGCACCGCTCATATTGTTCGGGATTCCCAACAGCAAAGAGCGGACTGTCGATTACGCTATCGAAATTCCCAAACTGTCGTCGTTAATTCTCAAGCATGATCTCAATGCCCCGCTAGATGGACTTGATACGATCCGTGACGCAGACGAGCCGCCAGTTGGCATCGTGTTCTGGTCATTCAGGATCATGGTCGGGCTTGGTATGGCAATGGTTGCCATTGGTCTTTGGAGCTTAACGGCACGTGCACGTAAGAAGCTCTATGAATGGCCGTGGCTGCACCGTGCCACTGTCGCAATGGGTCCAAGTGGGTTCATTGCCGTCCTTGCAGGTTGGGTGACAACCGAAGTCGGTAGGCAGCCATTCACAATTTATGGCGTGCTGCGCACCGTCGATAGTGCATCGCCGCTGGATGCACCCGCCGTTGCCTTCTCGCTTCTCGCGTTTGTCGTGGTGTACTTCGCCGTGTTCGGTATGGGTATCTGGTATCTGCTGCGTCTGATGAAGAAACCACCCGAAGCGCATGAAGCGCCGCCAAGCGACGCACCGATCCGCAGCGCCGGATTGACGCCCGCGGCTCAAATTCTGTCGGGTGACGGCGTCCCGGGCAATGCTCGTAGCGGGGAGGTTGTGTAATGGACCTAACAGTGATCTGGGCTGGTATCATCGGTTTTGCCATCATCGCCTATGTCGTAATGGACGGCTTTGACCTTGGCATCGGCATATTGTTTCCGTTTTTCAAAGTGGGCAAGGATCGCGATACCGCGATGAACAGTATCGCGCCGGTCTGGGACGGGAACGAGACATGGCTTGTGATGGGAGTCGGCGGATTACTCGCGGCCTTCCCGCTCGCTTATGCCATCATCTTGCCTGCGCTGTATGCGCCGATGATCGCGATGTTGTTGGGCCTAGTGTTTCGCGGCGTCGCCTTCGAATTTCGCTGGCGCGATCCAGCACATCGCGAACTTTGGGACCGCGCTTTTACGACAGGTTCGTTCATCGCGACCTTCGCACAAGGAATTGCTCTGGGTGCCTTGCTGCAAGGCATTACCGTTGAGGGCCGCGCTTACGCCGGTGGCTGGTGGGAATGGCTTTCGCCGTTCAGCATATTGACCGGCTTCGGCCTTGTTGTAGGCTACGCACTTTTGGGTGCGTGCTGGCTTAACTGGAAAACCGAAGGCGGCTTGCAGCGGCAGGCGGTAACCTATGCCGGACGGCTGGGTATCAGTTTACTGGTGATGATCGGCGTGATCAGCCTCGCCACGCTGACGCTCGAGGCGCAATATCATATGCGCTGGCTCAGCTTTCCCGGCGTGCTGGCAACCGCATTGGTGCCGATTGCCACGATAACTGTGACCTATTTCTTTTATCGCAGCCTGCGCGAAACTAAAGACGCACAGCCCTTTTTTTGGGCGCTCGCGTTGTTTGGCCTGTGCTTGGTTGGCTTAGGCATTTCGATCTGGCCCAACGTCATTCCAGCGCGGGTCACTATCTGGGAAGCGGCGGCACCATATCGTAGCCAGGTATTCATGCTGATCGGTGCATCGTTCATGGTTCCGATTATCGTGGCCTACACCGCATGGTCCTATTGGGTGTTTCGCGGCAAAGTCGGCCACGACGGATATCACTGATGCCGCGCGCCAAACAACTCGGCTGGTTTTTCGGCATCTGGCTGCTCAGCGTTGCGGCACTGGCGATGGTCGGCGGTATCATCCGCTGGGTGTTGCTTTAAGAGGCTTCAAAGGGAGAGGCATAAAATGACGGGAAAGATCGAGAGCAGCCCCGAAGCATTGAAAGGCGAAGATTGGGCAGGCGAGATGGGTG
>JANMQN010000035.1:0-3753 GCA_031370535.1 Sphingomonadales bacterium | reverse complement strand
CTCATTCCTGAGCCAAATATTACACTTTCATGACACATGTGCAACATTAATGTAATATTACTGTCATTTTTTAACTCAGGTCGATGCACGCACGACGCCAATCGGTATAGCCTATGGCAGGTAAAAATCGCGACCCGGGCTTTTGACCGCGACATCACTGTCACTCCATCTGCTAAAGGTCGATACGGTTTTAGTGAACCCACCCAGATTTATGCCAGTGGCGCCCGGACCGACGGCGAAGGCGTATATGGCGGGCGTGGGGACCGGCTTTGTTGCCTTTGCAGTGATTACCGCTTGGGATGTATATTATCGTTTTACGTTGCCTGCGGTGATAGGTGGACTTTGGTCGAAGCTTTGGGCATTTTGCCGGTCGACTTTGCTCGGGGGGTGCCCCATGACCTTGCTTGAGCTATTCTCGCCTGAAAATCAGACCCATATGGAGAGGCGCAATGTCGGAAATTTATCCCGTTCCAGATGTCTGGAAAAAGAAGGCGTTTATCACGGCCGAAGGCTATGAAGAGGCTTACGCCCAATCGATCAGCGACCCCGACAGCTTCTGGCGACACGAGGCGGCGCGCATCGACTGGATCAAGCCGTTCAGTAAGGTAAAGAATACAAGCTTCAACGAGGCTGATTTCGGTATCAAATGGTTCGAGGACGGCGCGCTGAACGTATCGGCCAATTGCCTCGACCGGCACCTGCCCGAACGCGCAAATGACATTGCCATCATCTGGGAAGGCGATGATCCGTCGCAGCAACGGCGCATCACTTATGGCGAACTTCACGCCGAGGTGTGCCGCATGGCGAATGTGCTGAAAGACCTTGGCGCTCGCCGGGGAGATCGGATCACCCTGTATATGCCGATGATTCCCGAGGCCGCGATGGCGATGCTCGCCTGTACGCGCATCGGTGCGATCCATTCGATCGTCTTTGGTGGCTTTTCACCCGACGCGCTAGCTGGACGAATCCAGGACTGCGATTCAAATATCGTCATCACTGCCGATGCCGGGATGCGCGGAGGCAAGCTGGTTCCTCTCAAATCCAATGTCGATGAAGCGCTGACTCATTGCACATCGGTCACTGCATGTCTGGTGATCCGCCATGTCGGCAATGCTATCGCGATGATTGAAGGTCGCGACTTCTGGTACGACGAAGCCCGCGAGCGCGCATCAGGTGAATGTCCGCCGGAGGTCATGGGGGCGGAAGACCCGTTGTTCATCCTTTACACATCGGGTTCGACCGGAAAGCCCAAGGGCGTGCTGCACACCACCGGCGGCTATCTGGTCTGGGCGGCAATGACGCACCATTATGTCTTCAACTACACGCCCGGCGAAGTGTACTGGTGTGCTGCCGATATCGGCTGGGTCACCGGCCACACCTATGTTGTCTATGGCCCGCTTGCCAACGGCGCGACAACCTTGATGTTCGAAGGCGTTCCCAATTATCCCGACCATAGCCGCTTCTGGCAGATCGTTGACCGGCATCAGGTCAATATTTTCTATGGCGCACCGACGGCACTACGCTCGCTCATGCGCGAAGGCGATGAGTGGGTGAAAAGAACGTCACGCAGTTCGCTGCATCTGCTCGGTTCGGTGGGCGAGCCGATTAATCCCGAAGCGTGGGAGTGGTATTATCATGTCGTAGGCGAAGGCCGCTGCCCGATTGTCGATACCTATTGGCAGACCGAAACGGGGGCGACGATGATGACACCGTTGCCGGGTGCACACGCGCTGAAACCCGGCGCTGCCTCCAAGCCGATGTTCGGCGTGCAACCCGTTCTGGTGGATGGTGACGGCAAATTGCTCGAGGGGGCTACCGATGGCAATCTGTGCATCACCGACAGCTGGCCGGGGCAAATGCGCACGGTTTGGGGCGACCATGAACGGTTTTTCCAGACCTATTTCACGACTAATCCGGGCACATATTTTACCGGTGACGGTTGCCGACGGGATGAAGACGGATATTACTGGATTACCGGCCGCGTTGATGACGTCATCAACGTATCGGGGCACCGCATGGGAACTGCAGAAGTTGAAAGCGCTCTCGTCGCGCATCCGAAAGTTGCCGAGGCCGCAGTTGTCGGCTTTCCACATGAGATCAAGGGACAGGGCATCTATGCTTATGTCACGCTCAATGCCAATGAAGTGGAAACAGCGGAGGTTCGCGCCGACCTCATCAAATGGGTTCGCCACGAAATCGGCCCCATTGCGACGCCCGATGTCATCCATTTTGCCCCCGGTCTTCCCAAAACCCGGTCCGGCAAAATCATGCGCCGGATTTTGCGCAAAATTGCCGAAGGCGATGTTTCGAATTTGGGAGACACCTCAACGCTCGCCGAGCCCTCGGTCGTTGAATCGTTATTGGCATCCCGTTCCGTCGCCGCATGACCGGTATCATCTTCATTTGCGGATGAAATTTGAACCGGAGTTTTTGATATTCAGCTAGCGATCAGAACACCATGATATGCAGGATCTTCAAAAGCCTGTCCGGCGCCCATGGCAACACAGATCAGGGCATCTTCAGCGATTTTTACCGGCAATCCCGTTGAGTGCGCGATAGCTTCGTCGATACGCCCTAGCAGCGCCCCGCCACCGGTAATAGTGATGCCTTCCTCGATTATGTCGGCCGACAGTTCCGGTGCAGTCTGTTCCAGAGCAGTCATCACCGCTCCAATGATTTGTGCAATCGGCTCGGCCAATGCCTCTGCCATTTCAGCTTCAGAGATCGTGATTTCAGCCGGTCGACCGTTTACCAGGTCTCGTCCTTTGACACTGATGATATTTCCTGAACCGATCGGTGCAACCGCGCTGCCAATGGCTATTTTGACGCGTTCTGCTGTCATTTCGCCGATCATCAAATTATGCTTTCGCCTAATGTAAGAGGAAATGGCATCGTCCATCTTGTCGCCACCGACACGCACTGAATTGCTATAGGCGATGCCGCTCAATGAAAGGACGGCAACTTCTGTTGTTCCTCCGCCAATGTCTACCACCATCGCTCCTACAGGCTTGGTCACGGGCAATCCCGCACCGATAGCTGCTGCCAGAGGTTCCTCAATTAGTTGCACTTGTATCGCACCGGCGTTGGAAGCAGCGTCTCGAATCGCGCGGCGCTCAACCATCGTCGAGCTCGACGGTACGCATATTACCACATTATAACGGCGCGGCAGCCGGCTAGATCCGCCGAGAGCCTTGTTGATGAAATGCTTTATCATCTGTTCGGCCACTTCAATATCGGCAATCACACCGTCTCGAAGCGGGCGGATGGCCTGAATGTTGTTTGGCGTTTTGCCCATCATCAGCTTGGCCTCGTTACCCACGACCTTGACACGTTTGATGCCATCTCGCGTTTCAAGTGCAACAACCGACGGTTCGTTAAGAACGATGCCTTTGTCCCTAACATATACAACCGTGTTCACAGTCCCAAGATCAATTGCCATGTCATGTGCAGTTGTCGAAAACATGCGGAAAATTTTCATACTCTAGAAAATGCCTTTATGCATTGTGGATCAAAGGCGACAGCGCCCACCTCAGCGACTTGAGCGTCAATCGGACATCGCTGGCGACCATATCGAACGGGCGTCAAGCAAAAGCATTGTCAAGCTATTGGTGTCTAAAGGCTGAACGGATCCCTGATGCGTTAGGCCAAGCCGTCTGGGAACGCCTGCATCGCATTGACTCTATGTTATCCGCCAGCTTTTTGTGAGCGCATGAATCCAAGTGAATAGTCCCGGAGCATATAGGCCCGTTAAAC
>JANMQN010000020.1:0-20563 GCA_031370535.1 Sphingomonadales bacterium | reverse complement strand
TTTTAAGCGCCGCCATAAGATCGATGACATTGCCCTTGCTGCCCGCAACCTCCGGCTCGTCGTCGGCTACGATTTTGCGGCCCTTGGCTTTCAGCTTGCGTTGCACGAGATCCTTTAGGGCATCGATATACCGATCCTTGAACTGCGCAGGATCGAAATCGCCAGTCTTTTTTGTGATGAGGCTTTCCGCCAGATCCAGCAATTCGGGATCGGGCTTCTCAGCAGGAATTTCGCTAAAATAGCTTTGCGCTTTGGCGAGCTCGTCCGCATATCGCAACGTTTCCATCACCAACCCTTTGCCGCATGGCTTGACCGAGACAACATATTCTCGCCCACGCATCGACAATTGCCCAAGGCCGACCATTTTAGTCTTCTTCAACGCCTCGCGAAGCACGATAAAAGCCTCATTCGCGAGATCGTCGGCTGGCACCACATAATATGGCTTTTCGTAATATGTGACGTCGATATCGTCGGCAGGCACGAACAATGTCAGTTCGAGAGTCTTTTTCGACTCTAGCCTTACAGCTTCAAGCTCGTCATCCTCTAGCAGGACATAATTGCCTTTTTCATATTCATACCCCTTCATGATATCGTCGGGATCAATTGGGCCAATGCCTGGAACCGACTTCAAATATTTGACGGGTTTGCCCGAAGGTTCATGAATTTGCCGGAAGGCGATGCTGGCGCCGCTTTTCGTCGCCGAATAGACTTCAACTGGTATCGAGACCAATGCGAGCCGAAGCTGCCCCTTCCAATAAGGCCGTGCTGCCATGACAATTCCCTTCGCAAATATAACGAACGGCAAAAGCAGGTGTTCCGTCTCAACGCGGTGTTAAAAGATTTGAAATGGTGGACAGGGCTGGATTCGAACCAGCGTACGGAAAACCGGGCAGATTTACAGTCTGCTGCCTTTAACCACTCGGCCACCTGTCCACACCTCATGCGGGGCAATATGCAGTTGCATAAGGGCCGGTCCCGCTAAGGAAGCAGCCCAATGGCGAAACGACCCTTGCCTGTCAATGCCTCAAGTGGGAAAGGGGCTGTAATCACCACTAATATTTTTAGATTGAAGCTAACTTATGTCCTCTCACAAAAGCCATCGCCGCCGGGGTGCTGCCACCACAAGCGGCAACCCGAAATTCTATGGCCGTCATGCCGTCTATGCAGCGCTCGACAACCCTGAACGCAAGTGCATCAAACTGTGGGGCACGCGTGAGGAACTCGACAAGATCGTCATTCCAGAAGGTCTGAGCGTGCAATTTGCCGAAGTCGCCGATCTTGCACGCTTTGTACCGAAAGACGCGCCGCATCAAGGACTTGTGCTCGAGGTTGCGTCTTTGGAGGATGTCTGGCTCACCGATGCCCTTGCGGTTGCGGAAAATGATAACCGCCCGCTGCTGGTCCTCGATCAGGTAACCGACCCGCACAATGTCGGCGCGATCTTCCGCACGGCCGCAGCATTTAACGCCGTCGCCGTCGTAACCCAAGACCGGCACGCGCCGCCCGAATCAGGGGCACTGGCCAAATCGGCGTCGGGCGCTCTCGAAGTCACGCCTTGGGTGCGTGTAGTAAACCTGGCGCGCGCGCTCGAGGAAATCGGTGAAGCGGGCTATTGGCGCATTGGCCTCTCGGGCCATGCAACTGCGACGCTCGAAGAGGCGCTCTCGCCGAAACGTAACGCACTTGTTCTGGGTGCCGAAGGCGACGGCATGCGCCGTAATATCGAGGAGCATTGCGACCAATTGGCAAAACTGCCAATCAGCGAACAGATGGAGTCGCTAAACGTCTCCAACGCCGCTGCAATCGCGCTGTATGCGGCAACGGTCCGGCGGCGCTAAACAGGGAGAAGCGGGGATGGGCATTCAACTTTGGGCAAAAGTGGCGGTCGCCTGCGTTGCCTCTATCGCGCTGAGCGGATGCCTTATTCTTCCCGGCGAATTCACCTCCGATATGACGGTTCGCCGCAACGGCGATTTCAGTTTTTCTTACAAGGGCCAGATCCAGCTGGTAGGCCTAGCAAACCTGCTCAAAAATGATTTTCTAAACGACAGCGCCAGTGCCGAGTTCAAGGCCGTATGTTATGCCGACACCGTAGAGCCGGCTTCCGAGGTATCCGACGATTTCATCGTGGAAGACAAGAAAGACAATGTCGCCATGACGGAAGATAAAGTCTTTTCCATAGTCACTGCCCGCAATTTCACAGCTGCACTCATTGCCGACCAAAATGCCGAAGGCGGGGCAGGTGACGATGCAAAAGCTGCCGGTGAAGCGGCCCAAGCCGCGGCCGATGCTGCGGCTTCCGCCTCGTTGTGGGAGTCTAACGAGCGGGAATGCACGCCTGCAGAAATCAGTCAGCAGAAAAAGGAATGGGACACCCAGCAAGCCGACAAGAAAAAACGCGACGAGCAAGGCCGCAAATTGGCAGAAATGATGCTCGGCGGCATCGATCCGGAAAACCCCGAAACGATCAAGCGCTTCACGCAAGAGGTCGAGCGACTCGCCGCTTGGCACAAGGTCGAACATCTGGGCAACGGCGTGTTCATGGTCGATTACAGTACCACAGGTAAGCTCGCGGACGACTATGCCTTCCCGGTCATTCCCCGCTATGCGCTGGGCGAGCCGATGATCCATATTACGCGTTGGGATAATGGCCGCGTCCGGGTCGAGGCGCCCGCGTTCAAAACCGACCCGGAAATGTCGATGACCGCGCTTCTCGGTATGGGAAGCATGGCCGCTGGCATGCTGGGCAAGTCGGGATCAGACAAGGCACCTGCCGAACCGGTGAAGATAAAGGGCACCTTTACCCTGAGCACTGACGCCCGGATACTCGCGAATAACAGCGAGGAGGGGCCAGAGGAGTCGGGCGGATTGCAAAAGCTCGTATGGGATATTGGTCCTGCCAGCTATGGCGCGCCGATGGCTTTGCTGAAGCTGGTCAATTGATGGGCATTCCCGCCGAAGGATTACAGGCATCGCTCGATGCTCTCGCAATCATCGAGCCGCGATTTGCGGATGCGATTGCAGCCATCGGGTACCCCGATGCGCGAATTCGCGAACCCGGCTACGCAACTTTGCTTCGGACCATCGTCGGGCAGCAAGTAAGCGTCGCAGCAGCAGCATCTGTCTGGAACAAATTGGAGGCATTGCTGGGTGAAGGCTGCGCTCCCGATAAACTCATTGTGCAGGATTTCGATGCGCTGCGTGCCTGCGGACTCAGTCGTCAGAAACAAGGCTATGCAAGGTCGTTGGCGGAACTTGTGATCTCGGAAGAGCTGCCGCTAGATGCGTTGCCGCAGGACGATGAGGAAGCCATCACCTATTTGACAAGGGTCAAAGGCATCGGCCGCTGGTCAGCGGAAATCTACCTACTGTTCGCCGAAGGCCGCGCCGATATCTGGCCTGCAGGCGATTTGGCTGTACAGGAAGGTGTCGGACGTTTGCTAAAGATGGATGCCCGCCCGTCCGAAAAGGACATTCGCGAAATCGCCAAAAAATGGCGCCCGCATCGCGGTGCAGCGGCGATTTTCACTTGGCATATCTACGCCAGAGGTTTTCATGCGATTTAGAGCTTAAGGCCCGGATTGAGCTTCATCGTTTCCACAATGAAGCTTTTGGGCTTCTTGAAAAACTTGCTTTTCCTGTTCACGCTCAGCCCTAGCAATACGGCGGCTTCCATTGCGAAATGCACGCAGTTGCGCTTACCCAGGCTGTAGCTTTTTCCTGGCAGATTGCGCCATCGGTCAACAAAGGCCATGAACTTCTGGTATTCTCCATCCGACAGGCGAATGGAAAAATGCGGGTTGCTGCTGGCGATATATTTCGCATCCTTGGTCTCAATCATCCCCATCACAGGGCCCATCAAAATTGCCGGCGTCGTATTGACGGCAGTAAATCCGTAATTTGTATCCACCCCCTGCCCCGTCGAATCGACTGTGCCTTTCAGTTTCACAAATGCGTGGGGGAAATGGTCCCCGAAATCATGGCTATAAAACGTCGCGATTACTTCGGCATCGGCCGCGGTTGAAAACTGACTAAGAATGGCAGCGATAAACAGCGTTAAATAGCGAAACATACTCATTCCTTATCTACGTTCGATTTATCTAGCCTTTACTGGGCTCGCAAGAAACAGTTGACGTTCACGTCAAATTCCTGTCGCTGACACTCCTGTGAGCAGGGAGAGTCGGCATTATGGATGAGGCAGCAAAAAGCATTTTTATTACTGGCGCTGCTTCCGGACTGGGCCGTGAAGTCGCGCGCTATTTCGCTAATGCTGGCTGGTTTATCGGCCTCGCTGACTTGAACGAGGCGGGGCTGGCAGAAACCGCCGCGCTATTGCCACCGGGTATGTCGTCGATGCACGTGCTTGACGTAACCGACCGGGCGCAATGGAAAAAGGCAGTAGCTGATTTCGCAACGCATACCGGCGGCCACATGACGGTGTTGTTCAACAACGCCGGCATTGGCTCGGGCGGGCCTATTCAGGACATGACCGATGAAGACATCGACAAGATGATCGCGGTCAACCTCACGGGCGTGATCAGCGGCACGCGCGCCTGTTTCGATCTGCTGAAAAACACACCTGAAGCTTGCGTACTCTACACCAGCTCTGCAGCAGGCATTTACGGTTCGGCGGGCCTTAGCGTTTACAGCGCGACCAAGTTCGCGGTGCGCGGACTTGCCGAAGCGCATGACATTGAGTGGAAGGGCATTGGGATTAAATCACGCAGCCTGATGCCCGGTTTTATCGACACCAATATCATTAGCGCGGTCAACCCCGGCAGCAATATGACCGGCAAGGAAATGCTACAATCAGCAGGCCTCGAGGTCAGCCCTGTTTCCATCATCGGCCCTGCAGCGTGGGAAGCCATCCACGGCAATCGGGTGCATACGACCGTCAACAAGACAGCAAAGCAACTGGCTTTCTATGCGCGATGGTTTCCCAGCCGTCTGCGCAAACAGCTCGGACTAATTAATGGATTAGAAAGCGCAGTTAGCAGTCATTAATCCGCAATGGCGTCAATCGCTGCGGCCAATTCAATGTCGCGTTTCGATAGGCCACCAGCATCGTGCGTGGTCAGCAAAATCTCAACGCTATTGTAGACATTGAACCATTCGGGATGGTGATCGGCCTTTTCGGCCAAAATCGCAACGCGGGTCATGAACCCGAACGCCTCGGCAAAATCGCTGAAACGCAAGTTACGACGAATGCCCTGCATGTCTGTGTCGTAATTCCAGTGCGGCAAATTGCTGAGCGCCACTGCCCTCGCCTCGTCGTCCAGTTTTGATACCGTCATAGCTTTATCCTGATTTTGCAATTCATTGAAATCATGCCTAAGTCGCACCATGACATCGCGTCAAGTATACTCGCCTTCACTCGTCCTCGACAATGTCTCGGTAATCCGCGGCAACCGGATGGTATAGAACGGCTTGAGCCTTGAGGCGACTATAGGCGATGTCATCTGGGTAAGGGGTGCCAATGGTTGCGGAAAGTCGACGCTGCTCCGGCTGATTGCAGGGCTGCTGCAGAAGGTCTCGGGAAACTTGGTTATCGATGGCCGCATGGCTCTCGCGGATGAAAATCTTGCGCTTGATTCCAACATGTCCGTCGAAAAGGCGTTGCGCTTCTGGGCTGACATGGACGGGACATCGGCCGGCCAGCGCGACGCCGCCTTGACGGATATGGACTTGCAGGCGCTATCCGAAATTCCTGTCCGCTTCCTGTCAACCGGACAACGCAAGCGCACGAGCATTGCGCGTGTATTGGCTTCTAACGCTGCCATCTGGTTACTCGATGAGCCCTATAACGGCCTCGATAGCGCAAGCTGCGCGCGGCTTGATCAAGCCATATTGAAACATGCCGCGGCAGGCGGGATCGTTCTGGTCGCTGCGCATCAGGCACCGTCGATCAATGTGGCGCTAAGCCTGTTACTCGACCGGCAGGGGAAAGCGGCGTGAAGGCCTTTGCTTCGCTGATTGCGCGCGAGGTGCGGCTGGCGTGGACCGGCGGTGGTCTGTGGCTACCTGTCGTTTTCTATCTTGCGGTCGCGACGCTCTTTCCTTTTGTAACTGGCCCAGACAAGGCGCTGCTCGCGCGGACAGGCGGCGGCATATTGTGGATCGCGGCATTGCTCTCCACATTGTTACCGATTGAGCGACTGATCCTTCCAGACCGGCAGGCAGGCGTTCTCGACCAATTGGCTTTGCGCGGTTGGTCGGACGAGCTGGTCGCAACTGCAAAAATAGGGGGCCAGCTGATCGCCTTCGCCATTCCGCTGTTGCTTGCGACAATCATCGCATCAGCCTTAATTGGATTGCCAGAAGACAAGCTCATCACTTTGTTGGTCGGGCTTGCAATTGCTTTACCTGCGCTGTCCGGGTTATCGGTTACAATCGCTGCGTTGACTGCTGGCCTGAACGGCGCAAGCGCGCTTGGCGGACTTCTGCTTATTCCGCTCGCGGTCCCAATCCTTATTTTCGGTGCAGGAACGCTCGCTGACGACGCTGGCAACGCGATGCAGTTGCTCGCCGCCACGTCCTTGGCCATTGCGGCGCTTGCTCCATTTGCCGCGGGTGCTTCGCTTCGTGCCAGTCGTGTTTAGCTATTGCGTTGCCATTTTCTGCGCGTAGCCATTGGCGACCATCGCCTCGACCATATCGAATAGCTTTTCGGGATCCTGTGCACGTAATACTGGAATGTTGGCCTCCATCCCGTCGGCGATCACGATCTCGCGCTTGCCTTCGGCCACCGCGCTCCAGATAATCTCGGCAACCTTAGTCGGGTCAATTCCATTATCGATAGCGGCGTCGCTAACCCCTCGAACCGATCCGTCCGCATTCAGCGCATTGCGCGACACGTTGGTCCGAACCGAACCCGGGGCAACCACCGATACCTTCACGCCCTGCCCCGCCACTTCGCTGCGTAGCGCATCGGCGTATCCCACAAGGCCATGCTTAGCGGCACAATAAGCGGTGCGCATGGGTACGCCTGCCTTTCCGGCAACACTCGAAATCATGATTAGATGGCCTGACCCACGCGCCAGCAAATGCGGCAAAAGCGCCTGAGTTAATGCGATCGGTGCAAGCAAGTCGACATCGACAATCCTTTTATAAACTGAAAAATCGGTGTCGATCGCCAATGACCGCTGCGAAATACCTGCGTTGTTGACCAACACATCGACACTGCTGCGAAAGGCAATCGCTGCTTCAACCATTTCCGGCAGTCGGGCGTAGTCCAGCGTGTCGAAGGGCAAGATCAGGCAGCGATCAGGTGCACCGCTTTCCTGCGCCACGCGTTCCAGTCCAGCGACATTGCGACCTGACAGTATGGCCGCACCGCCGCAACCAACAAACGCCTTGGTCAGCGCTTCGCCGATCCCGGATGACGCGCCCGTTATCCATGCTGTCTTGCCCGCCTGATCTATCATATTTCCGTCTCCTTCATGGCGCTACTGCTCAACGCCTGCTTGCCTGCTGTCAAGACATTCTGCCTTGCACTTTGCCCGCCACCGCACCACATGCACATCATGCTTATCGAAACCGAATTGACGCCCAACCCGGCGACCATCAAATTTCTTCCCGGCCGCGTGGTGATGGAAAGCGGAACGCGTGATTTTGCCGATCCCGAGGAAGCCGGCGCATCGCCATTAGCCGAAGCCTTATTCGACCTTGGCGATGTCACCGGCGTCTTCTTCGGCCACTCGTTCATTTCGGTCACCGCCGCGCCTGGTGTCGAATGGACATCGCTCAAGCCTGATGTGCTTGGCATATTGCTCGACCATTTCAGCGCCAACATGCCATTGTTCCATGCGCCATCCGCTGGATTTTCGGTGCCTTCTGCCAACTCCGATTATCCGCTCGACGACCCAGAAGATGCCGATATCGTCGACCAGATCAAGGAACTGATTGAAACACGCGTGCGTCCTGCGGTCGCAAATGACGGCGGTGATATCATCTATCGCGGCTTCAAGAAGGGCGTGGTATTCCTTCAGATGCAGGGTGCTTGCTCTGGCTGCCCGTCATCGTCAGCCACTTTGAAAAACGGTATCGAGCAACTTTTGAAGCATTATGTGCCTGAAGTCACCGAAGTCCGCGCCGCCTGAACTTCTGACCATTAGAAAGCCACGCACCCGATGAATGCGCAACTCAATAACGACGCCCTGAATCAACTTTTCCGCGAAGCGCGGACCTATAATGCTTATCTGGACGAGGCCGTTACAGATGCGCAGATCAATGATATCTGGGAGTTGATGAAATTCGGTCCGACTTCTGCCAATTGCCTGCCCGCGCGGATCATCTGGTGCACGAGTGATGAGGCAAAGCAAAAGTTGGCAGCTCTGGCTATGCCTGCCAACGGTGAGAAAATCCTGAAAGCACCGGTCACCGCGATCATCGGCATGGACCTCGAATTTTACGAACAGCTGCCTGAGCTGTTTCCACATACCGATGCGCGTAGCTGGTTCGTGGGCAACGACGAGCTTATTGAGAAAACGGCATTCCGCAACAGCAGCCTGCAAGGGGCTTACTTCATTCTGGCGGCACGCGCATTAGGGTTGGATACCGGTCCGATGTCCGGTTTCAATAATGCCGCAGTCGACGAAGCATTTTTTGCCGGAACCAAGATAAAGTCGAACTTCATTTCGACCTTGGGTTATGGCGATCCAGCCAGCATCTTCGAACGCAGTCCGCGCCCGGAATTTGGCCGCTTTAACACCGTCGTCTAATCCGCTAGCGGCGTTCTGGTGCGTACGCTTGTTATCGATACGGCCACAAAGGCCTGCTCCGTTGCCTTGTTCGACAGTGGCACACTGATTGCGTCGCACCATGAAGTCATCGGACGTGGCCATGCCGAGCGATTGCTGCCTCTTATTGCCGAGCTTCCCGAGCGAGGTCGTGCACAAAAAATCATGGTCAATGTCGGCCCAGGCAGTTTTACCGGGATCCGCGTCGGAGTCGCTGCCGCACGCGCGCTGGGCCTTGCATGGCAAGCAGACGTGGCAGGTTATGGCTGCCTGCAACTTGTCGCGGCGATGGCGGCAGAAACGCTGGCAGAACGAAGAGAAGTCGACGTGGTAATGACCGGGGGTCATGGTGAATATTTCTTCCAGCATTTTGACAATACTGGAGCGCCAACGGCAGCTCCGGTTTCGGTCTCACCAGAACTTCTCCAAACATCACTGTCAGCGCCTGTCACTGCCGGTGACATCGCCGGCGATGGCAGTACACAGCATATCGACATCATATCAAATGCAAGCAAGTGGAACCTGATTGCCCAGATACCTGCATTATCGCCAAGTCCAGCATATTGCAGGGCGCCCGATGCAAAACTTCCGAAAGCGCGGGCATGACGGTTGACGTTACCGAGGGCGATGCGCGCGATGTGGCGGCAATCATGCCGATCATGCAGACCGCCTTCGATCCGGTCTTTGGCGAGGCTTGGACTGCTGCGCAGTGCCTGTCGGCGCTGGCAATCCCGGGTTCGCGTTTACTGATCGCACGCTGCGATAACAGCGTAGCAGGATTTGCCCTCAGCCGATGGGTGCTGGAAACCGAAGAACTGCTGATGATCGGTGTTGGTGTCGACCGCCAGCGCAAAGGTGTAGGATCGGCATTGTTAAGCGAAATGATCCTGCGCGCGCGTCAAGAAAATCGCGAACAGCTTTTTCTGGAAGTCAGGGACGGGAATGCAGCTTTAGTCTTCTATTCGAGCGTAGGTTTTCATCCCATAGGTCGCCGTAAACAATATTATAAAGGGACCGATGGGCAAAGCAGCGATGCTATTACGATGGCGCTGAATGTCTGAATTGGTTGCAAATTGCCACTGTTGTTGACCGGCTACAATAATCGAGTTACGCTATCTTTGAGGTCGCAAATCAAAAACAAGGTCCAGGAGTGCAATCTATGTCCGAAGAAAGTAATGATGCAGCAGAATTGCTCATCACGTTGACTGCCGATATTGTCGCAGCGCATGTAAGCAACAACAGTGTTGCAGTTGCCGACGTGCCGACGCTTATTGGCAACGTCCATTCTGCGTTGGCAGGTCTTTCGGCTGGCCATACAGCACCAGCTGCCCAGCTTGAGCCAGCAGTGCCCATTCGTCTCTCGGTCAAAAAAGACTATATCGTCTGCCTGGATGACGGCAAAAAGCTAAAAATGCTTAAGCGTCATTTGATGACGCATTACGGTATGACCCCCGACGACTATCGCGCGAAATGGGGCCTTCCCGCAGACTATCCGATGGTAGCCCCTGCTTATGCCGAGCAGCGCCGCGTGCTTGCAAAGGCGATTGGCCTTGGCCGCGCTCCCGGTTCGGGGCGCAAGAAGAAGGTTGTGAAGTAAACCATAACTAATTGTTTTGCGAAAAGGCCGGGGGCAACTTCCGGCCTTTTTCTTTGACGAATCGTGGGGTGACACTAAATATCACTCTGGATGGACACAAAGATAGATATTGAAGCGCTCTGCCAGGAGCGCGGTTTAAGGATTACGGATCAGCGCCGCGTCATTGCGCGGGTTATCTCCGACGCCAGCGACCATCCCGATGTCGAAGAGCTGTACCGGCGCTCATCGGCCATTGACCCTAAAATTTCGATTGCAACCGTATACCGCACCGTGCGTCTGTTTGAAGAGGCTGGCATTTTGGATCGCCACGATTTCGGAGACGGCCGCGCGCGTTATGAAGCTTCACCTGAAGCGCATCACGACCATCTGATTGATGTCGAGACCGGCAAGGTCGTGGAATTTGTCGACCCTGAACTTGAGGCGTTACAGAAAATCATTGCCGAAAAACTTGGATATCGCCTCGTAGATCACCGCATGGAGCTGTATGGCGTTGCCATCGACCGCAAGGATTGAACAGCGCAATCCGGCGGCTTTTATCGCCGGACAGTTTATGTTTGTGGCCCGGCTGTTGCTCATGGCGGGCAGCCTGACCGCGGGCATCATTCTTCACAATGTCTGGCGATTGGTTCGGCGGCCGTCTCCTTGGCCCCGGCTGTTCCTGCTCTCGGTCAGTTGGACCAGCGGCATTGCCACCGCCACCACCGGCACGCGAATCCGGCGCAACGTGTTTTATGCAGCGAATCATCACAGCTGGATCGACATTCCGGTTATGTCGGGGGTGACCGGCTGCACGTTCGTTGCCAATGATGGTATCGAAAGCTGGCCGCTCATTGGCTGGCTATGTAAGATCAACAACACGATTTTCGTTTCCAGAGAAAACCGCCTGAGCGTTGGCGATCAGGTCGATGTGCTGCGCGACGCGATGACCGGCGACCAACCAGTGACAATCTTTCCGGAGGGCACGACGCACGATGGCTCCGGCCTGCTTCCGTTCAAACCATCGCTTTTTGCCGCGCTCGTTCCGCCGCCGCCTGGCATGATGGTGCAGCCGGTATTTCTAACCTATGGACGCCACACGCCGCGTATAGCGTGGATTGGCGAGGAAAAAGTCACCGAAAATTTCTGGCGGCTGTTGTCCTATCTCAAACCGGTCACCGCAACATTGCATTTCCTCGAACCTTTTGATCCCGCCCATTACCCGGATCGCAAAGCAATTTCCGCCGAAGTTCGCACGCGAATCGGTTCAGCGATGGAGGGTGGCGGCCACGCATCGCGCCATGTATAGGCGCACTTTATGAGCACGGATTCTCCCAAAACTTACCACGTAAAAAACTACGGCTGCCAGATGAATGTCTATGACGGCGAGCGGATGGCGGAGATGTTTGCTGCGCAAGGCATGACGCCAGCAGACGAAAAAGCCAATGCCGATTTGGTGGTCCTTAACACCTGCCATATCCGCGAAAAAGCAGCCGAAAAGGTCTATTCCGAAATAGGCCGCCTGCGCCGCAAGGATGGAACCAAGCCTGTAATCGCCGTCGCGGGTTGCGTCGCACAGGCCGAGGGCGGTGAAATCAGCCGCCGCGCGCCCGAAGTTGACATCGTCGTCGGCCCGCAGGCCTATCATAATTTGCCCGATATGGTTGCAGCCGTCGGCAGAGGCGAGCGCGTGGTCGATCTCGACCTGCCTGGCCTCGACAAATTTGCGCAACTCCCTGCCCGCCGCAAACAGAACGCGACGGCTTTCCTGACGGTTCAGGAAGGCTGCGATAAATTCTGCACTTATTGCGTGGTGCCCTACACACGTGGTGCCGAAATATCGCGTGGCTGGGCCGAGCTAATCGATGAGGCCAAAGCACTGGTTGATGCAGGTGCCAAGGAAATCACTTTGCTAGGCCAGAATGTCACCGCGTGGAGCGACGGTTACCGCGATCTCGGCGCGCTGATCCGCGAACTCGACGAAATCGATGGCCTCCACCGCATCCGCTACATGACCAGCCACCCGAACGATATGACCGAAGGGCTCATTCAGGCCCACGGCGACGTCGAAAAACTGATGCCTTTCCTGCATTTGCCCGTCCAGTCAGGCTCAGACCGCATTCTCAAGGCCATGAACCGCAGCCACAGCCGCGACAGCTATCTCCGCATTCTCGACCGCGTCCGCGCTGTCCGCCCTGATATTGCCTTCTCGGGCGATTTCATCGTCGGTTTCCCTGGTGAGAGCGATGCCGATTTCGAGGACACCATGAGCCTTGTGCGCGAAGTGGCCTACGCTCAGGCCTATTCCTTCAAATACAGCCCGCGCCCCGGAACGCCTGCCGCCGAAATGACAGACCAAATCCCGGTCGAAGTAATGGACCAACGCCTCCAGAGTCTTCAGGCCCAACTGGTCGCAGACCAAAGCGCATTCAACCGCAACACGCTGGGCAAGACAACCGAAGTGTTGCTGGAAAGACCCGGAAAGCTCGCCGGACAATTAATCGGCAAATCACCGTGGCTGCAATCGGTGCATGTGCTTGCGCCCGGGCTGGCTATCGGTGATATTGTTACTGTAGAGATTACCGATTCTGGACCGCTTAGTTTGAAGGGTGAACTAAAGATGAGAGCAGCCGCCTGAATGGCAAAAAAAGCGCAAGCGCAAGCTGGCGATATGTCGCGGCTCGAAATGAGCTTTGACAAACCGCACCTCATCAACACCGTTTTCGGCGAATTCGACCGAAATCTGGTCACCATAGAGAACCGGCTCGGGGTCTATATCTCCGCCCGCGGCAATCGTGTCCAAATTGAGGGCGAGGCAGGTGCCATTGGCCGCACGCGCGACATCCTCAACGACATTTATTCACGCGTATCACGCGGACAGGACATTGACGCCGAAGCCGTGCAGTCGATTATCGCGATGACCGCCGAACCGACGCTTGAAGGCATCGTCCGCAAGGAAGCCGATGCACCGAGCATCATGATCCGGACCCGCAAGAAAACTTTGGTGCCACGTTCAGCCAATCAGGTGCCTTACATGGAGGCCTTGGCCCGCGACGAAATCATCTTCGCGCTTGGCCCGGCAGGTACCGGCAAAACCTATCTGGCGGTGGCTCAGGCCGTAGCGATGCTTATCACCGGCGCGGTGCAGCGGCTCGTGCTGTCGCGTCCTGCGGTCGAAGCCGGTGAACGGCTCGGGTTCCTACCTGGCGACATGAAGGAGAAGGTCGATCCTTATCTCCGCCCGATTTACGACGCGCTTTACGATTGCCTGCCAGCCGAACAGGTTGAGCGCCGCATCGCGTCGGGTGAAATCGAGATTGCCCCCATCGCTTTCATGCGTGGACGCACGCTGGCCGACGCCTTCATCATCCTGGACGAAGCGCAAAACACCACTGCCGCACAGATGAAGATGTTTCTCACGCGTTTCGGCATGAACAGCCGCATGGTAGTCTGCGGCGACCCACATCAGGTCGATATTCCCGGCGGCGAGCGCATGTCGGGCCTAAATGACGCAGTCAACCGCCTCGAAGGCGTCGACGGCATCCAGACCATCCGCTTCAACAGCAGCGACGTCGTCCGCCATCCGCTCGTCGGCCGCATCGTCGATGCCTATGAGGGCGGGAATGATTGATGTCGAATTAGACATTGGACTGGATTGGGGCAGCAGCGGTTTCGGGCAGAACGAGGTCGAAAAGGCAGTCGATGCCGCGGTCAGGTTCGCCACGATGCCCGCGCTTGCCGATCCCTCCGTACCTGTCAGTGTCAGCGTCAAGCTTTCGGACGATGATGAGGTTCATGCGCTAAATCTTGAATGGCGAGAAAAAGACAAGCCAACCAATGTGCTGTCCTTTCCGATGCTTGATGATCAAGAGATCGATGCGCTACTTGAGGGCAAATATGAAGCTCCGGAAATCATGCTCGGCGATATCATTCTGGCTTATGGCGTTTGTCAGGTCGAAGCCGCTGAAAAGAACATTGCAATTGCGGACCACGCCACGCATCTTGTTATCCACGGGATGCTGCACCTGCTCGGCCATGACCATATAGACGAGGGTGAAGCCGAGGTGATGGAAGGGCTGGAGGTAAAAGCGCTTGCATCGATGGGCCTGCACAATCCATATAGCGACTAATTCAGGGCAATAAGAGGTACCGATTTTCCCCCATGTCAGAGGGCGACAGTTTTAACGGCGTCAAAACCGTAACCGACGACGATAGCGACGGACGAATATGGCAGCGGCTGAAGGCAATGTTCTTTGGCCGCGACCACGAACCAACGCTGCGCGAACAGCTTGAAGAAGCCATCGCGGAACATGAAGAAGATAGCGACGAAAGCGGCGCGCCCGACCAAAGCGGCGACCTGACCGCAGTCGAGCGCACGATGCTGCGCAATCTGCTCCATTTTTCAGAGCATCGCGTCGATGACGTCATGGTGCCACGGAGCGATATCGTCGCCATCGATGAAAGCGCGAGTTTCGCGGATTGCATTGCCTCCTTTGCTGAGCATGGCCACAGCCGCCTGCCTGTCTATCGCGACACTCTCGACAGCATTACCGGCATGATCCACATCAAGGATATCTTCGCGGTACTGGCCGAGGCACAGGAAACCCCCGACAGCCTGGAAGCCTTCGTCCGCCAACCGCGCTTCGTGCCGCAAAATATGAGCGTGTTGGCATTGCTTGACGAAATGCGCCGCACGCGAACGCACCTGGCTATTGTATTAGACGAATATTCAGGCACCGAAGGGTTGGTCACGATCGAGGATTTGGTCGAGGAAATCGTCGGCGAAATCGAAGATGAGCATGACGACGAACCCGAGCTGTTGTTCATGCAAATGGGCCCCGATATGTGGGAGGCCGACGCAAGGGCGGAACTGGACGATATAGCCGAAACCATCGACCCGAAGTTATCCGAGGTCGACGAGGATGTCGACACGCTGGGCGGATTGGCGTTTGTGATTGCTGGACAAGTCCCGAATGTCGGCCAGATGCTGCTCCACGAAGCCAGCGGGTGGCGGCTGGAGATATTGGAAGCCGACGAGAAGCGCGTAACGAAGATCCGGTTGTTTGCGCCGGTGCCCGATGTGGCGGAAGAGGGGGAGTGAAACGCGGGAAAAGGATTTGAATGTCAGATTTTATCTCGGGTCGAATTATCAGCCCGAACCTGAAATTGTTACTTGTCGCCCAATGACTTCCAGTGCACCTCAATGTTCGCTGATATTGGCTACCGGAAGATCTTGCAGCATGAAAATGCGTTCACTCAGAAATATCGTCATCGTTCTAGCTGCAGGTGCGACCGCCTGCGGAGGCGATGGTAGCGGTTCAGGAGGCGGAACAATTACCGTTCCGCCGACCAGCACAACACCCCCTGTTTCGTCACCGACATCGACTATGTGCAGCCTGCGCAACCGTCAGGATTTCGCGTTTTCCGTATTAAACGAATGGTATCTCTTCCCTGAAACGTTGCCGTCCTCACTAAACCCAGCACCATATAGCACGGTGCAATCCTATATTGACGCGCTGACAGCCACTGCGCGTGGACAAGGACGCGACCGGTTTTTCACGTACGTTACATCCATACAGGAGGAGAATGCGTTCTTCTCTTCGGGCGCCACTGCCGGATTCGGGGTTCGCTTTATTTATCAAGGCAGTCGCTTGCTCGTCGTCGAGGCGTTCGAGGGCGGGCCGGCTCTTACCGCAGGTATTGATCGTGGCACCGAGGTTCTGGCCATCGGGGCAAACACTTCAAATCTGGTCGCGGTGAGCGACATATTGGCATCGCAAGGGCCAAGCGGCATTACCAGTGCTTTGGGTCCAAACACAGCTGGCACGAGCCGCGTGTTGCGCATTGCCGACGCTGCAGGCACACGCGATGTGACGGTGGCGAAGGCAGACTACAGTATCGCACCGTTGTCGCCGCGTTATGGGGCCAAGGTAATTGACAATGGCGGTCAACGCGTCGGGTACATCAACATGCGGACATTTATTTCAACTGCCGACAATCAACTGCGCACGGCGTTCGCGGACTTCCAAGCGCAGGGAATTTCCAATTTTGTCATCGACTTTAGATACAATGGCGGTGGGCTGGTATCGACCGCCGAACTTTTGGGTGATCTGCTTGGCCGAAACCGCTTCAGCAGCGACGTTTTTTCGGTCACGCGGTTTCGTGCGTCAAAGTCGTCGAACAACGAAACTCGTCGGTTCGCGTCGCGGTCGGAATCGGTTGCACCTGTCAAAATTGCATTCATCTCGACCGGTGCCACAGCCTCTGCGAGCGAATTGGTGATGAACAGCTTCATACCCTATTTAGGTTCAAACGCCGCACTTGTAGGCAGCAACAGTTACGGTAAGCCAGTCGGTCAAATAGCTCTCGACCAGACTGCCTGCGACGACCGTATTCGCGTCGTTGCCTTTGCGACAGAAAATTCGGCTGGTCAGGGTGCATATTTTTCCGGACTTGCCGAGACGATGGGTACGTCGTGCGCGGCCGCCGATGACATTACCCGGCCGCTTGGTGATCCATTGGAAGCGTCGTTGCGCGCTGCACTCGATTTCGTCGCCGGACGCAGTTGCACGCCGATCGCCATCGGGCAAACCGCACAAAGCGCAACTTCACGGAACGAACGCCGGATTTTGCCAATTCCGTCGGCCCCGAATACCGCACAGCGTGAGGTCCCAGGGTCTTTTTAGAATCTGCTGACACGCAAAATTGAGACGCCTCACTTTGCATGTTTCGCGGCCCGGCTCCGCCAGCTTTCAGCGAGCGTTTCAAGCTCCGCGAGCGCTCTTAAATCGGCTTTGGCACTCTCTCCCCGATGACCGCCCCCGATAAGCAACTTGAACACCCGTTGGACCGTCCAGTCATGGTCCGCCTCCTCGACCTGTTCAATCCGGTCACACGGCGCAACCTCGCCTTCCTCGATTACGCGGAAGTAGCCGCCGCAGCGCCCGGTCTTGATCACCGCTCCAGTCAAGCCCTGAACGCCAAAATGATGATCGATTTTCCAGCAAGGCTGACGCCCTTGCGCGACTTCGACCAATGCCTTGCCGATACGGAACCGGTCGCCAATCCGAACTTTGTCTTCGGTCAGCCCCGACGCGCTGATATTCTCGCCAAAGGCCCCTGCGTAATCAAGCAACGAACTTGCAAAACCGTCGGACGCAAAATGAGCGATCCATTTGGGATAATGCTCCGCCGGATAGAAATGCACCGCCTTGTCCACCCCGCCATGCACCGTCGGGTCGGCAACCTGATCGCCTTCGAAGCCGAGCTTGCGTAAAATGACTGGCCGGTCGACCGCTTTGCGCGCCATCGCGCTCATCTCCCCATCGGCGCGAAATGGTTTTGGGCCGCCGATCAGCAAGGTGTCTATCTGGCTCAGGATCATATGACACCTCTAACGGGCTACGGTCGCCATTCCCATTGGCATTTTGCCCCATCGCCGATAAAAGCCCATTGAATGCAAACCAGCGATCTTCGCATTGCGCTATTCAGCGGCAATTATAACTATGTGCGCGACGGTGCAAATCAGGCACTTAACCGACTTGTTGGCTATCTGTTACGTCAGGGAGCGCAAGTGCGCATCTATTCGCCGACCGTCGCCGAGCCTGCGTTTGAGCCAACAGGTGACTTGGTCAGCGTACGGTCGATGGCTATCCCGAACCGACCTGAATACCGGTTACCGTTGTCGCTATCGCCCAAAGTGAAACGCGACATGGATGCGTTCAGCCCAAACATCATCCACATATCAAGTCCCGACCGGGTTGCACGTCAAGCTGCTAAATGGGCGCGCCACCGTAACCTGCCCGTTTTGTGCTCGGTCCACACGCGGTTCGAGACCTATTTCCGCTATTACAATTTGGCGTTTGTCGAGCCGTTGATGGTGGCCTGGCTGCGTAAGCTCTACCGCAAATGTGATGCGCTGGTCGCACCATCCGAGAGCTTTGCGCAGGTGCTGCGCGAACAACGGATGAACTATGACATCGACATCTGGTCACGCGGCGTGGACCGCGAGATATTCAACCCGCAGCGCCGCGACATGGAGTGGCGGCGCGCGCAAGGCCTGTCAGATGATACAGCTGTGATCGGCTTTCTTGGCCGCCTGGTGATGGAAAAGGGCCTCGACGTATTTTCCGACGCTATCGACCAGCTTCGCCGCCGCCAGGTGCCACATCAGGTCATGGTAATCGGCGAAGGCCCGGCACGCGGCTGGTTCGAAAGCCGCCTGCCTCATGCAAAATTTGTAGGGTTTCAGGGCGGAGCCGATTTGGGCCGCGCCGTTGCCAGCATGGACCTGTTGTTCAACCCCAGCGTCACCGAAACCTTCGGCAATGTAACGCTGGAAGCAATGGCTTGCGGATTGCCGGTGGTCGCGGCCAAAGCAACCGGAAGCCAAAGCCTTGTTGAGGACAAAGTGTCCGGCCGGCTGATCCTTCCCGGCGCGATCAACCAGTTTGCCGATGTTCTCCAATCCTATTGTACCGATCCGGAATTGCGCAGCAAACACGGCGCCGCGGGAGAAAAACGGTCGCTAGGTTACAGCTGGGATGCCATCAACCAAACCGTTGCCGACACATATATACGGCTGATCCGGCAACGTGCCGCGCGATCGATTATGAGGGCATGATGCCCGACTTGTTCGGCGAGCCCGAAACCCAGCGTCCGGTAGTTGCAAATGGCCCATTGGCTGACAGGCTTCGACCCGCGACCCTCGCCGAAGTAATTGGTCAAGAGCATTTAACCGGGGCTGATGGAGCGATTGGCCGGATGGTCGCTGCGGGAAAGCTATCTTCGATGATCCTGTGGGGCCCGCCGGGGACGGGCAAGACGAGCATCGCCCGGCTTCTCGCCGACGCGGTGGATATGCATTACAAACCTATTTCGGCGGTATTCTCGGGCGTTGCCGATCTCAAAAAGGCATTTGCCGAAGCCGAAGTCATGGCTCGCACCGGAAAACAGACCTTGTTGTTCGTTGACGAAATACACCGTTTCAATCGCGCCCAGCAGGACGGGTTCTTGCCATTTGTAGAGAGCGGCGTCGTTACTCTTGTAGGGGCCACCACCGAGAATCCGTCCTTCGAATTAAACGCTGCGTTGCTATCACGTACGCAAGTGATGGTACTGCACCGGCTCGATGAGACGGCGCTCGCAAGATTGGTGGCGCGCGCCGAAGAAATCGAGCAGCGCGCGCTGCCGGTTACCGATGACGCGCGGTCGGCTTTGATTTCCAGCGCCGATGGCGACGGACGCTTTCTGCTCAACCAGGCCGAGACGTTGTTCTCGATTGCAATCGAAAATCCACTCGATCCCGTCGCGATGGGCGCGCTTCTGCAACGGCGGATGCCGGTTTACGACAAGGACCGCGAGGGCCACTACAACCTCATTTCGGCGTTGCACAAATCCTTGCGAGGGTCTGACCCGCAAGCGGCGCTCTACTGGATGGCGCGGATGCTGGTGGCAGGCGAAGAGCCACTATATGTCCTGCGCCGCTTGGTTCGCTTTGCCAGCGAAGATATTGGCCTCGCCGACCCGCAGGCGCTCGTCCAATGCCTCGCGGCCAAGGATGCCTATGAATTTTTGGGTAGCCCAGAAGGCGAACTCGCCATTGTGCAGGCCTGCCTATATCTGGCAACTGCCCCCAAATCCAATGCGGCTTACAAAGCGCAGAAATCGGCATGGAAGATGGCACGCGATACCGGCTCGCTGATGCCGCCCGCGCATATCCTCAATGCGCCGACGAAATTGATGAAGGATATCGGATATGGCAAAGGCTATGCCTATGACCACGACGTCGACGAAGGATTTTCCGGAGCCAGTTACTGGCCAGATGCAGTATCACCGGCGTCACTTTACCAGCCGGTCGAGCGTGGCTTTGAGCGCAAAATTGTCGAGCGATTGGAATATTGGGACAAGCTTCGTCAAAACCGCAACGGTCCGGAATGAAATCAGAAATTGCTGCGCAGCATAGCCGCAGCAATTCACTTCACTCGGTTCAGCGGCTTTAATTCTGCATCCCCTATCCCCATATTCGTCAGATGCGCACATTCACCCGTTTTGCCTGCGTCGACTGGTCCGGCGCAAAGGGCAATCGCCATGCTGGAATCGCGCTTGCTGTTTGCGAGCAAGGCGATGTTGCCCCTTCCCTTATATCGCCACCCGCTAAGGCATGGTCTCGCCAGGGGATCGCTGAATGGCTACTGGCGCAAGGTGATGAATTGTTAAGCGGTTTCGACTTCAGTTTCGCGGCACCGTTGAT
>JANMQN010000005.1:0-15392 GCA_031370535.1 Sphingomonadales bacterium | reverse complement strand
CGACCGTTGCGATCGCATCGAGATGCATCGGCATTGGCACGGTAATGTCCATCCCCCAGCTGAGCGTATCGCCGTCGACTGTGCCGGACGCGATATCCATCGTGCCGAGCCCGCCGGACATTTTGCCCGAAAAGCTGCCGCCGTCGCTGTTGACAGTCAAAACTGCCTTCTGGTCACCCATCGGGCTTTTGATTGTTACGTCCCAATCACCATCAACTGCTGCCATATTCCTGCTCCTTATTTAGCGGTGTTGTTTGCACTGGTGTTAGCAGCTTCGCCGACCATTTCAATTGGCAATCCAAGTGCATCCAGCTGCGGTTTGACCTTCGCAGCGTCACCGACCACGACCCATGTGAAGCGGTCTGGATTGACCAAAGCACGGACCGAAGCGTCAAGTTTTTCCTGAGTCATGCCGCGGTACTCGCTTGCGACCGTAGCGTAAAAATCATCGGGCCGCTTGTAGAGCACATTACGCTGCATCGCGCCGAGCACGTCGCCCGATGTTTCGAAACTGCCAGGCAATTCACGAATATTACCACCGATAATGCGATCGCGCTCCTCAGTGGTGATGCCCTTGTCGCCCAAAAATGCCTTGTAGTTTGAAATCAGCGCAGCAATCGATTCGCCGGTTTTGTCAGCTTGGACCGGCGCGGAAATCAGGTAAGGTACATCGCCCTCGACGCGGTTGATGCTGCCGCGCACGCCGTATGACCAGCCTTTGGTTTCGCGCAGATCCATGTTGATACGCGAGAGGAACCCGGCGCCCAATGCCTCGTTGGCGGTGATCGCGGTTTCCAGATCGGCCGTGCCTTTGGTTGCCAGAACCTGACCACCCAAAATTAGCGACTGAGGCGCGCCAGGACGGTTGATCAAAGCGATGCGCGGATTGGCAGCAGCAGGAACCGCTGACATATCCTTGACGCCAGCAGGTCCAGTAGCTTTCCAGCTCCCGAAGCTACCCTCAAGTGCACCCTTGATCTCTGCCAACGGCTTGTCACTGACTACGAAGAACGTCGCTTTTTCAGGACGGAACCATTTGTGGTGGAAATCCAGGATTTCGTTACGCGACACTTTGCTGACGGTGGCAACATCACCGGTACCTGTGAATGAAATGCCATAAGGATGCTGTGCGCCGAACAGGATAGGCGGCAATGTGCGGAAGGCAATGCCTTGTGGGTTTGTCAGCTCGGACTGGATGCGCGCCAGTTGCTGCCCGCGCAGCCGCTCGACTTCGGCCGGCACAAAGTCAGGCTTCAGCACGATATCGGAAAAAAGTTTCAGCGATGGAGCGAGATTGGCCGTCAAAGACGTCACATTAACATTAGTGCGATCCATACTGGCGTTAGTGCTGATACTAGCGCCCAACCTCTCCTGAGCTTCAGCGATTTGCGTCGAGTTCATGCCCGCTGCGCCCTCGTCGAGCAGAGCCAGCATCAACGATTGCGTCCCTGACCGGTCACGCGGATCGGCAGTGTTGCCGGCATCGAAACTCAACGAGACCTGAGTCATAGGTACGGCGTTGCGTTGCGCATAAACAATCTCGATACCGTTCGACAGCTTGGTACGCTCAACCTTGGGAAATGCGAGGTCGGAAATTACTCCGAGTGCTGGCGCAGGTTCGCGCTTGACCGGTGTGATTGCGGCAGCGGTCTTCGGAACCGATGCGCCCTTCGCCTCTTCATAAGGGGCGCGCTCGCCGGGCTCGACGGTCAGTGCATAAACTGGACGGGTGAGCCAGCGGCCCATTGCAGCGGTCACTTGTGTGGGCGTCACCTTAGCGAGTTCAGCCAATTGCTTTTTATAAAAATCGCTGTCGTTGCGATACAGCGCGCCTTCGGCAAGTGCGACCGCCTTGCCACCGAAACCGCCTACTTGCTCAAGCCCGGCGAGCCGGCTGGATACCGTGCGCATCTGCACGCGCTGCACCTCATCGGCGGTTGGCCCCGTTTTGACAAAGTCGGCGATGATTTCGTCGAGCCGCTTGGCGACAGTTGCCGGATCAACACCGGGCTTCACGTCAGCAGTTATTTCAATGCCGCCTAATTGGGCAAAACCTTGATATCCCGCGGTTACATTCACAGCGAGCTTCTCTTCGCGTACCAGAATGTTGTCGAGCCGCGAGCTGGCAAGACCGCCGAGCACAGATGCGCCAACTTCGAGCGGCACCGAATCGGTGCTATCGATACCCGGCACCGTCCAGTTGCGGTAAATGCGTGTCGTTGCGACCTTGTCCTTCATCACCTCGGATTTCGGAGCCGCAAGCGTCGGCACATCGACTTTCAACGGCTTCTGCTTGGGGCCAGCATTGATCGCACCGAAATTCTTTTCGACCAGTTTCTTCGCGGTCGGCACATCGATATCACCTGCGAGCACCAGCACAGCATTGTTCGGCCCATAATGCTGGCGGAACCAGGCGCGGACATCTTCCATACTGGCGCTGTCGAGATCGGCCATCGAGCCAATGGTGGAGTGACCATAAGGATGGCCTTCGGGAACCATGCCCTTGATCTGCGCATATTCGACGAGACCATAAGGCTGCGTGTCGCCTTGGCGCTTTTCGTTTTGTACCACACCTATCTGGTTAGTGAGATTTTCCTGCGTCACCGCACCGAGCAGATAGCCCATGCGATCGGCTTCCAGATACAGCATCCGGTCGAGCGCGCTGGTCGGGACGGTCTGGAAATAATTGGTGCGGTCGAACCATGTGGTGCCGTTATAATCGGTGGCCCCCATATTCTGCAGCGGGGTAAAGAAATCGCCCGGCGAATTTTCCGAGCCGTTGAACATCAGATGCTCGAACAAATGGGCAAAACCTGTCTTGCCCTTGGGCTCGTGCTTCGAGCCGATATCATACCAGATCGACACCGCAACAACGGGAGCCTTACGGTCAGTGTGGACAATCACCCGCAATCCGTTTTTAAGTGTGAACTGCTTGTGCGGGATATTGATTTTCTTGACCAGTGCGGAAGCCGGAACCGGCGCTGGGTCGGCCGCAACTGCGGGTGAAACAAGCATCGATCCGCCCAAAAGGGCGAGCGTGAAATTACGGATCATATTAGCTCCCAAAGCTTTAGAATTGTAAGAAAGATAGACTCGATTGACGCAAAAACAATGGTTTCGGCGCAGGTTTTCGACAAACAGCGTTCAGGGCCGATAACGGCGTTTCGCGTACTTCACCGCGTCCGCCCATTCGAAATGCACCGGTTTGAACTTGCGGTCGAGGAACAGCTTCATCTGGTCGGTATAGTGTAGAGATTCAGGCCGGTTGGTGGCCGCGCCATAAGGCTGGATCGACTGGCTCCATACTTTGCCGGCCTTGTCCCAGTTGACCAGCATGATGAAACTGTCGCCGTGTTTGACCCGCATGCGGCCGTCGTCCAGCGGCTCCCATGTTGTTGCGGCACGCAAGGTATCGGTACCGCCATTTGCCGGCAGATCGACCTTGCCGCGAATGAGACGCTGGACATCGCCCAATGGCGGGTCGATGCGGCCGAAGCCCTTTAGCAGTGCATCGACAACTTCGCGCAATTTCGCACGCGCATCGGGCAAAGGCTCGCCATGATAATTGGCGCGGTTCGCCATATGCATCATCGCCTCGCCCAGAGCATCAGCCCGGCCATTTCCATCGCTATTGAAGTCCCATTCGCGAAGCAATTTTTGCGCAGCGACAAGGTCGGGTTCATCCTTCAAATCGACCGCCAATAGCTTTGCTATCCACGGTCCGGCAAAGCTGTTTCGGCTGTAGCCAGTATCGAACTTGATCGCGAGCAACTCTTCTGGCGTCAGGGATGTATCGGCTTCGAGTAGCTCGAGTCCGCGTACGATCCGGTTGGTCTTGCGCGCCTCGATTCCCAACAACGGGGAAAAATTCGCGGCATCGAGTTCCGACCCTTTGCCCGCCGCCATGAACGGCGTATTGTTGGAATTGGTCACAAAGCCGGAAGCAGGATCGACCACCATTGGCGTTGCGCTCCACGGTACAACCGCAGTTGGTAAATTGGCGCTGATATCGCCGGACAGCACCTTAGTGTAATCGAATCCGGCTTTGCGATCAGGAAACAAAGCGTTGTAGAAATAGCCGATTTTGCCTGTCCTGTCGGCATAGACGAAGTTCGTCGCAGGTATCCCCCGCAAACTCATTGCCGCGATCCACTGATCGTAATCCTGTGCCTTCTGTATGCGGAAATATTGTTCGAGCAGCTTCACATCGTCGATCCCAGCGTAGCGGATCGCGAATGCACCATTCTTGTTGATGATAACCGGTCCATGCTCGGAACGATAAACCGTCTTGGGCACAGGCAGGTTGAACGGCCCGAATTTAACCGGAAGCCAGATGCGTTTTTGTACCAACGGCTTCCACTTGCCATCCATTCGGTACTGGGTCTTGTCGGCATTCGTGACAAGCTTGTAGACGTCGATCAGATCGGGCTGGTTGACCGTGTTGGTCCACCCGAGATTTCGGTTATGTCCCAAAAGGATAAACGGCGACCCGGGGAACAAGGCGCCAGCCATATCCAGTCCTTCACCCGAGTGAACCACCGCCTCATACCACGCCACACTGCCTTCATACGGCTGGTGCGAGTTCGAAATCAGCCAGGTCTTGCCGTCTGCCATACGCTTTGGCGCGACGGCAAAAGCGTTCGAACCATTCATCGACGGATCGGTGCCGGCCGGTGTCATTTTCGCAACCGGTTCAGCGGCTGGCATTTGATTGTCGTTCAGCTTCTTGATGGTGTCATCCATACCATAGAAAAACGGCGAGCGCAGCACGAAGCCAGCCGCTACATCGCGTCCCGTCACTGGGAAAAGTTTGGATAGTCGCACCTCTGCAGGGTGCTTATCGGCATAATGGTTCAGGCCAGCCGCATAAGCGTCCATAACCGCGCGCACATCCGCAGGGATGGTGTCATACTTCCGCGATATCGTATCACGCACACCCAGAAGCTGTTCGACATAATCGATCGGCGCGCCGTCGCTACCGAGCATGGCCCCCGCGCGCCCGCGTGTCATAGCAACCACCTCTTGAATGGTCGTGAAATCATCTTCCGAGTGCGCGTAAGCAAGGCCGTAAGCGACATCTGCGTCGGTCTTACCATTGATGTGCGGCACGCCGAATTCGTCGCGGGCAATCTCAACATCATAAGCGCGCTTGACCGGAGCCGCCTGCAGCGTCGCTGCCATCGGTTCCCAGAAAGCCAGGCCAACAGCAGCAAAGGCTATAATCGCCAACAGCACCAGACCGATGCGTTTGATCCATGTCATATACAAACTCTCCTCAAATCCCTGAATGGCGAAGTGCATTGTTTGTGCAAGCCATTTTTGCGCCAACCCCCTTGTGTTGTCAAAAAGCCACACTACCTGTGTTAGGCAAGCAGAACAGGACATTCCTATGAACCTCGAAAAATTCACCGACCGCGCCAAGGGCTTCCTGCAAAGCGCTCAGACTGTTGCCATTCGTATGAACCATCAGCGAATCTCGACCGAGCATTTGCTAAAGGCGCTGCTTGAGGACGATCAAGGTATGGCGTCGGGGCTGATCAAGGCTGCGGGCGGCGATGCCGCGACGGCGTTGCGCGAAACCGATGCAGCGCTCGCCAAGGTACCTGCTGTTTCGGGAGGCGGCGCTCAACAGACGCCGGGGCTTGATAATGATGCGGTACGCGCACTCGATTCTGCCGAGCAGATCGCGAAGAAGGCGGGTGACAGCTATGTCAGCGTACAGACTATTTTGCTTGCTCTCGCGCTGGCATCCAGCACTACTGCAGGCAAGGCGCTTGCAGCAGCAGGCGCAAAGCCTGAGGCGTTAAACGCGGCGATCAAGGAGCTGACGGGTGGGCGTTCGGCCGATACCGCAGGTGCCGAAGACCGCTATGATGCGCTCAAGAAATTTGCGCGCGACCTCACCGAAGTGGCGCGCGCGGGCAAGCTTGATCCAGTCATCGGCCGCGATGAGGAAATCCGCCGGACCATCCAGATCCTCGCGCGTCGTACCAAAAATAACCCCGTTCTTATCGGCGAACCAGGCGTGGGTAAAACCGCAATCGCGGAGGGCTTAGCTCTCCGTATTGCTAACGGCGACGTGCCCGATAGCTTGAAGGACCGCAAACTCCTGTCACTGGACATGGGCGCCCTTATCGCGGGCGCCAAATATCGCGGCGAGTTTGAAGAGCGGCTGAAAGGCGTACTCGACGAAGTCAAACAGGCTGAGGGCGACATCATTCTGTTCATTGACGAGATGCACACACTCGTTGGCGCGGGCAAGGGCGAAGGCGCCATGGATGCGGCCAACCTCATCAAGCCTGCATTATCGCGCGGAGAACTGCACTGCATCGGCGCAACCACACTTGATGAATATCAGAAGCATGTCGAAAAAGATCCCGCGTTGCAGCGCCGGTTCCAGCCGGTGTTCGTCGGCGAACCGACAGTCGAGGATACGATTTCGATCCTGCGTGGACTCAAGGAAAAGTACGAACTCCACCACGGGGTCCGGATTACCGACGGCGCCCTGGTCAGTGCGGCGACGCTGTCGCACCGTTACATTGCAGACCGCTTTCTGCCGGACAAGGCCATTGACCTTATGGACGAAGCGGCGTCTCGGCTGCGGATGGAGGTTGAATCCAAGCCGGAAGAAATCGAAAATCTAGATCGGCGGATTATTCAGCTGAAGATTGAACGCGAGGCGCTTGGCAAGGAAACCGATACGGCGTCAAAGGATCGGTTGGCGACTCTTGAAAATGAGCTCGCCAATCTGGAGCAACAATCATCCGAGCTGACGCAAAAATGGCAGGCGGAAAAAGAGAAGATTTCCGCCGAAGCGAAGATCATGGAGCATCTGGACAGCGCGCGTATAGAGCTTGATCAGGCGCAACGCGGCGGTGATCTGGCCAAGGCAGGCGAATTGCAATATGGCACAATTCCGGGCCTTGAAAAGCAATTGGCGGATGCTCAGGCGGCAGCGGGCAATGCCATGCTGCGCGAGGAAGTCACGCCTCAGGATATCGCATCGGTGGTTAGCCGCTGGACTGGCATCCCCGTCGACAAGATGCTCGAGGGCGAACGCGACAAGCTTCTGAACATGGAGCAGCTCATTGGCGCGCGCGTTATAGGGCAAAAGGACGCGGTCGAGGCCGTATCGAAGGCTGTCCGCCGCAGCCGCGCTGGTCTCCAAGACCCCAACCGTCCGCTAGGCAGCTTTCTGTTTCTCGGCCCAACCGGTGTAGGCAAAACCGAACTCACCAAAGCACTCGCATCGTTCCTGTTTGACGACGACAATGCGATGGTCCGGATCGACATGTCCGAATTCATGGAAAAACACAGTGTCTCCCGTTTGGTCGGCGCGCCTCCGGGCTATGTCGGTTATGAGGAAGGCGGCGTCCTGACCGAAGCCGTGCGTCGCCGGCCCTATCAGGTTGTGCTGTTTGACGAGGTCGAGAAAGCCCATTCGGATGTCTTCAACATCCTGCTTCAGGTGCTCGACGACGGCCGCCTGACCGATGGACAGGGCCGGACCGTAGATTTCTCGAACACGCTCATCATCCTCACCTCGAACTTGGGCAGCCAATATCTGGCGGGCCTTGAGGACGGGCAAGACGTCAAGGAAGTCGAACCGCAGGTTATGGAAATCGTCCGCGGCCATTTCCGGCCCGAATTCCTGAACCGGCTCGACGAGATTATACTGTTCCACCGCCTTGCAGCAGAACATATGGCACCGATTGTCGAAATTCAGGTCAAACGCGTGCAGAAGCTGCTGAAAGACCGTAAAATCGAGCTGGCTTTGTCAGAAAAAGCGAAGGCCTGGTTGGGACGTGTGGGTTACGACCCTGTATATGGCGCAAGGCCGCTTAAGCGTGCGATCCAGCGTTATTTGCAGGATCCGTTGGCCGACAAGTTGCTGCGGGGGGAAATTCCCGATGGCGCAATTGTGAAAGTGGATGAAGGCGACGGGCAGCTAGAACTTACGTTGTAAAATATGTTGTCATTCCGGTGCGTCGGGGGGTTCATATCGGCGGCATTCGCCGCCTAAACAAACATTTTCTCCGGCTATATGACGCGCCGCGTCATTTCCAGCCTATGCTGCCTTGCGCCATTCCGCAATCGTTCGGCACATCTTGACCTTTCGCACTAATGATCCCGGCGCGAGATATTTGCGGCACTTGATTTTTTAGTCAGGGTCGAAGGGATCGGGCGCTGGTGCTGCTGCCGAACCAACGACGAATGCGGCAAGCAAAATCCACTTGGCCACACGAACCTTAGAGCCGATCCTCCCCGCCATTTATTAGTTACCGTTTCCGCACGACCCACCTGCGCAGACATTGCCGCTTTCAGCAATCGCCCGTGCAGTGCGATTACCATTCGCCTGGATCTTCTTCCATTCTGCGATAGTCCTGCAGACTTTACCCTTTTTCAAAAGGGAACCGGTGACCTCAACCTTGCGGCATTTAATAGCCTGATCGGGGTCCGATGCTGTCGTTTCGGCTGTCTCATTCGATATCGCCGGGGTTGCCGCGATACTCGCGAAACCAAGACACGCGGCTGACAAAAGGGCAGATTTGATTTTCATAAGCTGTTCCTATAAATTCTGTTTAATTTGAACATTCTGGTCACTTATTGGCCGGCAGCGCAACCTACGCCATTTCCGCAGCAGCCTCCTGCACAAATATTGCCACTTTCGACGATCGCGCGCGCCGTTCGGTTTCCATTACCTAGGATGCGCTTCCATTCGGCAATCGTCCGGCAGACCTTGCCTTTTTTAACAAGCGACCCGGTTACCTCGACCATGCGACACTTAACGGCCTGAGTTGGGTCGGATGCCTCCGGTTTGCCTGAACCCGCATCTGCAAATGCTGGCGAAACGGAGAGCGAGGCTGTTAAACCTATTGCGAGGAGGATGTGACGCATGAGAGAAGTCTCCGATTAAACACAGACGATCGAGTGCTCAGTTCGTTGGCTTGGCGCCTTCCTGAACGACCGCGCGCGCTGTCCGGTTTCCGTTGTCGATAATCCGCTTCCACTCCGCGATGGTTTTGCAAACCTTGCCCTTTTTGACGTGCGAACCGGTAATATCGACCCTGCGGCATTTGATGGCCTGATCTGGATCCAAATCAGACTTCGGCGCAGCAACAGTGTTTTCCGCACGCGCCGCTACCGGGACAATGCCCGCCAAAGAAATGAGCGTGAACGCGAGGATGAATTGGCGCACAGCGGTTCCCCGTATTAATCTACACATGCTGAATACCATTCAATATATTGCCAAGCAATCGCAGCCTGATGTCGTTTGTCGAATGCAAAGGTTTTCAACGAGCCGGATTGAGCCCGGTGCTATCGGCAGCCGCGAAATAGCGCGTTATCAACTGCTGTTCCGAATCGCTGAGATGCGGGTTCCAGACATCGAATATCAGCACGGCACGCACCTCATCGCTGTCATTCCACGCCTCATGCTCGATCGTGTCATCGAACGCAAAAGCTTGGCCTTCGCGCCATTCGCGGGTTTCGCCGCCGACACGGAAACGACAGCCGACCGGCACAATCAATGGAAGGTGGATGATCGCGCGGGTGTTTGTCACACCGGTATGTGCCGGAATATGTGTTTTGGGCCTCAGGATAGAAAAAAACGCACTTGGCGATCGTCCAGGAATATGAGCGGAAGGCAGCGCCGCAAGTGCCGCCGCTGTTTTCGGGCATCGATCAAGCACCGGGCGGTTCGGATGGCCATATTCCCATAGGAAGCATGCACCCCAGTCGAGCGAATGATCGAGGCCCGACCATTTGTTATCGGGCAGCCCCTTGTCCATCCGTACATAAGGCCGCAGGGCTTCGCCGGGGTCTGCCAGCAATGCCTTTAGCTCCAGCCTTATATCGGCAGTTGCCGCCTCGATATCGGGCATCCAGTTAAAATGCTTTCGGTCGAAGAATTCGTCAGCGGGCAGGAAGGGGTAATAGAGGCCTTCGCACTGGTTAAAATACGCGTGGCGGCGGCCCATTGCGAGGTCAACGAAAGCCGAGCTTCGGCGCTTCTCAGTCTCGTCCATCGTCGCCCGCACTGGCTCAAGACCGGAGTTCACTGCCGTCGCGATCTTGGACATTGCTGCAGATACGAAGTCGCGTCCCACCTGCAAGGCGGCGCCTATTTCCGGCGGCACTTCGCCAGCCTGCGCAGCCATTTGCAACACGCCTTGCCAGGCCGACAAAGCTTGCGCTTCTTCGCCGTTTCGCTGATGTAATTCGGCCTTGCGCAACCATGCCATGAAATCGAGCTGATCGGCATCTATGGCGGCATTCAGCGCTTGCAACTCACCCTTATTATTACCCTGAGCGCGCCTTGCCGATGCTACATTGCGCCACAGCGCGCTGGCTTTCGCATCGTTCGCAGCCGCCGCAAGGAACAGCCTTTCAGCCTCGGCAAAGCTTTTGCTTCGCAAGGCCTGCATACCTGCGCTATTGAGCCGAGCGGCTTCTGCCGAATTTTGGGTTTCCTCCATCGGTAACCATCTGCCATCAGAAGACCGGAACGGCAAGGTTTGCGATATGACGGGCGATAAAAACGTGGATGCGATGCTGGACGATGGCCGGTTTCTTGCGCATCGTTATGATGCCGCGCGCGATGAATATCATATGCGGTGCCTGGATCGCGATGCGCATGATGCGACCACCTTCATCACCGACGAATATCTGGGGGTCGGCGACGACATAATCGCGCTGCATCGGACTGAGGCGATGACGGCGGTAAAGCGCGACAATCGGCTGCATTTCGTCATCCACTCGGCTTTCTGCGCATCGACCATGCTAGCGCGGGGGTTCAACCTTCCCGGAATTTCGATGGGGCTGAAGGAACCAGTGCTGCTCAATGATATTGTCGGCTACCGGCGGCGGGGCGCTCCGCCCGCGGCGGTGGCCGAAAGGCTCGATCACGGACTGCATATGCTGGCACGGCCGTTTGTTGGCGACAAGGCAGTGGTGGTCAAGCCATCGAACGTGTTCAACGCGCTGGTACCGCTGTCATTGACAATGCGACCTGAAAGTAAGGCGATCCTGCTATATGCGCCGCTGCCGGTGTTCCTGGTGTCAGTGGCGCGCAAGGGTCTATGGTGCCGCCTGTGGGTGCGTGAATTGCTCGAAGGACTGATAGCGGACGGCATTGCCGATTTGGGGTTCGAGCCCCGCGATTATTTCCGGCAATCGGACTTGCAGGTCGCAGCAGTCGGGTGGCTTGCGCAGCAACGGCTGTTTCACCAAATTGTCGATAATTTCGGATCGGGACGCATTGCCACGCTGGACAGCGAGACACTGACAGCTGACCCTGAAAACGCCTTCAAGACGGCTGCCCGGCATTTCGGATTAGATGTGCCGGATACCACAATAGAAACGCATGCCGCATTCACTACACACAGTAAATTCGGTGGTAGCTTCGACACTGCAGACCGCGCCGCTGAACATCGTGCGGCCGCTGAAGCCTATGGTGACGAAATCGAAAAAGTGCTGGTATGGGCAGAGGCAGTTGCAAAAACTGCTGGCATTTCGCTCGAGCTGCCCGCCCCGTTGCTCGCCTGTCAGGTGTAGCCAAATTTCTCGATCCAAGGTTGCAGGATCGGCAGAATTGGCGCCAGAAATTCGGCATAAGGTTCCCATTGCTGGGTTCCGTCATATAGGCCCCGTCTGACCTGACCGACGCTTGCCGTTGTAACGCCGCGGCGCGCCGCTGTCCGGTCGAAGCTTCGCACCGCTTCGGTCCATTCAAGCCCCGCAAAGGCACACATTGCCTTTGTCTCGGCATCGAAGTCCTCCACAAGGCGGTGATATTGCACGAAATGGACGTTGATCGGTAATCGCTCGAGCGCCACTTCGGTCAGGCGCATAAGCGCGTCATAATGGCGGGCGGTGCGTTCGAGCGTCGTATATTCAAGCGTCCCGCTGCTCATCGCGAAATTGGTGCGGAAGCAGCTCCAGACAACATCGCGCGGGTCACGGCGCATGATGAGGATACGAGCGTTCGGGAAAAGCCGCGAGATGAACGGCAGCCGCGTGCCTTTCAGCGGGTCCATATCGACCAAGCAGGGTGCATTCTCGGGTACGCCCGATGCCGATACCTTGTCCCAGTAAGCCCGGCGATGCTGCTCAAGTGCGGCTTCGTCCAGCTTTGAAAAGCGCTCAAGGCCGGCTACGATCTCATCCGCGTCGCCAGCGATAAATTCCAGGTCAGTAGCAATCAACGTCGGCCGCTCCTCCAACGCTGAAACACTTGGCAGCGATGCGAGGATATTCTCCACCAGCGTGGTACCGGAACGGGGATAGCCGATCAAAAATATGTGTTGCCGTGCCGCATTTGGAGGCTGATCGACAGATGCAGCGAGCCATTCGATCCTTCCAGTGCCTTCGATCAAGGCTTCGATAAAGCTCGTTTGATCAAGTTGGCCGGACGCCAAAGACGCATGGATCGCATCGAAGTCCGCATTAGCGCGTGAATAGTGATCAAATGCAGCTTTACGGTTCTTTAACCGCTCAAGGGCACCGGCTGCAAAATAATGCGCCAGACTGCGCTCAAGACTTGGATGATCGAGCCGCCGGATCAATTGTTCAGCAAGCGCCAAAGCCTGATTCGGATTACCCGACGACAGTTCGACGCTGGCAAGCGCATTGGTCGCAGTTGCATTGTGCGGGTCGAGGGACAGCGACCGATTGGCGTGGTTTCGCGCGGCGTTTGCGTCGCCTTCGCGTGCTGCGAGCGAGGCAAGGCCGGCATGTGCGGCGGCAAGGCCAGGGTTGAGTTCGGCCGCACGGGCGAAGCTGGCGCGTGTGGCCTCTGCTGAACCACCGCCTGCCAAGATCGTACCACGCTCCAGCCAGGCGTCGGCATAATTGGGATAGTTGCGGATTGCTTCATCGCAGGCAAGGACCGCGTCGCGATAGCGGTTCTGGTTGCGGTAATGGATGGCAAGGCTGGTCAGAGTGGAAGGATTGCCGGGATCGAGCGCCAGCGCCTGCTGGAATAACGCATCAGCCGCCACATGATCTCCTCGCGCCGATTTTGCCAGCGCAACAATTGCATGGTCGTAAGCATCGCCTTCCCCCCGTGCAAGAAGCGTTTCGGACCGGGCGGCCGCTGCCTGTAAAGCTGGGTTGATCATCAGTGGTTCAGGAACGATGCCAGGCCCGATTGTCAAGTAAGCCTTCGGCAAAAGAAAGGGGCAGACATCGCTGCCCGCCCCCTTCAATTGCTAGATTGCACAGCTGATTAGAAGGTCAGCTTGGCTGCGACACCATAACGGCGGCCCAGCGCGTCGTATGTCGACGGATAGACGTTACCGCTGTTGAACGACGTCGAACCAATCGTGTTACCCACGACCTTTGGCTGGTTGTCGAGCAGGTTCTGCACGGTGAAGGTGAACGAGAAATTGTCGCTCGCGTTCCAACGTGCGGTCAGGTCGAAATAATGCTCGGCCGGTATATTCCGAAACTGTGGCTGCACCGTGTTCGCCGGTCCACCATCATCGATGATCTGCTGCGGCTCGAATTGAACCGCATCAATCCAGCGCCACAAGAACGACAGGTCAACATCACCAACGCCAAAGGTTGCACGGGTCGAAGTCTGGAATTCAGGCTGGATCGAACCAGTGAACGAACAGTTGACCGAGTAATAGCCGACGCACTCGCGATCAATTGCGACCGGTGACGTTGGATCGGAATTAAACACCGAAGACCGCGTCCAGTTACCGACAAAGGCGAGCGACAGGTCGGCAAAACCGATATCGCCTTTCCAGTTGGCGAGAAGATCAACACCACTTGTCGACAACCGGCCGAGGTTATTGGTGATGCCGAATAATCCGCCCGTAATCGCTGGGTCGCCGTCCAAACCGCCAGTTATCGGGTTCCGGCGAGTACTTGTACAGGCCGGGTTGGTTGCACTTGCTGCTGTGAGAGTATTGAAGCAGAGGGCAATAATGTCACCTGGAAGCGGAGCACCGATCACGTCCTTGATTTTGATGTTATAATAATCGATCGACATCGAGAAACCCGGGAAAAACTCTGGCTGGAACACAGCGCCGATCGTGTAGGTATCTGCAGTTTCCGGCGTCAGATTTAAGCTACCGGCAACTGTTATATTGGCCTGACCGGCAGTCGGGTTAGTAATAGACCCGATTGTACCAAGTGGCGCACCTTGTGCGAGACAAACAGCACGAAGGTTAGCATTGGTTGTCGGTGCAGCACCGGCGCAAGGATCTACGCCGAGGTTGGTCAATCCAACGGACTGTGGTGTGAACAATTCACCAATGTTGGGCGCCCGAACAGCGCGGCTATAGTTTCCGCGGATCTTGAGTGATTCAACCGGCTCCCAACTTCCGCCAACCTTCCAAGTTGTAGTCTTGTTCTGCCGCGGCGCACCGCGAACGGTGTAGGACGAATAGCGGGCACCCGCTTCAAGCGTCAGACTATGGAAGAATGGCTTGTCTTCTACGATTGGCGCGATAATTTCGCCAAACGCCTCGTAAACATCGTAGGCACCATCGACATTCGGAGCTGCGCCGCCTGCGCCGCCCAGTTCACCCGGGGTCTGCGCCAGCAGATCGGACGCCTGCGTTGCGCCATATTTGCGGTACTCGCCGCCGATAGCAAAACCAACCTGCTCTTCAGCGAATGGCGAAGCAAAGCCAGCGTCACCCGAAATCGTACCACGAGCCTGCGCCAAAGTGGTACGAACAACCGTGGTCGAATTTGCCGTCAGGAACTTTGCCATGGCTGGCGTAATCGAGCCCTCCGGGCCGAACAGATTAACCGGAACGCAGGCCGTGTTGCCGCTTTGGCAAGTGGTTGTGTTGTTGGCCAGCGACGCTTCGCGGAAACGCGACTGCAAGGTGTAGTTCCTGATAGTCTGGACGTTTTCCGATTCGCCATAAGCGCCGCTCAGATCCCAATCGATGCTGTCAGTTATACCCCCACGCGCACCAATGCTATAATCGAACACCGTCGTCTGGTAGTTCGAAATACGCGGACCGACTTCAGGCGTACGACGGTTGAGCGTAGCTGTGACTTCACGGTAATTGGGGTCAGTGCGGCCCGTTGCGGTTGCAGCTAAGCCACATTCTGTGGTGCTAAATCTCGGCGTATAAGCCCCGGCGCCGGACGTGTTGAACGCACAAAACTGGTTCCGCAGTGTTGCGGGCAGAAAAGGGTTATTCAGGTTGACCGTGACCGTTCCGCCAAACGAACCCGAAGGTGCGATGATGGTATCGACGGTGTTTTTCGAGAACATCCCGCGTGTGTAGACCTCAACCGCATCCGAAACTTCATAATTGCCTTGCGCAAAGATGTTGAAACGCTTGAACGGTGTCTGGAAGATGTTGAACGGGTTAAAGTTGTACCGCGCAAATGTTGCGACAGCCGCGCCCGAGGCATCAATC
>JANMQN010000173.1:0-7030 GCA_031370535.1 Sphingomonadales bacterium | reverse complement strand
CAGCTGCGCGCTAATTGACAGCCCGAGTCCGGTGCCGCCATATTTCCGAGCGGTCGAACCATCGGCTTGAGTGAACTGATCGAAGATTACGCCCAGACGATCTGGCGGGATGCCGATGCCGCTGTCGCTGACTTCGATTTTCAGTCGTGGTTCGGGCAACAAGCGATCGATCGAAGCATTTACTTTAACCCAACCGCGCTCGGTAAACTTCACCGCATTACCGACCAGGTTAAGGACAATCTGGCGAAGTCGCAGCTGGTCGCCAAGAACCCAGTGGGGGACATCGCGTTCTACCAAAATTTCAAGGTCGATGTTTTTAGTCTCGGCGATTGGCTGCATCAATCGCACAGCACTCTCTAGCTTGTGGCGCAGATCAACTGGCTCGCAAACAATTTGCATTTGACCAGCTTCGATTTTCGAAATGTCGAGAATGTCGTTGAGCAGCCGCATCATGGCATGGCTGGAGTCGGCAATCATTTCCGCTTGATGGCGCTGAGTTTGAGTGAGTTTACTATCAAGCAGAAGCTCGGTAAAACCGATCACGCCATTCATCGGCGTACGGATTTCATGACTCATATTTGCTAAGAATGCCGACTTTGCTGTGGCCGCTTTTTCGGCTCGTTCGCGCGCAACTCGCAAATCGGCCTCAAGCGCTTTTGTCTCATCGATATTTCGAATAGAAGCGATAATTTCGTACGGTTCACGTGTTCCTTCATTTCGCACTAATCCGCAGGTAGCCTCGAGCCAGACAAAAGTACCTGGTGCGGATAGCAGTTCCGAGCGAAAGGCAACCCTTGGCCGCTCGACTTTGGCATTGGCGAGATCGGCAAAGGTCTTTCGTACGATTTGCTGATCGTCGGGATGAAAGCGGTCGAGCAAGTTGGCGCCAGTCAAGGCGCGTGGGCTGATCCCCAAAAGAATCCGCGAGGACGGCGAGGCATATTTGCAACGCCCATCCAAGCTCAGTCGGAATACCGCGTCTGTCGCATTGTCGGCTAGAAGGCTCAATTGTGCTTCGCTTTCGCGCAACTGCTCTGAAGCCCGGCGCTGATCGGTAATGTCGTTCGCCGCTCCGATAAAGCCGACAACTTTACCTGCAACATCAAATTCGGCGCTGGTGACCGTTTCAATCCACAGATCTTCGCCGTCTGCGCTGCGAAACTTAGCGATACGACGTTTGAAATCGCCTGGCTTGGTGAAACCCTGCCAAGCCGGATCAATTTCATAAGGTGTGGTATCGGCCAGCGCGCGCATCCAGCCGTCACCCAGCATTTCTTCGACAGTAAAACCAACCTTCTCGCTCCAAAGCTTGTTAACATAGGTGACCTTGCCGTCGATATCAGCTCGGAATATCGCAACCGGTGCCGTTTCCGCCATTCGCCGAAAACGCGCCTCGCTTTCCGCCAGAGCGCTCTGTTGGCGCACGCGCTCACTCACGTCGCGAATATTGCCGATCGTTCCAGCAAAGGCCCCCGCTTCGTCAATGAAGGGCTGCACCGTCACTTCGATATGATGAAGCAGGCCTTTGGCATCAACAAACTGCTGTTCAAGCACGCATTCCTTAATTTCCCCACTCACTATCCGCGGATAAAGCGCCTGTGCTTTAGCTATATCGACTGGCGTAAGAAGCTTCGTCGTCGGCCATCCGAGACTTTGGTCAACGGCGAACCCAGTTAGCTTCTCCCATTCTGCATTTAAATATGTCCAGCGCCCCATCGCGTCAGTGCGAAAGATGACGTCACCAACGTTCTGCAAAATGAAATCGGCAAAGTCGCGACGCTCGCGCAATTCGTCACGGATCAGGTCTCGGCTTTTGAGCATTGCTGCAACCGGAAGCCCAACAGCAAAAGACGTTGCTAGGAAGACCTGAAGCGCAAACAACTGATCACCAAGGTTGCCTTGAACAAGATGAATTGGCCCATCGTCGAGTGCTGTTGCTACAGAGGCGATCACCGTGATCTTGACAATCGAAAACGCCGTTCCGATGCTTCCTTGCCAGAATGCATGCAAGACAACTACCGGTATCACCGCGAATAGAAATGGATAGGTAGTCTGGCTAAATACCGCGATACATACCGCGGTCCCAGCCGTAAACAATGTCAGCCATTCGATTACCTCGTGTCGCGTTGGGCGGCGCCTTGTCTTCCAGGCGTCGGCAAATATCAGTATCGCCGGTGTCACAAGGACGAGACCTAGGCCGTCAGACACCGCCCACCCTTGGAACATTGACCAGCCATTTGCAGCGTCCGGCGCCCCTAAAATTAAGACAGCCAGCAAACCGGAAATGACCGGCGCGACGATTCCTGCGATGGCACAGAACGATATCAGGTCCGGCAGCAGCGACATGTCAGGCCTGTGCACATTCAATCGCCACATGCCCAACCAAACGATCAAGATTTCGACGCTGTTCACAAGGCTTAACGAAATAGCACGGGACAATTCATCGCCGGCAAGATAGTTTGCCGCGATATTCGCTGCAAAGGCCGCAGGCAGAAAAGCAAAATCGCCAAAGCCGCGGCCGCGCAGCAGAATTGCGGCGAGCACGGCATTTGGCAACCAGACTGCTGCGACCCGGCTTTCGTCGCGTGTCAGTATGACGCTACCCCAAGCTAAAACACCGAATAGCAGAGCGACCAGAATAATCGCTCCAAAGCTGGGATATTTTCGCGCGCTAGGCTGTTTCAGTATCATTTTGCGCTGTGGCCCAAGTTATGTACCCGATTCTCGACGACTGATGCATCATTTGTCACGCCTGTCGTTTCAGGAACCTGGGGCTCGACAATAGCCGGTTCGTTCTGACGCCTATCAATCGGTATCGGCAATTTAGTCTTGGCTTCGGGCTCGCATCGGTCGAAACCGGTTCGTGGAACAGCAGCCCAGCTGCTGTCCTTTTTGAGAAAGCGCCAAATCCCGCGCAACCGGTACAAAAGGTTTATCTGGCGGTAGCCAAAATTTTCTACCACGGCCGTCAAGGCAACTCGGGCCAGATCAGTCGCGTTGGGCGTTCTTCGTAACTGCTTTTCTTCAAGGACCAGCGTGCCGATGCTGATGCCAGTCCCAAAGACGAACGTCAGGCCGAGAAAGGCTAATGTGATGTCTAGGGAAAGTAACCCGAGCGCGCAGCATAGCGGAATCAGAAGATAGCCGGCTAATTCCATCGGCGGACCGATCAGGTCTTCGATAACAAACAACGGCATGGCCACCATGCCGATACGACCATAGCGCGGATTGCACAGCATTTTGCGGTGTCTAATGAGTGTTTCCAATGCACCTTGCTGCCAGCGCGACCGCTGGTTCCGCAGTCCTTCTAAAGTCTCGGGTGCCTCGGTCCAGCATACTACTTCGGGAACAAAAGCAATGCTATAAGGCCGCTTTTGTTCGCGCATATGCCGGTGCAACCGCATGACAAGCTCAAGGTCTTCGCCCACAGTATCGTGCCGATAGCCTCCCACTTCGACGACGACGGAACGCTTAAAAATTCCAAACGCACCTGATATCAGCGTCAACATCGCTAACTCCGCATTCGCGACGCGCGCGGTTAGGAAGGCGCGCATGTATTCGACAACTTGAAAACGCGGCAGCCATTTATCCGAAAGCCCGATTTCCGAAATGTGACCCGCCTCAATCACGCTTCCATTCACGATGCGGATAGCTCCGCCCACTGCTATAAGGCGTCCATCGTCAGCCATGAACGGTTCGGTAGCTCTCAGTAGGCCATCAGGTTCGATAATTGAATCGGCATCGATTACGCAGACAAGTGGCATTTGCGCAAACCCGATGCCAGCATTTGCAGCATCTGCTTTGCGACCATTTTCCTTGTCGATAAGCAGCAGGTTACGGTTTGTTGTCGAGTGATAGACGCCGTGAACGCGGGTGTGTTGAAGTGCGACAATCTGTTGCCGATCGCTCGGTTCCATGGCGAACGCCTCAATCATCCGTGCAAGCGTTGCATCCTTTGATCCGTCGTTAACGACGATTACTTCATATTGAGGATATTGCAGTGCCAGCAGTGCCCGCACGCTGTCTACGATTGACAGTTCCTCGTTAAACGCGGGCGCGATGACAGACACTGGCGGCGTTAGATCTTCATAACGCGACCACAGATCGATTGATCGCGGTGCAGGCTTAATCCGGCGAGCAAACGACCAGGCGGCAACAAACAACTGCACGACGGATACTCCGTTACGAAGCAGCACAATGGTAAAGCTGCTCCACGCTAAACCGAGCAAAAGTCCCGCTCCGATTGCGAGGGCCTGATCAATCATTGTGAAAGTCCTGTCACGCCGCTTCGGATCTTCTGATGCGGGCGCAACGTATCGAGCGCCTCTTTTGCGCGCGTGCGCACCCACCAAGACGGATGTTGAATCAATGACATGATTACCGGAATCGCGTCGCGCGCACCCAATTTGGCACAGGTCTGGATTGCCTGAATCCGCACGCTGTCAACCGGATCAAGCAGCAGACGGACGGCCCAAGCCACTGCTCCTGGGTACCCCAGCCGACGGGCTGCTTTCAGCGTAGCGCAGCGCACCTCGGGATTGGGATCATCCGCGTGGCACTGCAGCCTGTCGACAATCGCAAATTCGCCACTCCAGCCAAGCGCCTCTACGACCAAGGGACGGATCACGCGCAGTCTGCTGTCGGTGGCCAGAAGCGCAAGTTGCTCCGCATGGCGCGGTGCGGAGGACCGAAAAAGGGCTTCGTGCAGTCGGGTCAATGGCTGGTTTTCGAGATCGAGCATGTCGATCACCGTAGCGGGATCCGGCAGATGCCCCATTCGGGCCAGAGCAGCAGCGGCCTCAGTTCGGACCGCGAGGCACCGATCTTTGCTCATGCACCCAAGCAACGCCGCAATACTGGCCGGCGTCGAAAACTGTTCGAGGGTACGCATTGAATCAACGCGGCGCGCCGGGCGACGTTGGCCCAACCCATTGATCGCACTGGTCAGGACTTGGGCACGGTCAGCAACGTTGAGCAGGGATTGACGATCTTCACCACGCACCAATTGCAACAAATGGCTTAAAGTCCGAAGCCGATCCTGACGCGACGCAGCGGAAAAAGTCGATGCATGTTCGATCAGCATGCTACCCGATATTACCGCCATTAACTCGCGCGACATGACCCGTTCGGCTGCACGCGCCATCGCTCCCCCAAGCTCGGTGCGTTGCCGCCGAACAACGAGTATGATCATCTGCACGATCATTCCCAGCGCAAAGCTCAGTGAGACAACCGAAATTGTTGCTGCAAAATCTAGAGAATTTCCGATCACGGCCCAAAGCGCCATGTAACACCAAGCGTTACGCCGGTGCGGCGGTAGCTGCCGATACGCTTTTCATAATCAGCGCCGAAGCGCACATTCAGCCTTTCAGATAACGGAGCGGTCACAGCGCCAAACAAGCTGCGGACGCGACGCGTCTGGCCCGCTTCTGTATCCGGATAGGTCGCTATACCCGCACTCAACAAGCAGGCTCGCCACATTTCTACATCGCTTCGTAATGACCATCCGCTTCGATAATCGTTACCCTCAGCCCAAAAATTGATTGACCGAAGCGTCATGCTGGCGCTGCCATTTGCAGACTGTAGACGAATGCCCGGTTCGACGACGGTCACATTCGAGGAACCATAGTCGGCGTGCCGCAGACCTACCATCAACGCGACGTTAGCGAGAAGCGGTGCCTCGCCGCCGGCGCGCAGGCTCCAATCTTCGCGAAACGCCGGATTGGTGGTCACTGAACCGACCAAGAAAATTGCGGCGCCAGAAGCAAGCCGATGGTCGATCCGTCCCGAAAATCGGGTGTCTGTAGTTTCGGCGCGATTTTCAACATCGATTTCGCCAGCTAGCGTCGTTAGGGATCCGATTGGGGCGTCAATGGCGACAACTGCCCCGTTCCAATCGCGTCTTGAGTTGCCGATTTTTACCTGCGACAGGGTATAACCAAGGGTAATTCTGGGGCGGTTGCGCGGCTTATGCCGGGCGCGATCGATTGATCGCCGCAGCTCAGGTAGCTCAACATTATCCGGCTGTGCTAAGGCAATTTCGTCCGCAGTCGCTTCCGCGTCATCAAGTCGACCGGACCAGATCATAACTCGGCCTAGCGCAAGGGCTATGTCCTGATCTTGCGGCGCCAGCAGTCGGGCGCGCTCGAGCGTTGCGATGCCGAGAATATGCTCGCCAGCTGCGGCATAAGCATTACCGAGAAGACGCAAAGTTTTAGGATCGTTGGGATATTGGGCATCGATTTGTTCAATCAGCTCGATTGCTTTGCCAAAATCTCCAGCGCTGCGCGCCGCTATTGCTTTATCGAAACGCGGGTCTTCTGGCTGCGCCTGAGCGGCCGATGGTTCGATGATCAAGCATAGCACGGCAAGCCATATCTTCTTATGGCTCGACAAGACCATCGTCCGATTGGTGGAGGGCAAGCACGGCCGTAATGCGCAACGCCAGTTCCTCAGGCATAAAAGGTTTGGTCAAGTAGTCAGCCGCTCCAGCGCGAAGCGCGCTAACGACATCATCTTCGCCACGCCGTGCCGTGAGCATTATAACCGGTAGTTTTGCAGTAACTGGATTGGCCTTGAGCGACTGTAGGACCTCCATTCCAGAAAGAGCTGGCATCATACTGTCGAGGATAAGGACGTCGAAATCTTCGTTTCGCGAGAAGTCGAGCGCAGTTGCGCCATCGGTTACAACGAGAACAGTGTGGCCCATATTCTCTAGTTTGAACCGCAAAACTTCGCACAGAAGATCGTCGTCGTCCGCTACCAAAATTTTGGCCACGTCGAGTACTCCTATGTTTCATCGATGGAAATACCGAAGAAGTCTTTGGAAATGGTTAATTAAAAAGAAATGCGGCTTTCACATAACAAGTCCGGTATTTGACGGCTATCAGCGCAAAATTGGTGTTGATGACTTCAACCGCTAACGGTAATGAACAAAAAAGTTTGGTTGTTTAATGCGGACACTTGCCCATGCGCCAGCGTTATCGGGAGGCATATCAAATGCCAGGTTTCGCTAACAAAGCTGCCGTCTAGT
>JANMQN010000169.1:0-95075 GCA_031370535.1 Sphingomonadales bacterium | reverse complement strand
TCGGCGGGTTTTTTGTTGCCAGACGGGTAGTCTAGGCGAAAATTGATATAATTAAAAAGTCGATGCTTTGGGCCGACAAGGGCAGTTTTCATTTGAAGAATGAAGCAGTGAAGTTATGTCAAAATTGACAATGACAAACCTTACGCCACTAATCGCGAGTTTGATTGCGTTGGCAGCAAATGCTAACTCAGCCGGTGAAGGGCTGCCGCCCTCTTCGTCTTGGAACGTCGATTATGCGGAGACCGAATGCAGGCTTTCAAGGACATTCGGCACAGGGACAGAGATGTTCACCTTTCGGATTACCCGCGGAGCCAATTTGAAGAGCATAGAATATGCAGTTGCCAGCAAGTCACTCAAGATCATAGACTCAAACTATAGCGTTACGCTCAGGCTTGATCCCACTGGTATGACCTACAAGATGCCACTTCTATGGTATCGACTTCCAAGCGGCGAAGGTGCATTGCGGTTCGTTGGCGATGAGGCTTTTAAGCCAGATGAAATTGCGCTTGCTCGGACTTTTTCTTTGGAGTTAAACGGTTTAAAGCCGATCCGGCTCGCTGTCGGGAATATGCAAAAACCCATGACCGCGCTCGACGCTTGTTATGGCGATTTGCTCATCGCTTGGGGAATCAATCCTGCTCAAATTCAAGGCCTCAAAAAAACTGTTCAACCCATCGATATTAATTCGTGGTGGGTATTTCGGCCGGGCTGGGCGCGAGAGGCAGCAAAAGACAAGTCGTGGATGACGGCACGCCTTGACGTCAGCGAGGCTGGGAAGGCTACTTATTGTAAAGTGTTGGCATCCAGCGGTTCGGCAGAACTCGATGCGCGAGTTTGCACATTAGCCTTGAAGAACGCGCGTTTATCGCCGGCAATTTCTGCGTCAGGAGAGAAGGTCGCAGCGCCATTTGTGTTTAATATCCAAATGCGTAATTAACGCACGACTTAAAAAGCCGTTGAGTCGGATATGCAGCCAGTCTGTTACCGATCAGGTTCACCGGCGGTGGCGCCAAAGTGTTTTCAACGAAAGTTTAGCCGGTCGTTAACTTTTCCGATAACTGCTAGCCATCCCCCATCCCCCTCAATATACAGTATAACTCGACAACGGGGATATGGCGGGATGATATGCTGACGACCATAAGTTCATGGGTGAGGCGGCATCGCGTTTGGTCGGCGATCATCGCACTGCTGGTGCTATTTTTGCTGTACCGCATGCTGCGCCCTACCCCGCATGACTATGAATATGTCAGCGAGACCGTGACGCGGGGCGAAGTACTGCGTAAGGTGTCCGCCAGCGGCAAATTGCGTGCGCTCAACACGATCAAGGTCGGCACCGAAGTTTCGGGTCAGGTCACCAAGGTCTATGTCGACTTTAACTCGCCAGTAAAGGCGGGACAGGTTCTTGCGGAGATCGACCCGACCCGCGTCCGCGCGCGGGTGCAGCAGTCCGAGGCGCAGGTCGCTTTGGCCCGCGCCGGTTTGCAGCAGACGGTGGCCAACGTCGCACGCGCCCGTTCAGAGCTTGAAATTCAGGAACGCGATTTTGCCCGGCAACGGGCGCTGTCGGAACGCGGCTTTGTGTCGAAGGCAGGCCTCGACATCGCGCAAAGCAAGCTCAACAGCGCGCGCAACGCATTGCAGGTCGCTGTGGCGCAAACGCAGAGTGGCAACGCGCAGATCAGCCAGGGCACCGCCGAACTGTCATCGGCACGGCTCGATCTGAACCGCACGGTCATCATTGCCCCGGCCAGCGGCGTCATCATCAACAAGCTGGTAGAGCCCGGAACCACTGTCGCCGCCAGCTTCCAGACGCCCAATTTGTTCGAAATCGCCGCTGACACCACCAAGATGCAGGTCGAGGCATCCGTCGACGAGGCCGATATTGGGCAAATCGTCGAAGGCCAAAACGTGACCTTCACCGTCGACAGCTACCCCGATACTATATTCCGCGCCAAGGTCCGGCAGGTCCGCAAGGCTCCGGTCGAAACGCAGAATGTCGTCAGCTATCTGGTCATTATCGACGTCGATAATCTCGATGGCAAATTGCTACCTGGAATGACGGCCAATGTCGAAATCATCACCGGTGCAAAGGTCAATGTCCTGCGTGTGCCGACCAATGCACTGCGGTTCCGCCCCAAGGTCGCGGATCGCGGCGAACCGGCGAAGGACAAGCCTGCAGCCCCCGGCAAGAAGGAAACACCGCGTCCAACACTATACCTTGCAGGGGCTGATGCCTATCGGCCGAGCAAGAAGCAGGTCGGTATCGGCCTGCAAGGCGACGAATATACCGAAGTGTTATCGGGCATCAAAGCGGGCGACAAGATACTCGTCCGCACGAAATCGCTGAAACCAAAGGCAGAGACCGACGAACCGGACGAAGATGACAGCGCTGCTTGAAACGCATGATCTGGTAAAGGATTATGTGATCGGCGGCGAAACGGTGCACGCCGTTAACCGTGTGTCGCTGAGCCTCCAACGCGGCGAGTTCGTGGCCATCATGGGGGCAAGCGGCTCGGGCAAGTCGACCTTCATGAACATGATCGGTTGCCTTGATATCCCGACGTCCGGGACATTGCTGCTCGACGGCATCGATACCAAAACGCTGGATAGCGACGAGTTGGCCGAAATCCGCAACCGCAAAATCGGCTTTGTGTTCCAGCAGTTCAACCTGCTGGCCCGCACCAGCGCGCTGGACAATGTTGCGGTGCCGCTAATCTATCGGGGGATGGGGTACACTGAAAGGCGCGAGCGCGCACAAGCCAAGCTGGAGGCGATGGGCCTTGGCGATCGGCTGCTGAATACGCCGGCCAAGCTGTCGGGTGGCCAGCAACAGCGCGTCGCCATCGCCCGCGCGCTCGTTACCGATCCGCTGATGGTGCTGGCGGACGAACCGACTGGCGCGCTTGACACGCAGACTTCGCTCGACATCATGGGGATTTTCCAGAAGCTGAACGACGAAGGTATCACGCTGATCGTTGTCACCCACGAACCAGACATCGCCGAATATGCCGCGCGGCGGATAGTGTTTCGCGACGGGCAAGTAATCGAGGATGCAACGGTCAAATCGCGCCGCCGCGCAGTTTCAACATGAATGGCTTGCTGAGCTCAATCGCCGGTTGGGGCGTCAATGTTGCAATCGCGATGACCGCGCTCCGTACCAATCTCATGCGCTCTATCCTCACAACCTTGGGCGTTATGATCGGTGTGTTCTCGGTCATATTGGCTGTGGCGGTTGGTAACGGCGCGCAGGTTTCAGTGACGCAGCAAATCGCCACGCTTGGCTCCAACATGGCAATCGTCGTGCCCGAACCCGACAGCGGCAACAATGGCCCGCGCCGCCCCAGCGACCGGGGAAGACTGACCGAGCGCGATGGTCAGGCAATCCTGCGGCAGGTTCCCGGGGTAATTGCAGTCTCGCCGCAAATCCGCAACAGCGTTCAGGCGGTGACCTCTGGGCGCAGTGCAACGACTCAAGCCATCGGCGCCACGCCCGAATATGGCACCATCTCCAACGTCAACGCGTCCGATGGCCGGTTCCTGACCCAAAGCGATGTCGGCTCTGCAGGACGGGTGGCGGTTATCGGGCAAACCGTCGCCGACAAGCTATTTGGCGATGACAGCCCCGTCGGCCAAACACTGCGGATAAACCGAGTGCCGTTCACCGTCATCGGCGTGCTCGAAAGCAAGGGAAGCAACCTTGGCAATGACAATGACGACCAGATTGTCGTGCCGATAACGACGCTCCGCCAGCGTCTCTCGACCGCGGCGACACAAGGACCGGACGACGTAACCTTATTGTTCGTCGGATTTGAAGACGAAGAAACGCTGCTCGCCGGACAGAAGGAAATCAAAAGCCTGCTACGCGACCGTTACCGAGTGCCCAAAGGAAAGATCAATCCGTTCACCGTCCGCACGACAACCGAAATTGCCGAAACGACCGGCGAGGTTACACAGATATTTCAGGCAGTGCTTGTTGCCATCGCCTCCATCTCGCTGCTGGTCGGCGGCATTGGCATCATGAACATCATGCTGGTCAGTGTAACCGAACGCACGCGGGAAATCGGGCTTCGCATGGCATTGGGTGCAAAACGCAGCGACATCAGAAACCAGTTTCTGGTCGAAGCCGCCGTGCTTTGCGTGATTGGCGGTGCCATCGGGCTTATACTCGCGATGATCGCGGCGGCCATCTTTCAACAGATGGCCGACTTTCCAGCCCCGGTCGGATGGGATACGGCACTATTGTCGGTCGCGTTTTCAGCGGTGATCGGAATAATGTTCGGTGGATACCCCGCAATCCGGGCCTCACGCCTTTCGCCAATCGAAGCTCTGCGCAGCGAATAGTCAGAATTTCCCTGACAATGTCAGCTGAATCAGTGGATCGAGATAGCGTTTCCGGTTCACGATCTGGGTTATCGCCCCGCCGGAGCGGGTTCCGGTGTAAATGAACCTGTCGCGGCTGAAATCCGGGATGCTGGTATATTGCAGCCGCAACGTCCCCAATTTGAACTTTGAATATTCGACAAACAGATTTGTTCGCACCCCTTCTTTCTGACGGCGAAATTCATTCAGAAAATAGGCGTTGTTGGCGTCCTGCACATTTACGGTGGCCCCGTATACAAATCCGGTACCGGCAATGTCGTGGCGCAGCGCCCATTCCTGATGCCAAAGCGGCCGGTTTGACATACGCCTTTTCAGGCCAGTTACAGGGTCGATGACGAGGCTGTCGTGATAATGCCCGGTATATTTAACCTCAATACCGGCTATCCCGACGGGCTTTGTCAGCCAGTCGAAGGGCAAAGTAATTTCAAGCTCGCCATTCCATCTTTTACTGCTGCCGATGTTGCCTGCACCGTCGAACTGGGCGGTGATGTTGCCAGCGGCATCGCGTAAGGTAACGGGCACCAAATCCTGCGTGTCGGTAACAAACTGATATTCCCCGCGGAACTGGATGCTGCCTCGTTCTAGGAATTTATGCCGGATGAGCGCGGACACGGTCGTCACTTTCTCGGGCACAAGATCTGCATTGCCTACATCAACCTGATTGCCCAGCGCGACGTCGATTGATGTTGCAAATTCTCCGAAATCGAGCTGCGCCACTTGCCGATCGGCGCGGAATTCAAGCGTGGTTTGCGGGTTGACCGTCCATGTTGCAATCGCGCGCGGCTTGATGAATTTGAAACGCCGCGCGGCGGTGCTGTCTCCCGACAGGGTCAATTTGGAAAATTCCGCAATTGCGCCCGCTTCGATTTTCCATTGCGGACTTATCGTCCACACATCGGTTACGAACGGTTCGATGCGGGTTTCCTCAACCAGTACATCCGATGGAGGAAAAGCTGTCACCACGCCACCGGTCGTGCTCGCTGCAGAAAAGCGTGCGTCCAGACGGTTATAAGCGATTTCTCCGCCGAACTGAATCGCGTGGTTGCCAATCCCGCTCCAGTCGTTTTGGATACGCGCCACGGATTCACCTGGTTTGTTGCGGCTTCGCGTTTCAAACAACGCCGCTGGCTGGCCGACGCGCAATGCTTCGATGGTCGAATCATTGCTTTCGGTGGCAGCACGATAAAGCCCCACGATCTTGGTGCTGAGCTTGGGTGCCAGTCCGAATTCGAGATCGCCGCCCACTTCGTAATTGATATCGCTGATCGGTCCACCGCGGATCAGCACTTCGTCGCCAGTATCAGCACCTACCGCATTGGAAAACTCGCCAAGCCTGCGATCGAAACCGTCATTCCATCGCACGCGGCCGTTAAGGTTGAGCTTTACACCATCGATGCGAGTCTTGATTGCACCACCAATCGCAGCTTCGTCGTATCCGCCCTTACCGCGATAATAGCGGCGCTCGGTCAGCGCACCGGATCCGGTTTTGAAATCCTCGGGCCCGTATCCGTAAATTCGTTCTGAATAAGAGGAGAAGTTCAATTCATAGGTCGTTTTGCCCCGCCGCAAAGTGGCCGATGCGTTCCCCGATGGCCGAAAGCCATAGCGGTGCCCGAACACCAGATTGCCTTCATAAGTGCCGCTGATCTTTGCCGAAACCTTACGCAAGACATTGACAACCTGACCTTGCCCCCGCGTTTCCGCGTCGGCGCCCGCCTGTTCGGTCAATTCGATATAGTCGACCTCGCTCGCCGGGATACGCGAAAGGATCGTAAAGATGTCGTCCGATTTGCTCGAAGGCCGGTCGCCATCAATTAGTACATTGCCCGCATTTTCACCAAAACCGCGCCGCCCTTCGCCTTCGGCAATGGAAAAGCCCGGTATACGGCGAACCATATCGAGTGCAGTCACAGGGGCATAGGTCACGAAAAAATCCGCCCGGAACTGACGCTTGCCATTGGCAGACGCATCCGAGGCAAGCGTTGGGGCCGCACCTTCGGCATGAAGCGCTGGCGAAAAATACAGGCTGGCTGCTCCAGCAAATAATACCGCAGCCTTGCGGCGAAACATCGACATCGAACCTCCCGACCGGGCCCGCGCATATTGCGCATCGACCCGCTGGAGCTACGATTACAAGCGTAGACAGAAATCCGATATTGCCGTTCGACCAACGAACCGCGCATTCGACAAAATGCAAATGCGTAACCAAATCAGCTGTTTGTCGAATCGTGACGGCAGTTGGTAGACGCCATTTTTTCAGATCGGTCGGTCTTGTTCGACCTCGATCTGCTCGTTCATCTGCGAAGCCTTGGCACAAGCGTCTTCGTCGCCGTCGTCACACTTTTGGCGCGCCTTGTCGCGTTGCCGCGCAAGTTTGCCGAGCGCTTCTTCGCGCTTGCGTAATTCCCGCCCACGCTTTTCGTCGGACTCCGATTGGCTGGTGGTCAGAACATCGGCGGTTTTCGAAACGATTTTGACAGGCGCAGTGACAACGTCCTTCACTAACGAAACGCAGCCGGAGAGCATAAACACCGCGCCCGCAACATAAATCAAACGCATGATAAGCCTTCCGCTCGCCAAAGTTGGTTCCGCTATAACAAAATCTCTGTCTGGATGCTGAACTTTTTACAATTTTCACAAGGCAGGCCTTGATATATCTGATCCAACACGACAGCGGCAGTTGCAACGGGATGGCAATCAACGTGACAAATATTCAAAACGCTTTGGCAGAATTTATCGGCACTTTTTGACTGGTGCTGGGTGGGTGCGGCAGCGCCGTGTAGGCCGCGGGTGCTCCAGATGTAGGCATAGGGTTTCTTGGCATATCACTGGCCCGGCCTGACCGTGATAACCATGGCTTACGCGATTGGCCATATTTCCGGCTGCCATCAGAATCCTGCCGTAGCCTTCGGGATTTGGGCCGGCGGTCGCTTCGCCGCACGAGACATCTCTCTATAGATCACCTCGCAAGTTTTTGGCGCAGTTGCTGCTACCTTTACACTATATGTCATCGCCAGCGGCCAGCCAGCCTTCACGCTCGCACCCAATGGGCTTGCGGGTGATCGGATTTGGCGGGAATGTCGCCTGGCGGCTATTCGAAGGGTGCTGGCTTCCTTGCTGAAGTGCTGCTGACATTTTTCTTCGTGATCATCATCATGGACTCGACCGATGGCAGCGCGCCAGCCGGTTTTGCGCCATTGGCAATCGGGTGAGGTCTGACGTTGATCCATCTGATATCCATCCCGATCACCAACACCTCAGTCAATCCGGCGCGCAGCACGGGACCGGCACTGGTAGTTGGCGGCATGGCTCTACAGCAACTTTGGCTGTTCTGGGTTGCTCCGATTCTCGGAGTAATATTGGTCAGCCTTGTTTACAAAAGTCTCGGCGCGGACAGTTATCAAAAGCCAAATAACGAGGGCGAATAAGCACTGCCCCCATTACCGCGGAGGCGCGGAATCTATTTTAGCAAGTCGCAGGCAATCGCGCGCACCTCTTCGGCCATATCCGGCCGTTCAAGCGCAACCGCTAGATTGGCTTCGATATATCCAACCTTTGATCCGCAATCATAGCGCTTGCCGTCGAACGTAACAGCGTGAAAGGCCTGCTTCCCAATCATTTGCGCCATCGCATCGGTCAGCTGGATTTCACCGCCCGCACCTTTTCCTTGGCCTTCCAGCACGCGCATGACTTCGGGCTGCAGGATATAGCGGCCCGAAATGATGAGGTTCGACGGCGCATCTTCGGTTTTGGGCTTTTCAACTAGCCCAAGCACTTCGGTAACCGCACCGTCCTGTTCGCCCGGCGCTATGACACCATAGCTCGAAACTTTGTCACGCGGAACTTCGAGAACGCTGATCATATTGCCGCCCAACCGGTGATAGGCATCGACCATCTGTTTCATACAACCCGGCGATCCGTGCATGAATTCATCGGGGAGGAAAATAGCAAAGGGTTCGTCGCCGACAATATCGCGCGCGCACCAGATGGCGTGGCCCAGTCCCAATGGCTCCTGTTGCCTGACATAAGCGCAGTTTCCAGCGCCGAGCCGCGTCGGTTCTAGTACCGACAAATCCTTGCCGCGCTCCAACATTGTTTTTTCAAGCTCGTAAGCGATGTCAAAATGATCCTCGATCGCGCTCTTGCCGCGACCAGTTACGAAAATCATCTGTTCGATCCCCGCCTCACGGGCTTCATCGACCGCGTACTGGATCAGCGGCCGGTCAACGATTGGCAGCATTTCCTTGGGGATGGCCTTGGTCGCTGGAAGAAAGCGGGTGCCGAGGCCAGCAACCGGGAAAACAGCTTTGCGAATACGTTTGTGCATCATGAGTCGGGATTAGCGAAACATGTTTAATTGTCTACGACTTCATCAACCCAGCCGGTCTGCAAATCCCTTTTTCAGCTTGGCCAGTTTTGGCGGGATGACGGCCAGGCAATAAGGATTGCGTTGGCCTTCGCCTTCCCAATATTCCTGATGATAATCCTCGGCCGGATACCACGTCGCAGGACCTTCGATCGTCGTCACAATCGCCGCGGGCCAATCGGCGGCGGCGCGGGCTATGCCGGCTTGCGCTTCAGCGCGTTGCGCATCGTCAAGCGGGAAAATCGCAGACCGGTATTGGGTGCCGACGTCATTGCCCTGGCGATTCAACTGCGTCGGATCGTGCGTAGCGAAATGGATGTCGAGCAGGTCACCATAACTAATAACATCGGGATTGAAATGGATCTTGATTGCCTCGGCATGACCGGTGCTGCCGCTGCAGACGTTCTTATAGTCAGGATCGGCAACGTGCCCCCCAATATAGCCACTTTCGACGCTGCTCACGCCTTTTAACTGTCCGAACACCGCCTCGGTGCACCAGAAACAGCCGCCTGCGAAAATTGCTTCTTCATGTGGCATGGGAGATTCCTTGTTCGTTGCTCGGCGGCGCAGACTTCTTGGCCTCATCACCGCGCACCACCAGCAGGTACATAGCCGGCGTGACTATACGTGATAGCAGGGTCGAAGAAATCAACCCCCCGATAAGAACAATTGCGAGCGGCCCATACAGACTACCGCCAAACAGTGCCAAGGGCATCAACCCGCCAATCGCTGTAATCGAGGTCAGCAGCACAGGCAGGAAGCGGACCTCGCCTGCCTGTTCAATTGCTTCGCGCAAGGCCACGCCGCGTTCGCGAAGCTGGCTGGTGAAATCGACCAGCAGGATCGAGTTTTTAATCTCGATGCCGATCAGTGCGATAAAACCGATAACCGCCAAAAATGACAAATTGTTGCCAGTTATCAGCAGCGCGAGCAGGCCACCGAAGGTACCAAGCGGAATGACGCCCGCGACTACCAGCGCCTCTTTGAAGCGTCCGAATTCTGCCACCAATATTGCGAATATGCTGAACATTGCGATTAACACGATCGGGCCAAAGCCCGCGAACGTGTCATTGATCTTCTCCGCTTCGCCGCCGACTTCGATGGCGTACCCGGGCTTTAGATCAATAGCATCCATCTTTTTCTGGCCGTCCAGATTGACTTTTGAGACCACTGCTCCGTCGGTTATCTGTGCGGTGATGCTGACGTTGCGTTCCAGATTATAGCGGTAAATCGCGGACGGCGTGGATTCGAGCGTCGGGCTTGTAATCTCGGCAAGCTGCACAGGCTGACCGCTGCGGTTCGATACATAGACCGATTCAAGCGCAGATATCGGCTGCGTTTCCGCCAATGGGAGGCGTACCACGACCGGGTAGCTGTCGCCCTCGGAGTCGCGGAAAGTGCCTGCACGTTCGCCCGTCAGCGCGAGCCGGATCGCGCGGCGCGGCGCGCCAGCCGGAATGTCAAGCAACGCTGCTTTAGAATCGTCCACGCGAACATCCAAATCGACGCGGTCAAACGCCACTGGATTATTAACGTCGCGCGTACCCGGCGTGTCCCGCAGCGCCTGTTCCATCTTGGCTGCGATTGTCCTCAATTCATTCTGGTCCGGACCGTAAACACGAAATTCGACCGGGGCGTTTATCGGCGCACCGTTTTGGAACAGCACCAGCTTGATCCGCGCGCCGGGTATTTCATCGAGCTTGGTGCGGAGCCGGCCGATCATCGCGCGGGCCTCATTGCCTTTCCACTCGTCCATAATAGCGAGAACTTCGCCATGCGTCGGATTCTCGCCGCGCTGGAACACATTATAGAAAACCGGCGGATTATAGGCGCCGACATTCTCTGCGCGGACCTTGATCGCAGGTTCGGTTTTGAGGATGTTAGACACATGCTGCACAATCCTTCCGGTCTCGGCGATGCTCGAACCCTGCTCAGCTTCGACCGTTACGCGGAAATAGGATGTGTCAGCATTTGGAAATAGGCTGAAACCGAGAATAGGGACAAGTAAGAACGCTGCGCAGGTTAAAGCAAGCGCTCCCAAAACTGTCCTGCGCGGACGATCCAGTGCCCAATGCAACATCGGGTGATAAAACCGGTCGATTTTGTCCATCAACCATCGGAGCAATCGGTTACCACCCTCTTCTTCGTGTGGACTCAAAATCCTGCTGGCGAGAAAAGGCACGATGGTCAACGATACAATCATCGATGCAGTAATGGTGGCGACGATGGTGCCGATAAAACTCTGCGTAAATTTGCCCGCACCTTCGGGCAGGAAAAACAACGGGAAGAATGCAAATACCAGCACGCCGGTCGATCCCAAGACGGCCATCGTGATTTCCTTGGTACCGTCTATTGCAGCCTGGTTGCGACCTTTGCCCATTCGAAGATGGCGCGCGATGTTTTCGACAACCACAATCGAGTCATCTACCAGCAACCCTAGCGTCAGGATGAAACCCGCAACGACAAGCTGGCTTAGATTGAAGCCCATCGCGGATATGGCGAGGAGACCAGACGCTATCGATAATGGTATCGAGATCATGACGATAACCGATGCTCGCCAGCCCAATGGCAGCAACGTAAACAGGACGAGAAACAGTGCTATTGCGAAATCCCGCGCCAGTTCTTGCAGGCGCTTGGTGATATCGCGGCTCTGGTCGAACTGGACGACGGCTGTAATGTCGGGCGGCAGGAGTTTCTTTTGAATCTCAAGCTCCTTGACCAGTTTGTTGCGCAATTTGGTCGCATCGGTCCCCTGCTTCTGGTTCGCGGTAATCCAGATCGCCCGCTTGCCGTTATGGCTGACTTTGACCCGCTGTTCGGCGGAACCAAATTTAACCTCGGCGACGTCGCCGACCCGCAGCAATGTGCCATTGTTACTGCGAAGCGGCAGATCGCGGATTTTATCGAGATCGCGGAACGCTCCGCCCGCCTCGACATTGAAGCGCCTTGTACCGCTGGTAACCGCACCTGCAGGCACATCGGCCCCGCCCACGCGAACGGCATCGGCTACCGAACTTGCCGGCACGCGTAATGCGGCTAATCTGCCAGCGTCGATGGCAATACTGATCTCAGGCTGAGGCAAGCCGTAAACTTCGGCCTGCCGTACCTCGTTATAGCGACCCAGCGATTCGCTAATGTCACGCGCATATTTCTCAAGCCTGTACCAACTGGCGGTGTCGCTGAGCAGCGCGATTTGCAGAATAGAGGTGTTCGTCGTGCGGATTTTTTCGAAAGTCAGGCTCTGCAGGTCGGCGGGCAAACGACTGCGGATGGCCGTAATTTCACGCACAGCGTCGTTAAAATATTGGTCTGGGTCTTCGCCCGCCCAGTCGAATTCGATGCGGATGACGGCATTGCCATCACTGCTCGTCGATGCGACATTCTGGACGTCTTCCAGCCCTTGAGCGAGTTCCTCAATCGGCTTGGTAATCGTTTGCTCGATTTCTGCTGCATCAGCCCCTGGTTGCAATGCAACAATTGACACCACCGGCATCGAAAAATGCGGATCGACCGCCCGTGGGACATTTTGGAAAGCCGAAAACCCGAGCGCACAGAGCAACGCGAACAGGACCAGCGTTAGCTGCCACCTGCGGATTGCGACCTCGGCTATGTGCATGGCTTAACTGGCTGCTTTGATGGCGCGGACTTTCGATCCGGTGCGCAATTTTTCAAGTCCGGATGTCACGATGATGTCGCCCGGCTTCAGGCCACCGGACACAATCACAAATTCATCGGTCACCCGCTCGATAGCGACATTGCGGGTTTCGACGCAGCTTTTGGCATCGACCACATATACCAGCCCCTCCCCTGTGCGTACGCCGAACAGCGCACTTGCCGGGATTTGCAGCGTGCTGCCGCTACCGGAAGCGGGCAGTTTAATACTAGCGGTGCCGATCTGCCCCGAACGCAGCTGCTGCCGATTTGCCAGGCGGAATTGAACCGTAAATGCACCTGTCGCCTCGTTCGCGCGGCCATCGATTTCGGTTATCGTTGCAGTAATCGGCGCACCCTCTAGAGATTCTATCGAGATATCGGCAGCCATGCCGACGCGCAGTTTCGACGCATCGCGGTCGATTATCGGTACGCGGAAGACGAAACCTTCATCGCCTTCGCCCAGTATCAATGCTGGCGTGCCAGCGGCAATGATTTGGCCGGGCTGGACATTGCGGGTCAGGACGACACCGCTCGACGGCGCATATAATTGTGCTGTGCCGCTGGCGAAGCCGGCCTGCCGGACGCGCGCATCGGCTGCCTTGACGGTTGCCTCTGCCGCTTCATAGCGCGCCTTGGTGACCCAACCATCGGCATACAGAGAACGCAACCGTTCGAATTCCGATCGTGCCCGGTCGCGTTCCGCTGTTGCCACGCTTACGTCTGCGCCAACGTTGGTGGTATCAAGAGCGGCAAGGAGCGAACCGCGTTTCACAAAGTCGCCTTCCTCAAACCGGACGGTTTTTACTTTACCTGGCGTGGTAAAGCCCAATGGCGTTTCGCGGCGAAAGCGGACGGTTCCCACAGCGTTGATCGTGCGTTGAAGATTTTCTTGCTGGACAGTTACGACTTGGACCGGGTGGATTTCATCGGCGGCGGTCCTGTTTACCGCCTTTTCCTCGCCGCAAGCGGTAAGCAGTAAAAGGGGTAATAACCCAGTTAACAATTTGGTTGATTTAGGCAATTTGTGCCCTTCCCTGCATCGCTCTCGGTTCTGTGATAGGCGAAAGCAGGGAAGGATGAAATAGCATCCTGATATGCAACTTAATTATTTACCGAGCGTGGCTAATTCATCACCAACCAACAGGGGCGGCGGAAGCAGCCCATTCTGTTTTCCGGTTTTTTGCATCAGGTCGATTTCGGACTGCATTACTCTGACACGATTTTTCCAACGCAAATGCGTGCCATCGGAAAATATCCCCAGTCCCATTTTGCGGCCATATCGCTCTGCAAAACGCAAGGCAGCGTTGGGGTCATAGCCCGCATTGGCCATCAGCCATACCGACAATCGGTCAGCCTCAATCTCTGTCGCCAGTATTTCGTTTTTGCGGCGCTTGGACACATTCAAACGCTCTCGGTGGCCGAGCAAATTATGCGAGAGTTCGTGAGCCATCACTGCTGCCAACTCGGCATCATCCCGCGCGGTGAAGGCCATCAAGCCCTCAGTCACCCTTATGCCCTCGCCATCGGCACCTGCATCCAGCTTGGACCGTGTATCGACCCAGAAACGGGATGCGCAGATGGCGGGCGGATTGAGAGTGACTCGCTCTTGACCTCCGGCGGTTTCCAATGTGAGCCGGATGGCGCCGTTCGCCGCCATCGCCTCTCTCAACGCCTTCTGGATCGTCTCTATGCGCTCAGCACTGGGTTTGTGATGAACGCCGGTGTGTATGTTGAACGCTTCATCATTAAGCCCGAACACGCCGTCGCCGGCCTTAACGCCCAACGCGTCCGCCGGCCCGCCGGAAACCACTGCGGAAACCACCACCGGGGTGCGGAAGCCAAAGGCCGCTCGCGCGACGTCACGATCCGGATATTGCTGTTCATCGTGTATTACCCAGCCGGGGTTACGCTCCCGCCGGTCACAGAATGGCGCGTTGGTCGATGCCAATCGGTAGCCAATGGTGGCCAGCCGCAAATCCTGCTGAACCAACGCGCGATACGCCGTGACCTGGGCGGGAGTGGCTAAAGCGGGCGCCACAGGGCCACACAATAGCGCGGTTAAAGCTATCAGCTTCACCGGGCAGCAGCTCTTGCGATACGGTCATTTATGGCAACGCCGATGCCTTCACCCGGGATTGGAGCTACGGCGATAGAGTGCGCTGCGCTCGCATCAGCGCGATGCAGCGCGTCGAACAGATGGGCTGCAGCTTGTGCCAGATCGCCCGTTGGTGAAAGATTGTCGTCACCGTCAATTGCGCCAAAGCCAATTAGCCATTCACCGCCCGTTTTTGCAATTGCGTTCAATCGCACATTTTTCGATGGCGCATAATGGCTGGCGAGTTGCCCCGGGGCTTCGATTTTCGTGTCGGTCAGGGGAATTGCGTCGCTTCCGGCGACCTCCGATATTTCAGTTTCGGTGACCGGACCTGGCCGCAATATCTGCCAGCCACCTTCACGCACAGCAACAATCGTGGACTCCAGACCTGCAGCACAGCGCCCGGCATCCAATATCAACGGCACTGCGCCACCAAGGCTCGTCAGGACATGCTGGGCGCGCGTGGGGCTGATACCGCCGCTTTTGTTAGCCGAGGGGGCAGCAAGGTTGAGGTGGCTTTTGGTTAGCACAGCCTGCATGACCGGGTGTGCGGGGCAGCGAATGGCAATTGTCGGCAAACCTGCGGTGACCGCTTTCGTGACAGGCGCATCACCGCGCAATGGCAGGACAAGGGTAATCGGTCCGGGCCAGAATGCGACTGCCAGCCGGTCCGCCAGTTCATTAAAATCCGCGAGCTTTTTGGCTGCGGCTTTGTCTGGGACATGCACGATCAACGGGTTGAAGTCAGGGCGACCCTTTGCAGTGTAGATATGCGCGACGGCGTCGGCATTACTGGCATCGGCGGCGAGGCCGTAAACGGTCTCGGTGGGAATCGCGACGATTTGCCCGCCACGCAAAAGGTCGGCAGCAGCGGTAATCGCGGCGTCATCGGCGGGGAGTACCCAGCCTTCACCTAACGTATTTGAGCCAAACATCATTCGTGGCTATAGGCGACCCAGGACCCGCTTTCACAGGATTTTTTAAGAATCATGGCATTCACCGCACCCGTCGCCGAGCAGCTGTTCGTTCTGAAGCATATCACCGGCATAGACGCGCTGGCCGGACACAACCGGTTTGCCGATGCTACGCCGGATATGGTGCAGGCCATTGTCGAGGGCATTGGCGAATTTGCGGCGGGCGAATTTGCGCCGCTCAATCGTATTGGCGACACGGTTGGCGCTCGCCTGGTTGGCGGTAAGGTTGTTATGCCTGACGGGTTCGTAAGCGCCTACAAGGCCTATGTCGCCAATGGCTGGGGGTCGATAAACGCGCCCGCTGATTTCGGCGGTCAGGGTCTTCCCTTCAGCCTCGCAACCGTTGCGCTCGACTCACTCGGTGCAGCGAACATGGCGTTTGCGCTTTGCCCGATCCTTTCTGTCGGTGCGATTGAGGCTATCAACCATCATGGGTCGGATGCGCAAAAGGCGACCTTCCTCCCTAAACTCTCAACGGGTGAGTGGACGGGCACGATGAACCTGACCGAGCCTCAGGCCGGATCCGATGTGGGTGCACTCAAATCATCCGCAACGCCGCGTGGCGATGGCACTTACCAGATACGCGGCACGAAGATTTATATCAGCTTCGGCGATCATGACATGGCAGAAAACATCATCCATCTGGTGTTGGCCCGCACCCCCGATGCGGCTGCCGGTACCAAGGGAATTTCGCTGTTCCTTGTACCCAAATATCAGGTTGCGGGTGATGGATCATTCGGTAACGCCAATGATATCAAAGTTGTATCGATCGAACATAAGATGGGTATTAACGCATCGCCAACATGCGTGCTCGCTTTTGGCGAAGAGGGTGATTGCGTCGGCGAGCTGATCGGTCCTGAATTCGGCGGCATGCGGGCGATGTTCACAATGATGAATAATGCGCGACTCAACGTAGGTCTACAGGGCGTCCAAATTGCCGAAGGCGCAACGCAAAAGGCGATGTGGTTTGCAAGCGAGCGCATCCAATCTGCCAAGGCGGCAGGATCATCCCGAGAGCCAGTCGCGATCATCGAGCATCCCGATGTGCGGCGGATGCTATTGCGGATGAAGGCGGGCACACAGGCGATACGTGCTCTACTTTATTACGCATCGGGTTTCGTCGACCGCTCTGCATTAGGTGAACCTGGTGCAGGCGAGATCGTCGACTTACTAACCCCTCTCGCAAAAACTTACGGCACTGATCTGGGCAGCGAAATTGCTTCGCTTGGAATTCAGGTGCATGGCGGCATGGGCTTCGTCGAAGAAACCGGCGCGGCGCAATATTATCGCGATATCCGGATCGCCGCGATTTACGAAGGCACCAACGGCATCCAGGCCGCCGATCTGGTTGGGCGGAAGCTCGGTATGGAGGCCGGTAATGTCATTAGGCGCCATTTGCAGGCGATTGTTGCGGATGCAGGCAGTCAGCCCGGGCTTTCTGTTTTGACCGGCGCTTGCAGCGAGGTTACCGAATATATGTTAGGGGCAAGCATCGATGACCGGTTGGCTGGCAGCTATGCTTACACAACGATGATGGCGGTCGCGACCTCGGGCTGGCTAATGCTCAAGCAATTGCGCGCTGCCGAGGCTGAGTTGGTGGCGGATGCTGGTAACGCCTTTCTGAAAGCCAAAATTGTCGCCTGCCGTTATTATCTGGATGTAATGGTACCAGAGGCAATAGCGCTCAAAGGCACGGCGATGGCGGGGTCTGAACTACTGTACGCCCTGGATGCCGGGGAATTGGCCGCTTGAACGATCACACCCTCAAACGCATCGCCGAAGCGCTCGAGCGCTTGTCACCACCGCCCGCACCGCCAATGGATATGTCGGCACATCCAGCTTATCATTGGGATGGCAAGAATCTGGCGGCGGCACATCATTTTCGCCCGTTGCCTGCCAACCTTATCGTTGGCGTGGACCGGCAAAAGTCGGATCTGATCGAAAACACACGCCGCCATGCGGCGGGCGCGGCTGCTCATGACGTATTGCTGTGGGGCGCGCGCGGCATGGGAAAGTCGGCACTGGTGAAATCGGTTGTAGCGGCGATGCAGGAGGACGGCTTCTTCATCGCGTTGGTCGAGGCGGCTGGCGGTCATGTCAACAGGCTGCCCAAGCTGTTCGAAGAATTGGCCGTATCGGGACGACGGTTCATTCTGTTTCTCGACGACATAGCCTTTGATGGCGACGACAGCGGCCCTCGCTTGCTCCGCTCGCTGCTTGAGGGCGGTGTCGAAGCACGTCCGAACAATGTACGGATATATGTCACGTCAAACCGCAGAAACATCGTGGAACGGATCGCCAGCGAACAAGACGAACCGCTGAACGCGCGCGACAATATCGATGACAATCTCGCGCTCGCGGACAGATTTGGACTCAAGCTTGGCTTCCAATATCCTGATCAGGAAGCATATTTGGAAATGGTCAGCGCCTATGCTGGCCATTTCGATCTGGACTGGGACGAAGCTGACGCGCTTGCGTTCGCACATGGGCGTGGTGGACGCTCAGGCCGTGTGGCGTGGCATTACACCGTCGAACTGGCAGGCCGCGCGGGACGAAAGATTTAGCCCTTCGTTCGAACCCGCCAAATCACATTGCCGACATCGTCGCTGACCAATAGCGAGCCATCCTTTGCAACCGCGAGCATTGTCGGACGACCTTGCGCCTTGCCTTCCTTGTCGAGGAAGCCGGTCAGCACGTTAACGGGTTTACCGACAGGCTCACTTTTAGGAAATGGCACAAAAATCACGTCATAGCCGGAAGCCGGTTTCCGGTTCCAGGAGCCGTGACGCGCGATGAATGCGCCATCGGTCAGGCCAGCGCCAAGCTTTGCTTTATAGCCGAATGCCAATCCCAGCGGGGCGGTGTGCGTACCCAGCGCATAATCGGGACGACGTTCGTATTCACGCTTTTCCGGCTTGGGCGGCGAAACGCGATGGTCGGTAAAACCGCCCCAGAAATGCTGCGGCCAGCCATAATCCGCCCCGAATTCGACCAAGGCCAAATAGTCGGGCACTAGGTCCGAACCCAGCATGTCGCGTTCGTTGACCACGGTCCAGAGGCGCCCCTGATTATCCCAATCGAGCCCGACCGGGTTACGCAGGCCGACGGCATATGGCTTTTTGACATCCTTCGCGATGTCATATTCAAACACCATCGCGCGTCCAACCTCAAACTCCATCCCGCGCTCTGCAATGTTGCTGTTCGACCCGACCGAGATGTATATCTTTTTGCCATCCGGCGACGCAGCCAGATTTCGCGTCCAGTGATTATTGGGCGCTTTGGCGTTCAACCTTGTCAGCATTTTGCCTTTACCGGCAATCATTGTGTCGCCTTCCTTGTAGGGAAACGAGTATAATGCATCGGTGTTGGCGACAAACAGCCTGTCGCCCACCAATACCATGCCAAAGGGCGAATTCAGGCCAGTGATGAACGGCGCTTTGACTTCCGCCTTGCCGTCTCCATCGGCGTCACGCAGTAAAATGATGCGGTTGGCCGAAGGGACTCCCGCCCCGGCCTTGCCCATCAGCCATCGCATGACCATTCCCTCAATCCCGCCGCCGTCGCGCGGCGGAGAATTGGTTTCGGCGACCAGTACGTCGCCATTGGGCAGGACGTACACGTTGCGCGGATGATCGAGGCCGTCGGCAAAGCGCTCGACGATCAGGCCGGGAGCAGCAACTGGCGTTTCGCCTGCTTTCCAGCGGTCGACATCGGCGACCTTGATCGTTGGAATAGTTTGTTCACGCGCCTCTGTAATCTGCGGATTTGGACCAGTCACCGCATCAAGCGGCAATTGCGCGACATCAGGCCTCGCCATGTACCAAATCACGGCGGCGGCAATGACGATAAAAATCAGCGTGATATTGCGAACATGCTTCCACATAATGCTGGTCCTTATCAGCTACGCTTGCTGTCAAACAGCCATACAGCCACAGCAATGGCGGCGCCAACACCCAACCCGATAACCATTCCGGCGGACGGTTGATCCATGACGACGCCGCCAATAGCCCCGACCAAAAGTCCAAGAGCGATGAAGATGCCGCCGGCAAGGCGGGGCTGGCTGTTTTCTGTTCCTGACATGCCCGCCCTTTGCCACCAATGCCCTGCCCCAAGCAAGCACCAACATCGTCGTTAATTTGCGCTAACCAATTGCCTTGACGGAAATGCGACCTCCAACTTGTAAAAAGGTCCGGCAGACAGGCCAAATTCACCCGGGCCTGTCTGCCACCCGATCAAAATGGAAAGCCGTCTCCGCTTATGTATCTGCCGCTCTATGTCGAACCGCGCGATGTTTTTGAAGCGGAAGCACTAATCGACCGGTTCGGCAAAGCCGCAGGGTTGGAGGCGGCCGACCGGGCAGAACATAGCCGCAATGTCGGCAATCACCTGAATTTCTGCCGCTGGCGCCAGATTGAGCGGCTGATTATCGTGCTCAGCGTCGAGACGACGCTAGGTACCATTCACTAATCAGATATCGTCCTCAAGCGACAGCAACGACGCATTACCGCCCGCGCTCGTTGTGTCGGTGCTCGTCGTGCGCTCGGCGCAGAAGCGGTAGAGATAATGCGGGCCGCCAGCCTTGGGGCCGGTGCCTGACAGGCCTTCGCCGCCAAAGGGCTGGCTGCCGACCACTGCGCCGATCATCGAACGGTTGATATAGAGATTGCCGACGCGTGCCAGTCCTTCGACCACCTCGCTGCTCCGTGCGATCCGGCTATGCAGGCCCAAGGTGAGGCCAAAGCCCTTGGCGTTGACACGTTGGACAGTGGCTTCAAGCGCTCCTGCTTTCCATGTCGCGACATGTACCAACGGGCCGAAATATTCGGTGTTAAGTTCGTCTAAATCGTCGAGGCGGATGACGGTTGGCGGCACGAACAGGCCTTTCGCTGGCACCGCGATGCTGTGGACGATGCGATCTTTCACGGTTTCACGATACGTCATCAATTTGTCGTAGGATGCCTGATCGATAACCGGCCCGATGTCGGTCGCAGGATCAGCGGGTTCGCCGACATTCAGCGCATCCATCGCGCCGCCAAGCATTTCGAGCGTGTGCTGGGCGATATCTTCCTGCAGCACGAGCACCCGCAATGCCGAGCAGCGTTGCCCCGCCGACTGGAAACCCGAGACGATCACATCGCGCACGACCTGTTCGGACAAAGCGGTCGAATCGACGATCATCGCATTAAGGCCGCCGGTTTCGGCAATCAATGGCACCAATGGCCGCGCGTCATCAGCGAGCAGGCTGCGCGCTATGGCTTTTGCGGTTGACACAGATCCGGTGAACACCACGCCCGATATCCGCACATCGGCGGTAAGCGCAGCGCCGACATCGCCGCCGCCAACTACGAGCTGCAGCGCAGCCTTCGGAATACCCGCCTGATGCGCCAAATCGACCGCATATGCGCCAATTGCTGGTGTTTGCGGCGCTGGTTTTGCCACTACCGTATTGCCCGCTACTAACGCCGCCGCAACTTGCCCAAGAAAAATCGCCAGCGGGAAATTCCACGGCGCTATCGCCACCCACACCCCGCGGCCTTCATAGCGCAACACGTTGCGCTCACCGGTCGGTCCGGGCAGTTCTACCGGAAGTAAATCGGCACGCGCTCGGACGGCATAATAGCGACAGAAATCGATAGCCTCGCGCACTTCGGCGAGCGCATCGGGAATGGTCTTTTTCGCCTCCTGCACAGCAATCGCCATCAACGGGCTGCGATGTTGCTCTAGCAGGTCGGCCAGGCGTTCCAGACAGTCTGCGCGTTCATCCACGGGTGTTGCCGACCATGTGGGATACGCACCCAGCGCAGTGGTAATGGCACGTTCGGCATTGGTGCTGGCCTTGCCATCAAACTTTGCTGGTTTGGTAACCTCGGCGGCGATTTCGGTCAGCAATGCACTATCGTCCAGATCCATCCCCTGGCTGTTTGCACGCTCGGGGCGGAACAGGTCAGCAGGTAGTGCAATCGCCGGATGTCCCATCCCGCCGACTGCTATAACTTTCTCAACCGGATCGGCGAGGAGATCATCCTCGCTCACCGACTGGTCGGCCAACTGGTGCACAAAGCTGCTGTTCGCTCCGTTTTCCAATAGGCGCCGAACGAGATAAGCGAGCAGGTCACGGTGACCGCCCACCGGCGCATAGGTGCGGCAGTGATATCCTTTCTGACGCACCAACCGTTCAAACAGCCCCTCGCCCATGCCGTGGAGGCGCTGAAACTCGAAATCACGGTTGGTCCCTGCCCATTCGAGCAAAGTCGCGACGGTCAAGGCATTGTGACTGGCGAATGCCGGTCGGATATTGTTCGCAGCAAACATATCCTTGGCGCAGGCTAGGTAAGACACATCGGTCGCAGGTTTGCGGGTGAATAGGGGAAAGTCGGACAGTCCGCGTTCTTGCGCATGCTTGATTTCGCTGTCCCAATAAGCACCTTTGACCAGCCGAATTTGCATGATACGCTTGGTCGATGCGCCTAACGCATTGGCCCAGGCTATCGTGGGTCGTGCACGTTTTGAATAGGCTTGCACCGCCATGCCCAGGCCGTCCCAACCGCTCAGCGCCGGAGCCCGCGCGACGGCCTCGATAATATCGAAACTCATTTCAAGCCGAGCCGCTTCTTCGGCATCAACGGTCAGCTGAACGCCCAGTGCCGCCGCCGATCGTGCAAGTTCACGGACCATTTCGGTCAGCTCGGGAACGCATTTGGCCGACTGCGCGGTTTCATATCGCGGGTGAAGCGCCGAGAGCTTTACCGAGACGCTGTGGCCGCGATCGGCTTTTTTGCCAACCGCAGCAATTGCGCCGACATAGGACTGGAAATAGCGCTCTGCATCTGCCTTGGTTCGGGCAGCTTCGCCGAGCATGTCGAAGCTGGCGGTGAAGCCGCGATTATCCTTGGACTCCATCCGCTTCATTGCTTCATCGATCGTACGACCCATAACGAAAACCTGCCCCATCAACCGCATCGCGGCGCCGACGGCCTGCCGGACAAAAGGTTCACCGGCACGCGCGATCAAGCGTTTCAGGCTGCTGTTGCTATCGCCCAATACCGCCTTGCCAAGCACCAGTCCCCACGTCGCGCTGTTGACCAGCAGGCTCGATGATTGACCCTTATGCCCGCGCCAATCAGCATCAGTCAGCTTGTCGGCAATTAAGAGGTCGGCAGTTTCGGGATCTGGAACCCGCAAAAAAGCCTCGGCGAGCGACAGAAGTGCAGTCCCTTCCTCGGTCCCCAGGCGATATTCCTGCAGAAACTGGTTCACCCATCCGTCGGACTGTGCGGTTCGCAAGTCTGCAAGCAAATCTTGCGCGCTTGCTATTATCGCCGCTCGTTCGTTGGCATCGACTTGCGCTGCAACCACCAGCGGGGCAAGCACCTCCGGTTCTGGCTTGCGGTGAAAAGGACGGACGGCGGTGCGGGCAGAGTCGAGCGATAAGGTCATCGCGGCGCTTTGCCGGATATTGCCATATCAGACAAGTTTCAGTTGTAACGAAAAAGGCCAGCACTGTTTCCAGTACTGGCCCACCCCCGAAGAGGTTGTAGTCCCGCCCGGCGACTGAGAAGGTTCAGGGACGCCGCCGGACGGAAAATAATTTCTTAGCGATAGCGACGGTTACAGTTGCTATCGGCCTTATCAATGGCACGGCCAGCCAATGCGCCTACTGCGGCACCGATGATGCTGCCTTCGGTCTTGTTACCGCGACGGGCAACTTCGTTCCCGAGCAAGCCACCCGCAACAGCTCCGATGATCGTGCCGCCAGTACCCTTGTCGCAACGCTGATAATTGTTACGGCTGTTATTGTAGTAACGGTCGCCACGGCGATATTCGCGGCGGTCATAACGGTCATAGCGATCGTCACGGTCATAGCGATCGCCACGGTCATAGCGGCTGTAACCGTCGTCATAACGCCCACCTGCCATTGCTGGTGTTGCGGTAAGGCCAGTCACTGCCGTTGCGGCGAGGACCAGTGCACCCATAGTGTTCTTAAACTTGGTCATGTTCTTGCTCCTTGCATAGGCCTGTTCCTTTCCGTGAGGGAGAGAGAAGCAGGTGGTTTGATTTCCTGTTGATGCTGTTATGACCTGACAAGATTGAGCCGTGGCTGAATGCGTCGTTATTTTTTGTTCATATTGAGGGCATTTAAGATGAACGGTTATTGCGCCACATGATCACCCCGATAATGCGCCTATTGCCTCCGCTGTTGCTTGCCTGCCTGACAGTTGGCGGGGTCAGAATGATATATCCGAACAGCAGCCAGAGCATCGCGCTCAGACCTTTACCGCTAGATCCTGCGCATCCCGGCACGCGCCGGGTCGGCGAGCTGATTTTTCTTAACGCATGGGAGCTGGGTAGCAATAATGAGAACTTTGGAGGTGTTTCCGCGCTTGCAGCGTTGGCAGATGGCCGTTTTATCGGTGTCAGCGATGCAGGCACGCTCATTGGCTTTGGCCTGACCCGCGACGACAGAACGGACCGGCCGTTCATAGCGCCATTGCCCGATTCGCGCGGTCCGCAAGTCACTTACAAAGACCGCGATAGCGAAGGAATCGCATACGATCCTGCGACCGGCCAGTTCTGGGTGAGTTATGAAGCGAATCATGCGATCCGCCGGTTTGCGCGCTCATTCGCACGCTCGACCGGGACAGTCCGACCGCGCGAGATGCATGGGTGGCCGAAAAACAAAGGCGCGGAGAGCATCATCCGCCTTGCCGACGGCCGCTTCATGGTAATTGCGGAAAGCCTTGAGGATGATGACACGCATCAAGCGCTTATGTTCTCAGGCGACCCGGTTGAGCCCGGTACGAACATAATGCGGTTCAGCTATCGCCCGCCGGCCGGGTATCGCGTTACCGACGGGGTTCAATTGCCCGATGGTCGACTGGTCATTTTAAACCGGTGGGTGGGTCTTCCCAACGGATTCGCCGCCAAACTGGCGATTATCGATCCTGCATCTATCACCAAGGACAATGGCGTGGGCGGGCAGGTCATCGCGACATTGGCCACGCCCCTTCTTATCGATAATATGGAGGGAATAGCCGTGTCGAAGGATGGTACAGACACCATTATATGGCTGATTTCTGACAATAACTTCAGCATTTTCCAGCGAACGCTGCTGATGAAGTTCCGCTTGTCCGAACGCAGACTAAAGAAAAAACCGGAAGCGATGCCCGCTCCCGGTTTTGATTCTCTATAAACCGCTGCTGCCGAAGCAGCGAAGAAATCAGGCCGCAGCCTTGACCTTCTTAGCGATTTCTTTTTTTACCTTGCGGGCGTTGGTCGAAAGCTTCTCATCCGAGGTTTTCAACAACCAGTTGTCGAGACCGCCATTATGCTCGACTGAACGCAGACCGTGGGTCGAAACGCGGAATTTATAGCCCTGCTCAAGAGCGTCGGACAACAAGGTCACATTCTGCAGGTTAGGCAGAAACGTGCGCTTTGTCTTGTTGTTGGCGTGGCTCACATTGTTGCCGACCAGACGGCCTTTACCGGTGAGTTCGCAGATGCGCGCCATGATGTGTATCCTGTATAAAATGAGTGTGTGCGGAATCAATGACCCGCGAAAGTCGCTGCCACTAAACTCCATCGACCGAAACGTCAACCCGAACTGTGGCCAAAAGTGCCAATGTCGAGTAGCGAGGCGGGATGTCACTGATCAAAGCCCGCGAAACGATGGAACAAGCGCTCGAGCTAGCACGCCTGGCCGCGGCAGCCGGAGAAGTGCCAGTCGGCGCAATTGTCGTCAAGGACGGACAGATCATCGGTCGCGGTTCCAACCGTCCGGTCGAAACCCATGACCCGACTGCCCACGCCGAAATAATTGCGATGCGCGCGGCAGCGGCACTTTTGGGCAACGACCGGCTAACTGGGTGCGACCTGTGGGTGACATTGGAACCTTGCGCAATGTGTGCCGGCGCAATTGCCCATGCCAGAATCGAAAGGCTCTATTATGGCGCCGATGACCCGAAGGGCGGTGCAGTAGCACATGGGCCCAAGTTGTTTGATCAGCCGACAGTGCATCACCGGCCAGAGGTTTATGCAGGAATTGCTGCCGATGAAGCAGCAGAATTGCTAAAGGCGTTTTTTGGTGCGCGACGTTAGCGCCGTTACCGCAAATTCTTCCCAAAAAATTCAAGCGTCCTTACCCATGACAACTCCGCTGCCGCCCTGTCGTATCGCGGGGTGCTGTCGTTGTGAAAGCCGTGCTGCGTGCCGGGGTAGAAATGGACCTCGAATTTTTTCTGGTTCGAAATCAGCGCCGCCTGATAGGGTAGCCAACCTGCGTTGATGCGTTCGTCAACCTCGGCGTAATGGACCAGCAGCGGCGCATTAATCGCTGGAACCTCCTCCACTTTTGGTTGGCGGCCATAATATGGAACCGAAGCCCCCATTGCGGGATAGGCGACTGCAAGGGCATTGCAGACACCCCCGCCATAGCAGAAGCCAACCGCGCCGACTTTACCAGTGCTGTCCTTGTGATCGCGCAGAAACTCGAAACTGGCGAAGAAATCTTCAAGCAATTTTGCAGGGTCAAGCTTGGCCTGTAATTCGCGGCCCTTTTCGTCATTGCCGGGGTATCCCCCGACAGACGACAATCCGTCAGGGCCAAGCGCTATGTAACCTGCCTTTGCAAGGCGCCGCACAACATCCTCAATGTAAGGGTTTAGCCCTCGATTCTCGTGAATGACCAGAACGGCGGGTAACTTGCCCTTCGCCTTGGCTGGCATCGCCATGAGGCCGTTTATCGAACCATGGCCTTCGAGACTCGGCACGGTCACCCGCAACGTCACAATCGCGGGATCATCGGCCTTCACCTGCTGCGCCAGCGCATAATCGGGTGCGAGCTGGTTCAGAATCATCAGGCCTGTGACGCCTACCGCAGCAAACTTCCCTGCCTCACGGATAAATTCGCGCTTTGTCAGCTTGCCATGCACATAGCCGTCGAAAATTTCGAGGATATAGGGGTGGAAGTCGCTGGCCTTCATGCGGCGGATTGGGTCGGCTTCAGACAATATGTTCTCCATCGGTTACATCGTTGCAGGCGCTTTTGCATGATTGCGACAGGTGCAATGCACACGCAATAGGGGCATTCCCTATATCAATGCACGAAGCGGGCAACCACGTCGCGATAGGAACGGCTGACCTTCACTTGAGCCCCCGATTCGAGTACGAGAAAACACTCACCATTGGTGTGCGGCTTGACTTGACGCACCTGATCGAGATTGACGATCGTTGAACGATGCACGCGTTGGAATGTGCGCGGGTCCAGCCGCTTTTCCAGATCTTTCATTGTCTCGCGCAAGATCAGCGAGTTATCCGCTGTATAGATGCACATATAGTCACCCGCCGCGTCAATCCGTTCAATGCTCTCGACATCCACGCGGAAAATCTGGCCGCGGTCCTTGACGTTGATCAGCTTTTCAAAGCGCGTCGAGGCCATTTCGTCTTCAGCACTGGCCATCGGCATCTGCGTGTTGGGTGCAACTTCGTTGATCACATTGCGCAGACGCTCGAGTTCGTCGGACGTCCGCTTGTCGGCCAGCCGCCCACGCACGCGGTCCATTGTGTCGGCTAGGCGGTCAGGTTCAACCAGTTTCATCAGATAATCGATTGCCTGCGCCTCGAACGCTTTGATTGCATGTTCGGAATACGCGGTCACAAAGACGAACAGCGGCGGATCAATATCCATCACGCCCTGCACAACCGAAAAGCCGTCAAACCCTGGCATCTGGATATCCAGAAACACCAGATCTGGTTTTAGCGTCTTGATCTTGCGGATCGCCTCACGGCCATTGTGGCAAGTGGCGACGATTTCGATGTCTTCAAATGCCTGCAGCCGAAGCTCTAGACCCTGGATGGCCAATTTCTCGTCATCGACCAGGATTGTACGAATGCTCATGCGGTTATCATTCCTTGTGATTTTGCCCCCGCTTGATTTTCTTCATTTGGTATAATTGCCGTTTGATAGGGTAGTTCCAGCAAAACCTCAAATCCTCCACCTGCTTTAACATAATGTTCGAATCGCTGATCATCACCATATGCCTGCGATAACCGTTCGCGCGTGTTGGCCATGCCAACCCCTGTGGACAGGCTGTGGTCTTGATAGCCGGGCTGCAACCCTGGCCCAGTATCGGATACGGTGATACGAACCCTTTGGCCGACGAGTTGAGCACTTACCGAGATGTCTGCCCCTTCTTCTTTCGGTGTCACCGCATATTTGATTGCGTTTTCGACCAGTGGCTGGAGTAATAAAGACGGTACCAATGCGTTTTCGACCGAAGGCTCGATCACGAAATAGGTACGCAGGCGTTCTTCAAAGCGCATTTTTTCTATATCGAGATAAAGCTTAAGGGTTTCAATTTCTTGGGTCAGCGGGACTTTGGCTGCAGCCTCATTGATAAGCGTGAAACGCAGGAACGACGACAAACGTGAGAGCATGGCGTTCGCCTGCTCGGTCTGTTTGAGCAGAACCAGCGTCGAAATGCTGTTAAGCGTATTGAAAAGGAAATGGGGATTGAGCTGGTATCGCAGCATAGTGAGCTGGGCGCTGGTTGCCTGCGCTTCCAGCCGCAGCATCTGATCGGCTTGCTCCTCGGCGCGGACGAAATAGTTGATAGCGTAATAAAGTGCCGACCATGCCGCAAGCAGCACCGAGTTGATGTAAATCGCCGCGAGCCATAATTGCGCGAATGGGGTTTCATCGACACCGTCCCTGATGGTTTGCAGTACCCACACATCGATATACGCGTAACCAATCGTCGCCACCGATACCGCAATGGCAGTAACGCTCCATGTAATGAACGGTCGCTGGTCGATCAGGAAACGGTATATAACCGACAGGACTAGGGTTATCGAATAGCCGGTAACTGCCGAAATTAAGATGGGAACAAGGAAGCTGACAGGCTGTCCCTGCGCGATGCCGGATGCAGCGCGCAAAATGACCGCACCGGCCCAACCCGCCGAGTGCAGGTTCCAAAATGCGCGGTTCTTGTCGGCAAAAAAGGGTTTATCGGTTAGCTCTAATACAGCCATACCAACCGTCTAGCCGCATTTCGGGTGCGCATGAAGCCCTTGTTTCATGCAGTAACAATGATAGCATGTTGGGCGAGAGGATTTGACTATGGACCACCAGGACGATCGCGCCACGTTTCATGACATGTCGCAAAGCACGCAGGACGACTGGCAGATCATAATGCGGCACAATATCCCGTTTGCACAAAATGGTGGCAAGCGGATATTGGATCATCTCAAGTTACTCGACGGCGATTTCGGAGGATTTGCTGTAGATCGGCTCACACATTCGCTGCAGACCGCAACCCGCGCGCACCGCGACGGGCGCGACGAAGAATATGTGGTGATGGCGCTTCTGCACGACATCGGCGACACATTGGGCGCCTCCAACCATCCGGACATTGCCGCAGCGATATTAAAGCCGTTCGTGTCAGAAAAACTCCACTGGATCGTGCAGCATCACGGCATCTTTCAGGGCCACAATTTCTTTCATCATTTGGGGCTGGACCGGGATATGCGCGAGCAATTCCGAGGTCACCAATGGTTCGCCGACACCGAAGAGTTTATCGACAAATATGATTGTCCGGCCTTCGACCCAGATTATGACACGCTGCCGCTCGAATTTTTTGAACCGATGGTGATGCGGCTATTCCAATACCCCAAAAACAGCATTTACAAGCGTCCCGTGGAAACCGAACCGGCACAGTAATCTGCCCTTATTTTGGTCTCGCTCTTATATATGGGCGTCACCCACACGATATATACTTGTACACTGGCCGTATGCTCGCGCCGGTTGAGGAGAGAACATATGGCCAAAAGCCAAAAGAAATCGAGCCGCGAAGTGCGCAAGCCAAAGGCCGAAAAGCCCAAAAAACAAAACGCTTCCAACCCCTCGGCCAAGGGCAGCGTCGCCGGTTTAATGGCATCGAAAACCTAACCCTTACCTAGCTTACTTAGCGACCCAAAAGAACCCTCGCCTGCCCTGCAATTTGCGCGAGCATCGCTGGCGTCGGCGTTCCAGCCATGCGGGCGCGATCAACCATTGCCTTGAACGCACGAACGCGGGCGGCATTGGCGTCAACCCAGCTTTGTGTATCCGCTAGTGGCTTCTTTGCTGCCCGGCGGCGCAGGAAGTCAAGCCGCATCGCCTGAAAGTCGCGCGCCAGGCCTGCCACGAGCAAGCGCTCCCAAGGATCGTGCGGATCCATTTGCATCGCCGTACCTTGCGCCCAGGCAATCCCCAGAGCCTCCCCGATAGCGGTAAATGCCTGCGTCAGCGCGGTGACATCGCCCTTTTGTGTCGAGGAAAGCGCGGCGAGCCCGATGGCACCGTCAAGCTGCGCCATATGCACCAGCCGGTCGGCAATCTTGCGCGGCGCGCCACTGTCCACCAATCTGACGCCAAAGCTTTCGGTATGGTGCCGGATATCAGCGGGAAGCAAGGTCACCAACGATGCCGACAGTTTTTGCAGAACCGGCATATACATTGCAGTGGCGGCACTGACATCGCGGCCTTCATGTGCGTTGCGGATAATGTCCGCCATCTGCGCGCGCGTTTCGACTGCGGTCTGATTGAACAGCATCAGTCGCGTCGATTCGGGCATGTCGGCGGTATCGATGGCGTACCAAAGTGACGCCAAATCGTAAATGCGCTCGGCAATCGCAAACGCGGCCGCGACGTCGCCCAGGCTGCACCCTTCCTCTTCGGCAAGTTCGAACGGGTGAAGCATACCCAGGCGGTTGATCATGCGATTGGCAAGCTTGGTTGCGATTATTTCTTTGCGCAGCCGGTGCGCGATAATGGCTGATTTATGCTTGGCGACCATCGCTTGGGGGAAAGCCTTAAGCAATTCTCCGTCCATCGACTTGTCCGTGGCAAGCGGTGCCTCTTCCACGCCATCCTGTGCCGCCAATTTTGCGGTCGACAGCAATACTGCAAGTTCCGGCCGTGTCAGTCCCTTGCCCTCGCTGGCGCGTCGAAACAGTTCGTCGTTAGGCGCGAGACCTTCAACCACGCGATCAAGCAGCCCGCTGGCCTCGAAGGTTTCGATAAGCCGGACATAAGCAGGCAAATCGCCGGCACCACCGGTTTCGGCGATGGAAAGCGCCAGTGTTTGCAGCCGGTTGTCCTCAAGCACAAGGTGCGCCACAGCATCGGTCATACTGGCAAGTAGCCTGTTGCGCACCGGCTCCTTCAGACGACCGGCGCGCATTTCAGCGTTTAGCGCTATCTTGATATTGACCTCATTATCCGAACAGTCGACGCCAGCGCTGTTATCGATAAAGTCGGTATTGATCCTCCCACCGCGTAAGGCAAAACCGATACGGCCCGCTTGCGTGACACCGAGATTTGCGCCTTCACCGATGACTTGCGCCCGCACATCCGCACCATTGACGCGGATCGCGTCGTTGCCCGGGTCGCCAACATCGAGATGGCTTTCGGTCTTGTCCTTGATGTAAGTGCCAATGCCGCCAAACCACATCAGTTGGACCGGTGCCTTCAATATGGCGGTCATCAATGCCGCAGGTTCAATTTCTTTCGCATCTATACCTAACAAGGCTCTGATTTCAGATGTTGTTTTGATACTTTTCTCGCTTCGGGCAAATACGCCGCCGCCCTTGGAAATCAGCTTTGCATCGTAATCCAACCAGCTCGAACGCGGGAGATTGAACAGTCGTTGCCGCTCCTTCCAGCTTTTCACGGGGTCCGGATCGGGATCGAAGAAAATATGCCGGTGGTCGAATGCCGCGACGACTTTCAATGTTTTGGAAAGCAGCATGCCATTGCCGAACACGTCACCCGACATATCACCCACACCAGCAACCGTCACCGGTTCCTTCTGTACGTCGATGCCCATTTCGGCAAAGTGGCGCTGGACCGATAGCCAACCGCCCTTAGCGGTGATGCCCATGGCCTTATGGTCGTATCCAACTGAGCCGCCGCTGGCGAAAGCATCGCCAAGCCAGAAATTGCGTTCGAGCGCGATAGCATTGGCGGTATCAGAGAAAGTTGCGGTGCCCTTGTCTGCTGCAACCACGAAGTAGGGGTCTTGGCCATCGTGGATCACGATATCCGACGGGTGCACGACCTTGTCATTGACGATATTGTCGGTGATCGAAAGCAAGGTGCGGATGAAAATCTTGTACGCCTCGGTGCCTTCGGCAAACCATGCGTCGCGGTCGACGCGCATATCGGGCAAACGTTTCGGATAAAAGCCGCCCTTTGCGCCGGTCGGCACGATCACCGCGTTTTTCACGCGCTGCGCCTTCATCAGGCCGAGCACCTCAGTACGAAAATCGTCGCGCCGGTCGGACCAGCGGAGGCCGCCGCGCGCGACCGGACCAGCGCGCAAATGGATGCCCTCGACGCGCGGCGAATAAACGAACACCTCGCGCCAGGGAAGCGGAGCCGGCAAGCCCGGGACCTTGGCACTATCCATTTTGAAGGCAAGCGCCTCGGCTGCCGCTGGCGCAAATGCGTTGGTCCGCAGGGTCGCCTTCACAACCGCCATATAGCGACGCAAAATGCGGTCTTCTTCAATTGCAGAAACTGCCGAAAGACCATCCTGTATGGCTTTGACATATTTCACAGATGCTTTTTCCCGGTCGCCGCTGGCAGCAGGGTTATGAAGCGCATCAAACAGCGAAACGATTGATCGCGTTATTGCGGCGTTGTTAGCCAACGAAGCAACCACCGTTGCCATACTGAAGTTTGCTCCGGTTTGTCGCAAATACCGATACCATGCACGCAGCCAGATAACCGATTGTGGATCGAGCGCGGCAATCGTGACCAACTGGTTGAATACATCATTCTCGGCATCGCCATCGAGTACTTGGCTAAGGGCGCTTTCCAACACCGATGCCCGTGCCATCACCGTTGCCACATCGCCGCCACGCAGATGCAGCCGGAAATCGTGAATATAACTGCCATCGCCGAGAGCTGTCGGTGATTCTTCAAGCACGTCGAAACCGAAATTTTCAAGCGCAGGTACGATATCGCTAAGTGGTGTCGCGCCGCCTTGGCTGTGAACCTTCAGGCGCAAATGGTCACCCTTGGCCGACAACCGCGCTATTTTGCTGTGGTCGCGCTCCATCTGCAAGAGGCCGATCATGTCTCGCGCCGCTTCTTCAGTGGAATAGCTGCTGCGATAATTGGCCGGAAAGAGAGGACCGTAACGCACCATCATTGCTGCGGCGCGTTTTTCATCGGTCAATCTTGCCAGCGCAGCCTCGACGGCTGGTTCCCACCCGCGCACCATCAGTTCAAGCTTGTCGTCAAGCGCCGCCTCATCGACCTTCTGATCGCGATCGGGCAAATCGAGGGTGTAGCGGAGCAACGCGATGCCGCCATCTTCAAGACTGATCGACCAGCCCAGCAAAGCCCCGCCGGTTGACGCCGTCAGCATGTTTTCAACTTGCTTGCGCATGCCAGTTGAAACATCGTCGCGCGGCAGCCAGACGAAAATATAGAGATGCCGACCCAATGGGGACCGGATCGCGAGCAATTTTGGTCGTGGTCGGTCGGTTAGCGACATTGCGGTCAGCGTCACCCGTTCAAGTTCAGCCAGTTTCAACGATACCAGCAAATCATGCGGTAACGAGGTCAACACATGGGTCATCGCCTTGCCGGCGTGGCCAGCTGAATCAAAACCGAAACGGTCCATCAGCGTTGCAAGATGCGTGCGCAGAACCGGAATGTGATCAGGACCGGTTGCCAAGGCTGCGCTGGTCCAAAGGCCCGCAGTGATCGAAAGTCCCGTTATGTTGCTACCATCGCGCATGGGAACAACCACCAGGTCGAGCTGAACATGACGATGTACGCTGGAAACGCGATTGGATTTCAGCACCAGCGGCGCAACACCGCCGTCTTCAAACCATTTGATAGCCAGTGCAATGCTTTGTTCGGAAAGTATAGGCACATCGCTGACACGCGAAATGCCCAGTCGCTGTGAACGCGTCCCATTGCGTACCAGTTTCTCATGCCCCAACACCGTCATGTTGTTGTCTAGGAACCAGTGAACCAACGCTGCGCCTTCACCGCTGGGCAGGCTGTCCGCATCCTGCTTCATCGTGGCAAGCATTTTACGCCAATCGTCGACTGCACCTCGGACATCTCGCAGAACCGCGTGCAGATCATCCTCCAGCGTGCGGCGTTCTTTCGCGTCGACCCGGTCGGTTTCGAGATAGATGAAGGATTCACGAGCAACATCAGCCTCGCGCTTGCGGCTGACCGATTGCAGCGCACCCGATGCGTGGCGTACGGTGCTCAGCACGGGATGGATCAGCCGCTTCACATTGATGCCGTGCGACGCCACCGCTGCCGAAATCGAATCGACCAGAAACGGCATGTCGTCATTGTTCATGGCAATACGCATCGCCAACCGCCCGGAAGGATCGGTAAAGCTATCGAGGGCGACTGCTGCGACACCCGGTTTACGTTGATTTGCAATTTCCAGTGTAAAGCGGGCAGCCTCCTCGCTCGCCTTGGTATCAAAGCCTTCATTCTCGCCGGGCAGCGCACTTTCGGAGAAAGCGGAAGCCATTGCCTTCATCAGGCTAACTTCAATTTTTGCGGATGATTTTGACGTTTTGGCGGCGGCCATGCTTGTGCTCCTGAACCCACGACGATGCTGCATCGCCCGTATTATATACGGTGCGAACCATTGTAATTTTATTTCAACGCTTATGCCGCCGTTCGCCTTGCGACACAAGTATCGTCCGTAACCTGTTGCGAGGATTATACCGCCTGTGTAGCGTGGCCGAAACGCCTGGAGAGCTAGAGGGAATATTATGGATAAGCGGCTGACGGTCTATATTTTGATCGGAATGATATTGGGCGTGTTGGTTGGCTATGGCGTCCATGTTGGAATTGCTGCCGAAAATGTTTGGTTCGAATATCTGACAAAGACCTTCAAACTTCTGTCCGATATTTTCCTTAATCTCATCAAGCTGCTCGTCGCGCCGCTGATTCTGTCGACAATTGTCGTGGGGATTGCGCATATGGGCGACAGTTCGGCACTCGGACGGATCGGTTTCCGCGCGATCACCTGGTTCATCATTGCTAGCTTCATTTCGATTGGCCTGGGTCTGTTGATGGTCAACCTGTTTCAGCCGGGCGTCGGTGCACCGGTCGAAAGTATTGCAAACGCTGCCGCAACCATCGGTGAAGTCAAAAAACTCGATTTCTGGGAGTTCATTCTTTCGATCTTCCCGAAAAACGCGCTGGAAGCGTTGGCCACTAACAACATATTGCAGATATTGGTTTTTGCATTGTTCGCAGGTGTCGCGTTGTCGGCACTCGGCGAAAAAGGCGCTCCGCTGGTGCGCGGCGCCGATGCGCTCGCCGAAATGATGCTGCAAATTACGCATTATGTGATGCGTTACGCGCCGATAGCGGTATTCGGCGCGCTGGCGGCGGTCGTGTCGAAAAGCGGATTAGCGATCCTTGGTACGTACCTTGAACTCGTAACCGAATTCTATCTATCGCTTGCACTGCTGTGGACGATCTTGCTGTCGATTGGCGCGATATTCCTCGGGCGGCGGATATTCACGCTGATCCGCTACATCCGTGAGCCAATGCTGATTGCCTTCTCCACAGCGTCATCCGAAGCCGCTTTACCCAAGCTGTTCGAACAGCTCGACCGCTTTGGCGTACCGCGCCGTATTTCGGGTTTCATGCTGCCTTTGGGTTACAGCTTCAACCTCGACGGATCGATGATGTATATGAGCTTTGCGACGATCTTCATCGCGCAGGCTTATGGTATCGACCTGCCGATTGCGACGCAGATATTGATCCTGCTGACACTGATGATTTCCTCTAAGGGCGTGGCAGCGGTCCCTCGCGCCTCGTTGGTGGTGATCACCGGCACACTCGCAATGTTCGACTTGCCGGTCGAGGGCGTGGCGCTCATCCTTGCTATCGACCAGTTCCTTGACATGGGCCGCACCGCGACCAACGTTGTCGGCAACGCGGTGGCGACTTCGGTCATCACCAAATGGGAGGGCATGCTGGAGGTCGAGGAGCCTGAATTTATTGAGCCGCCACATGCTCCATCCCATACTGCGGCACATGGGAAGGCAGGTCTCGAACTTGCGGAAGATATGGTGACCGACGAAAGGTCGAAGAAACTCTAGCCGAGCAGTTTTTGACCCAGCAACGTGCCTTTGGCGCCCTTGCTATCCAGGACGAAGCGCATATTATGATGCTCCTTGCGCCACCTGCGGGCAACGACTCGTTCGCCGAGACGCGCGGCATCGTCGAGCAGCACTCGGCCGCCGGGCTTCAGTCTTGGAAACAAGCTAGCCGCTGCACCGCGGACATGTGGATGGATAGCCCAAGGGGGACCGTCAACGATTAGCAGATCGATTTGAGGGGGCACGTCGCTTAACTGATACCAATGCCCGGGCCAGCCAGACGGTGGCGGGCCGAGCGGTGCGTGGCGGATGTCGGCAGGAATGCCGTTCTCGACGATCCATTCTTGCGTGATTGCTGCGAATTGCTCGTGCTGGTCGTAACTGACGCAATGGCCGCCGCCGTTGAGTTGCAGCGCACGGCCAATGATGAAGCTCGACGCACCACAGCCGAGTTCGACAACCTGCGTCGGGCGTAATTCCTCGATCGCACGGACGATGTGCCAAAGAAAATTCGTGTCGGCCTTCCAGCTACCCAAATTGGGCAAAGCATCGAGTGGTAGGTCGAGATGCTCTAGCAGCGCCACCTTGTCGGCCTTACGCCCGCCGTGCAGGCTTCGCAGCAGCCAGGGCCATTGCACCGCTCCATAGGCAGTCACCATCGCCCGGTCTCCCAAAGACAGGTCGAGGCCAATATCGTCAAGCGGCAACAGGGCCGTCGTTTCGCGCGTCGTCATTATTACCTCCAATGACCCTGCGCGCTCAACAGTCAATCAACCATTTATCGGACTACCCGATTTTCCACACCCTTGGCGCGCTGTGAGTGGCAAACGATTGCCTTGGCCAATTGTTTCCAATGTTTTGACAATGCTGAAAGATGCGGGATAACTGGCAACAGGAAGAGGAGAGAACGAATGAAGAATCCGGCACTGGTTCGCAGCAGCGGGACAGCCATCACCCATCCCAAAGTGATGCTTTTCATGCTTCTTCTCGTTTACATCCTCAATTTTCTCGACCGTCAAATCATCAACATCCTCGCCGAACCGATCAAGAGCGAACTCGGGTTGAGCGACACGCAGCTAGGGCTTTTGGCTGGACCGGCTTTTGCCGTTTTTTATGCGGTATTGGGTATTCCCATTGCGCGCTATGCCGACAACGCAAAAACCAACCGCGTCTGGCTGATTTCCATATGTCTGGCTGTATGGTCGGCAATGACCGCAATATGCGGCGTCGCGCAAAATTTCCTTCAATTAGCTTTAGCCCGGGTCGGTGTAGGCGTCGGCGAAGCTGGCTGCACGCCTGCGGCCCATTCATTGATTGCCGACACGGTGCCGCCGGAAAAACGGTCGTCAGCTATTGCCTTTTTCGGGCTTGGAATTCCGATTGGCGGGTTGTTGGGGCTGATCATTGGTGGCGTGGTCAACGATCAATATGGGTGGCGCATCGCGCTGATGCTGGTCGGCGCGCCGGGATTGCTGCTTGCTCTGGTGCTACCGATGCTTATCCGCGATCCGCGCCGATGTGCTGATAGCGCGCACTTCAACACTGCAGACGCGCCTGCAAAAGCCAAATTGTCGATTAAAGATGCCGTGCGCGAAGTCTTTGTGTCGAAGGCATATCTGTATGTGTTCATTGCGGCATCGTTCACTGCCTTCCTCAGCTATGGCAAAGGGCTGTGGACCATCAGTTTCTTTATCAGGTCGCATGGACTTTCGACAACCGAAGCGGGCCTCGCGATGGCGGTTGCGCTAGGCATTTCAGGCATTATCGGAACTTGGCTCGGTGGCAAGATGGCCGACGTCTTCGGCAAGCGCGATAAACGCCATATATTAACCCTGCCCGCCATCGGTATGGCTGTCGCAGCGCCCTTATTGTTCGCAGGCTATTGGGCCGAGGATTGGCGCATTGCCGTCGCGCTGCTGATAGTGCCAACCATATTGAACGCAGCATATTACGGTCCTGCTTATGGCTGCGTCCAAGGTCTCGTCCGGCCCGAAGCACGGGCAATCGCCGCCTCGCTCGTCGTGTTTGGTCAAAATCTTATTGGCCTTGGCATGGGTCCGCTGTTGTTCGGCGTCCTGTCGGACTGGCTCCAGCCGATGGCAGGCGACGAAAGCGTACGTTGGGTGCTTTATGGCGCAGCGTGGCTCGGGCTGATCCCCGCATTCTTCTTCTGGCGCGCGAGTCTGCGGCTTAAGGATGAACTCAAAAGCGGTTAGTCTGCAAAAGGATCGCGCACCAATATTGTATCCTCACGCTGCGGTGATGTTGAAACCAATGCAACCGGCGTTTCGATCAGTTCCTGCACTCTGGAAATATATTTGATCGCCTGCGCAGGCAAATCGGCCCATCTTCGTGCGCCAGCGGTCGTTTCCTGCCAGCCGGGCATTTCTTCATAGATGGGCTCGACGGCTGCCTGATCGGCCGAATGCGCGGGCAGATAGTCGTAGACCTTGCCGTTGAGGCGGTAGCCGGTGCAGATTTTGATCGTCTCAAACCCGTCGAGGACGTCGAGCTTGGTCAGGGCAATACCGGTAACGCCAGAAACAGCGCAGCTTTGACGCACGATCACAGCATCAAACCACCCACAACGGCGTTTGCGGCCGGTGACGGTACCGAATTCGTGACCGCGTTCGCCAAGTTTCTGGCCGGTCTCGTCTTCAAGCTCGGTAGGGAACGGGCCTGAGCCGACGCGAGTGGTGTAGGCTTTGACAATACCGAGGACGAAGCCCGTTGCATTAGGGCCAAGGCCCGAACCGCTGGCAGCTGTGCCTGATACGGTGTTGGACGAAGTGACAAACGGATAGGTGCCGTGATCGACATCGAGCAACACGCCCTGCGCGCCTTCGAACAAAATTCGCGCGCCAGCCTTGCGGACTTTTTTCAGCCGCTTCCAAACCGGTTGGGCAAATTCGAGAATGAACGGCGCGATTTCTTTCAGTTCGGCAATCAACGCGGCGCGGTCGACAGGCGGCTCGCCGAAGCCAGCACGCAGCGCATCATGATGTGCGCAGAGCCGATCCATTTGCGGATCAATTGCGTCGAGATGCGCGAGGTCGCACACGCGGATCGCGCGCCGACCTACCTTGTCTTCATAGGCCGGACCGATGCCGCGTCCGGTGGTACCGATCTTGCCTGAACCTGCTGCGGTTTCGCGCAAGCCGTCAAGGTCGCGGTGGATCGGCAGGATCAGCGCGCAATTGTCGGCGAGCGCAAAATTTTCGGTGGTGATCGAAACCCCCTGCCCGCGCAGCTTGGCCATTTCATCGCGCAGAGCCCAAGGGTCAAGCACCACTCCATTGCCGATAATCGACAGTGTGCCCGTAACGATACCCGACGGTAGGAGGGATAATTTGTAGACATTGTCGCCCACGACGAGCGTGTGGCCTGCATTGTGCCCGCCTTGGAAGCGGACCACGGCATCGGCCCGTTCGGCCAGCCAGTCAACAATTTTGCCTTTGCCTTCGTCGCCCCATTGTGCGCCGATCACGGTTACATTTGCCATAAGTTCCTCAACGTTCGAGGGCCTTTTTCTGCGCAAGAATTTTTCTTGCGAAGGGATTCGCCGTGCGCCCCGTTATGACTATGGGTGGCCGACGTCCACCCTAAAGCGTCAATGGAGGCAAAAGATGCGGAAATGGATTTTGGGCAGCGCAGCGCTCGCTCTGGTTGCGACCTGTGCAGTAGCCCAGCGCGGTGGGCGCTTACCAGCCGAATGCCGCAAGGAAATCGTTCAGCTATGCGGCATGAACCGCGCGGCAATTCGCGGCTGCTTGCAGGAAAAGGCCAGCCAGCTTTCGGAAAACTGCCGCAGCGAACTGCGCGCGCAAATCGGCAAGCGCGGCGCTGAAACCAAAGCGACCCGGTCACCGGTGGGCGCAACCGAATTCTCTTACGGCAATGCTCCCTTGCAGAAATTCGATTTCTGGAAAGCCAAGACGCCAAACGCGCCGCTGGTGATTTTTGTCCACGGCGGCGGCTGGAAACGCGGTGACAAGGGCAATGCCACCGGTCAGCTCAAGGCGCCGCATTATCTGGCGCAGGGATATGCATTTGCCAGTATCAACTATCGCCTCGTCCCCGAGGCAACTGTCGAGCAACAGGCTGCCGATGTGGCAGCGTCAGTCGCCTATTTTCGCAAAAATACGCAAGCGTTTGGTATTGACCCCAAGCGCATCGTCCTAATGGGCCATAGCGCAGGCGCGCATCTGTCGGCTTTGGTCGGTACCGACCCGCAATATCTGCGGGCGGTGGGCTTGGATATGTCGGCGCTGGCGGGCGTCATCCCGCTCGACGGTGCGGCTTATGATGTCCCCACCCAAATGACCGATGGCGCGCGCATCATGCAGGACACCTACAAACAAGCCTTCGGTACCGAACCACAACGACAAAAGGCGCTATCACCTTTCTGGCAGGCATCTGCACCCAACGCTCGGAATTTCCTTATCCTTCATGTTGACCGTGAAGATGGCGCGCGACAATCGGCGGCGCTGGCCGATGCCTTGCGGAAAAACGGTACGGAGATTCAACTTCAAGCTTTTGAAGGCAAGGGTTTGAAGGGTCATGCCGACATCAACCGCAAACTGGGCGATCCCGATTATCCGGCGACAGCCGTGGTCGACAACTGGCTACACGGCGTATTCGGCAACTAAACCGGTTCGGCGCGACCGTTTTCCAGCACAAAGGTGCAGTCCAAGGCCTCGGCACTGTCATCGGCACTCAGCGCCGCGACGGTTGCCCAGCCTTCGCTGCGCATCTGTACGGCTTTGGCGGGAAGTGTGCCCAGTGGCAGGAACAGGCGGCGGTTGTCGATATCGCCGGTCGCCGAGTCGATCAACGGATCGGGGAACAGCGAGAAACCAATCGCAACCTCATCTCCGCCGCCGGATTTCGCAATGGCATAGGTACCGCCCCGGCCCAGCGCCGCCGAATAACCCTTGGCAAATAATGTAAAGCCGAACCAGCTTTGATACGCGAAGCCGTGCCGCTCGGTCGGGTCCAAAGTGATCGTTGCGCGGCCCGCGACCGAAGATGCAATCGCCTCCAATGCAGCGATGCGCGATGCAAGAGCGCCGCCAGCGTCAATCGCGCGCAATTTCTCGACCGCATCGGCAAACGCACCGGTTGCGGCTAACAGCGGCAGATAGGCATCTGCGCCAAGTGCACTCAGTCCACCAGCATCCTTCATGTCGAGCTCGGACCTGACCGCATCGATTTGGTCAGGCGCCAACGGCATGGCCTTTTCGGCCAAGATTTCGACCAGATCAGGCAGCGTGAAATCTACGGTAATGTCTTTGACCCCAGCGGCCTCTAAAGCGTCGATTGCAACCGACACGATTTCGCTGGCCGCAGCAACGCTGTCATTGCCGACCAGTTCTGCTCCCAACTGCGTAATCTCACGTTCGGGCCGCAACTGCGTCGCGCGAAGGCGAAGCACCTGGCCGTGATAGCAAAGCCTTAACGGACGTGGCGCATCGACCATTCGTGTCGTCGCGATCCGTCCGACTTGAACAGTGATATCACCGCGCAGCGCAAGCGTATGCCCGGAAACCGGGTCGGTAAAACGAAGCAGCGCGTTGCGCGCCGCTCCGCCGCTTCGTGCTGCGAGGCCGCTTTCAAACTCGGCTATGGCTGGGCTGACACGCGCGTAGCCGTTGCTGGTCAGCACATCGATCATTGCCCGCGCCACCCGCGCAGCTGCCTCCGCTTGCGGCGGAAGCCGGTCGCGGAAGCCTTCGGGCAATAGGTCGGGCGGGATGCTGTTCATGCGCGCTCTTTACGCGAAAAGCCTGAAGGGGGAAGCCCAGTTCAGAACTTCAACGCCTTCACGGTCTTCACACCGGGAAGTTTGCACACCTGCCAGAGGATTGGCTCCTCAATTTCAGCGTCCATCGATAGCAACAAAACCGCCTCGCCGCCTGCGCTGCGGCGGCCCAGATGGAATGTGCCGATGTTGAGGCCCGCTTCGCCCAGGGTTGTGCCGACGCGGCCGATGAAGCCAGGTGCATCTTCGTTGACGATGTAGAGCATATTGCCCTCAAGCTCGGCCTCAAGGCTGATTCCGAAAATCTCGACCAGACGTGCTTCGCCGTTACCGAACAACGTTCCAGCAACCGAACGCGCACCGGCCGCGGTGTTTACCGTGACGCGAATCAGCGTGTGGTAGGCCCCGGTCTTGTCGTGCCGCACTTCGCGGATATCGAAGCCACGCTCCTTGGCGAGATATGGCGCATTGACCATGTTCACTGCGTCGGAAAAGCGGCGCATGAAACCGGAAAGAACCGCAGCCGTAATTGGTTTGATATTCAATTCGGCCGCAGCACCCTCGACTTCGATGGCGATGTTATCGAGATTGTCATGGGCGAGCTGACCCACGAGCGAGCCCAGCTTTTCTGCCAGCGTCATATATGGCCTCAACTTCGGCGCCTCTTCGGCGCTTAGGCTAGGCATGTTGAGCGCGTTGGTGACCCCGCCATTGACAAGATAATCCGACAATTGCTCTGCCACCTGGATTGCGACGTTGACCTGCGCCTCATCGGTTGATGCACCAAGATGCGGCGTCGAGATGAAATTTGGCGTGCCGAACAAGGGCGATTCCTTGGCGGGTTCGGTCTGGAACACATCAAGCGCCGCACCGCCGACTTGCCCGCTGTCAAGTGCATCCTTGAGTGCTGCTTCGTCAACCAAACCGCCGCGCGCACAGTTGATGATGCGGACACCCTTCTTGCACTTGGCGATATTTTCGCGGCTCAAAATGTTGCGCGTTTGATCGGTCAAAGGTGTGTGCAAGGTAATGAAATCGGCCTTGGCGAGCAACGTATCGAGGTTAGCCTTTTCGACGCCCATCTCGACCGCGCGCTCGGCGGTGAGGAACGGATCGAACGCGACAACCTTCATTTTAAGGCCGAGCGCGCGGCTGGCAACGATTGAGCCAATGTTACCTGCACCGATCAGGCCCAGCGTTTTGCCGGTGACTTCGACACCCATGAAGCGGTTCTTCTCCCACTTGCCGGCCTGCGTCGAGGCGTCGGCCTCCGGTAGTTGGCGGGCGAGCGCGAACATTAGGGCGATGGCGTGCTCGGCGGTGGTGATCGAGTTTCCGAACGGCGTGTTCATCACAACGATACCCTTCACCGATGCGGCAGGGATGTCGATATTATCGACGCCAATCCCGGCGCGGCCGACGACCTTGAGATTGGTTGCCGCTTCGATGAGTTCCTTGGTCAGCTTCGTTGTCGAACGGATAGCCAGACCATCATATTGGCCGATGATTGCTTTCAACTCTTCGGGTGTCTTGCCGGTGATGACATCGACATCACAGCCGCGTTCACGGAAGATTTGCTCGGCTTTTGGGTCCATTTGGTCGGAGATAAGTATGCGTGGTTTGGTCATTGGATGTGGTTCCGTTTTAAAATATCGTCATGCTGAATTTGTTTGACCTCTAGTCATTTCGTTCCAGCATCTTAATTTCATCGGTAGAAGTAAGACCTGAAACAAGTTCAGGGTGACGAATTGAGATTAAGAGGTTAGCTCGGCGTAAGCCCAATCGAGCCACGGCCCGAGCGCTTCGATGTCGGCGGTATCAACGGTCGCACCGCACCAGATACGCAGACCCGGCGGAGCGTCGCGATAACCGGCAATGTCGAACGCGGCACCTTCGGCTTCAAGAAGACCGGCGAATTTTTTGATGAACACCTCGTCAGCGCCTTCGACGGTAAGGCAGACCGAGGTCTTGGACCTTGTCGCTTCATCAGCAGCTAGATGATCCAGCCATGCACGCTCTTCGACAATCTTGCTGAGTGCCACCGCATTGGCATTCGATCGGGCCATTAACCCTTGCAGCCCGCCGACGCTCTTGGCCCATTCGAGCGCGAAGATAACGTCTTCAACTGCCAGCATCGACGGCGTGTTAATGGTTTCGCCCTTGAAGACACCTTCAGCCAAAGCGCCCTTGGCCATCAACCGGAAAATCTTGGGCAACGGCCATGAAGGCGTGTACGTTTCGAGCCGCTCGACAGCACGCGGGCCCAGAATGATAACGCCGTGTGCGCCCTCGCCGCCCAAAACTTTTTGCCAAGAGAAGGTCGTCACATCGAGCTTTTCCCAAGGCATGTCGTACGCAAATACCGCGCTGGTCGCGTCGTTGAAGGTCAGGCCTTCGCGGGTGTCGCTGATCCAATGACCATTGGGAACGCGAACGCCGGAGGTCGTGCCATTCCAGGTGAACAGCACATCGTGGCTTTGGTCGATCGCTGCCATATTGGGCAGCTGCCCATAATCAGCGCGTATGACATTTGGCTCGATTTTGAGTTGCTTGACGGCATCAGTGACCCAACCCTCGCCAAAGCTTTCCCATGCGGTTGCGGTCACAGGACGCGCGCCGAGCATCGTCCACATGGCCATTTCATAGGCGCCAGTGTCCGACGCTGGCACGATGCCAATACGATGCGTGTCGGGGACCTGAAGAACCTCGCGCATCAGGTCGATGGCGAGCTGCAGACGCGACTTGCCGATCTTCGCGCGGTGCGAACGGCCCAGCGATTCGGTTGCTAATTTGGAGGCTTCCCAACCCGGCGGCTTAGCGCACGGACCGGAAGAAAAGAACGGACGCGCCGGCTTGACGGCGGGTTTACTGATAGTCATTTAAGCTTCTCCTTGCAGAGAGCAGCGCGGCGTTGGGACCGCGTGGCCCGGAGCCGCGTTTAGTTGCGGCCCCGGTTTTGTCAACGACTATCGCTTTTTTGTCTTCAGTAACCGGTCTTGCGAAACAGTACTTCGCCGCGGCGGCCGACATAGAGCTTTTCGAGCGTGACGGGGTGGAAATAGGCTTCGACCCGGTCACCTTCTGGGGTGGTGCCATACACTTCATAGCAACCCCCATCGACCTTGGACTTGCGGACAGTCCAGCCTTCTTTGGTCAATTTGGAGGTTAAAGCCTCCTGGCTTTTCCAGCCGGATTGCGGACCAGCCTTGCAGGTAATGACGCCGGTCGCCGATGCTGGCGCGGATGCCAATACAAAGGCTGCAGCGGCTCCAAGGATGAGAGTAGAAAATACACGCATGTTCATGCTCCTTTTGGGGTTAGTTTGGGGACGAGGAAATATCTGGCGACGACCAGCGCCGCGAGTGGAACGAAGTGGACGATCGCCGGAACTAAATTATTGTGGATAAATATCCAATGGACGAGAACCAGCAACGCCGCCGGATAAACCAGTCTTTGCAGACGCTTCCACCCCGCCTTTAACGCGCGGACCGAAGCGTCATTGCTTGTCATTGCCAGCGGTACAAACAACAGCATCGCGGCCCAACCCGTCCAGATCCCCAGCGCCCAGAATTCGGCAAGGATGTCGTTGAGATTGCCCATGTCGATGAGGTAGAAAAAAAGGTGCAGCACTGCATAGGCAAAGGCCGCTACACCTAGTGCCCGGCGGCGTTTGACCAACCAGTTGAGCCAAGGCTTTGGACCTAGGACCGCAACAAGCGGGCTGAAAATCATCGCAATGATCATGAAACGCGCGGACCATTCGCCGGTCGGGTAAAGCATGTCCATCGCGATAATGTCACCGCTTTGATAGGCGCACAGCATGGAGGCGGCTGGAATAGCCAGCAAAACCCAGAAGACATATTTGTTGTTAAGAACGATTCGCAACACGGGTTTCTGATAGGTTCGCATTCCGGTTCGCGCAATCCCGATTTTGTCACAAAGTCTGGCAGACCAGTTAATCGCTGACCGGTGTTTGGAACAGGCTAGATAACGGCGCCACGTCAAAAAATTGACGGCCTGTTAACCACGAATCGCTAAATTGTGAGGATGGTTTTACGCGCTGTGCAAATCGTGATGACTGCTGCGGCCCTGCTGGGTCTTGCTGCCTGCGGTGGGCGCGAAGACCAGCAAATCGTTCAACGTCCAAATGACGTATTCAAAACCGCCGACGCGCGTATGTGCCTGACCGATCTCAAATCGAAATCGGTAAAATTCGCGGCTCTCCCCAATCAAAGCTTCGGCGGCGGTTGCCGCACGATCGACACCATCAAACTCATGGATTTCGGTACCCCGACCACCAACTTGGGCGCAATGACCTGCCCGCTTGCGGCGAATTTCACCGCATGGGCGCAAAATGCGGTGCGGCCAGCGGCAAAGCAATATCTGGGATCCGAGGTCGTTCGGATCGAAACCATGGGCACCTATAGCTGCCGCAACATCAATGGCGGACGGTCGGACAGATTATCGCAACATGCTTTTGGCAATGCCATCGATATCTCGGCATTCGTCCTGCGGGACGGTCGAAGGGTGTCGGTATTGAAAGGATGGCGCGGTCCAAAATCTGAACAGGATTTCCTCCGTCGTTTGCACCAGTCGGCGTGCAAAAGGTTCGGCACGGTACTTGGCCCCGATTATAACGGCGCGCACGCCAATCATTTCCATTTCGACATGGCGCAATCCATGAAAGATGGTTCGGCATATTGCCGATAAGGGGTGGCAAAACCCCGGCTACGAGCCTAAACGCCGCCCAATGACAGAAAAAGACGTATCGGACCGCAGGTTCTATAAAGCCAAGCAGGAAGCTGGCTTCGCCGAAAAGCAGCTTTCCACCCCCCAAACCCAAAGCGCATCCTACCGCCTGGCATTTCAGGATACCGAGTTTTTGTTGCGCGAAGAGTTGCGGCCCGTCCGCTTTCAGCTTGAGCTGCTAAAGACTGAAATGCTGCTCGAAGAGGCTAATATTGCTTCGACGCTGGTTATCTATGGCTCGGCGCGAATACCCGAGCCCGAAGCCGCCGATGCGTTGGTTGCGCTGGCGACTGACGAACGAGGCAAAATCATCGCCGAACGTATGAAGGACAAATCGCGCTATTATGAAGAATCGCGCAAGCTGGCACGGCTTGCCAGTGAATGTGCGGTCACCGACGAAAACGGCAAACGTCATTTCGTGGTATGCTCGGGCGGCGGCCCTTCGATTATGGAGGCGGCCAATCGTGGTGCCCACGATGTCGGTGCGGAGTCGATCGGTTTAAACATCGTTTTGCCGCACGAACAGGCGCCCAACATTTACGTCACGCCAGACCTGAGTTTCCAGTTCCATTATTTTGCGCTTCGCAAAATGCACTTCCTGCTTCGCGCGCGCGCACTTGCCGTATTCCCCGGCGGTTTCGGTACATTCGACGAATTCTTCGAACTGCTGACATTGGTGCAGACCGGCAAGGTCAAGAAAATGCCGATATTGTTATTCGGTGAAGAATTCTGGAACCGAGTCGTCAATTTTGAAGAACTGATGCTTGAAGGCGTCATCAGCCCACCAGATCTGGACCTTTTCCAGTTCGTCGAGACGGCCGAGGAAGCTTGGGCCGCAATCCGCGATTTCTATAACATCCAAAACTGCTAGGGTCGAAACTCTGGCAGCCGACTATTGCGGAGCGGCCTGCGCAGGAGCCTGAGTAGGCGCATCAGTAGCCGGGGTCGCCGCCGTTTCTTGGCCGGTGGCAGCCGCTGTATCTGCAACGGGCGCCGCACCTTCGGCGGCAGCTGCCGGAGCCGCAGGCAACGGAAGGTTCGAGCCTTGCGAATTCAGGTACAGAATAACAGCCGCACGTTCTTCGGGATTTCCCAAGCCTGCAAATGTCATCTTGTTACCGGGTACATATTTTTTCGGATTGGAAAGCCATTCGTTCAGTGCCTCGAATGTCCAATTGCCGCCCTTTCCTTTTAACGCTTCGGAATAGGCGTGTGCGCCACTGGCGAGGGCGCGGCCAACTACGCCGTGCAAATTGGGACCGATACCATCGGCACCGCCCGCAGCAATAGTGTGGCAGGCAACGCATTTCTTGAAAATTGCCTCACCCTTGGCGACATCAGCAGTTGCAAGCAGTGTCGCAATCGGTACCGCTGCAGCCGCGCCGGCGTCGCCGCTTTCAACACCCTGAATAGCGTAGCCAGGCTTTTCCGGTGCTTCACCATGAAAATACATGCCGGAAACTATGGTGAAACCGAGTGCGGCGATTCCGCCTGCTAAAACCCAGCCAGCGATGGTGTTACTGCGATCGTCCATGAATATCAGCCCTGATGTGCGGTTGTGTACGGGCGGCAACGGGGTCCGCCGGATTCTCCCGTCCCTCTAATGACCGAAGGGTAGCCGTGCAAGTGCCGAAATCCGGTCTTGCCGGATAAGTTCCCCTGCCCTAACGCGACGAACGTTATGGACAGCTATCCTGCTACCGCACTCGTAAAGGTCAAGGAAATGACCTCCGCTGCCGCTACCGAACCGGCACGCGCAGTGGCATTTCAGGGTGCGCCAGGCGCGAATTCGCATTTGGCTGCGCTGGAATTCGACGCTGGCTGTTTGCCGCTTCCCTGTTTTTCTTTCGAAGATGCCATTGATGCGGTCAAGGATGGCACGGCCGCTCGTGCCATCATCCCGATTGAAAATTCGCTGCATGGCCGTGTTGCAGACATTCATTTCCTTTTACCGGAATCCGGCCTGAGCATCATTGCCGAACATTTTATGCCCATCCGCCATTGCCTGATGGCGAAGTCAGCCGACGCAAAATTGACCACAGCGATGAGCCATCCGCAGGCTCTTGGCCAATGCCGCCATTATTTGCGTGACCATGGCATTATCCCTGTGGCATATGCAGACACCGCCGCCGCCGCCGCGTTTGTGGCCGGAAGCGATGATCCAAGCGCCGGTGCAATCGCCCCGTCAATTGCTGCGGTTTTATATGGGCTTGTGGCGATCAACGACGCAATTCAGGACGATGCTAGCAATATGACTAGGTTCGTCGTTCTGTCGCGCGAAGCAGCAGATGCGACGGCGATGGACGGCACGCTGATGACTACCTTCATCTTCGAGGTGAAAAACATCCCAGCTGCGCTTTACAAGGCAATGGGCGGGTTTGCGACCAATGGCGTGAACATGACCAAGCTGGAAAGCTACCAGAATGGGGCCAGCTTTGCCGCGACCGAATTTTTCGCTGATATCGAAGGCGCGCCAGGAGATGCCTCGGTCGACCGGGCTCTAGAAGAACTGCGCTTTCACTGTAATTCCGTTCGCTTGCTAGGTACATACATGCAAACCCGCCAACGCGGTTAGGCGGCCTGCACCGACATACGCCGTGCATAATCCAGCGCTGACAGAAACTGGTCAGCCGCGTTATCCCAAGTAAAATGCGCACCATAATCGGCGGCCCTGCTCCGGTCGCATTTCAATGCTGCAGCGATGGCTGCGCAAAGCGATTCAGATACCGCGCCAACAGGATGAGTTAAATTATCTGCCGGACCCAACCCGTTTGCGCCGACGATATCGAGCGGACCCGGTACGCAATAGCCCGCGACCGGCACGCCGCACGCAAGTGCCTCGATCATCACAAGGCCAAAGGTGTCAGTCTTGCTCGGGAACACAAAGACGTCTGCTACCGCATAAGCTTGCGCCAATTCGGAGCCGTTCAAACTGCCGGTAAAAACTGCACCCGGATAACGCGCTTTGAGCTCTGATAATGCAGGGCCATCGCCCACGACCACTTTGGTTCCGGCGACATCTGCGCTTAGGAAATCGTCGAGGTTTTTCTCAATCGCAACCCTGCCAACCGACAATAATATCGGGCGTGGTAAATTCGCCAGTGCGGGATGCAGAACCAATTCTCGTTTAAAAATCGCGGTATCAATTCCCCGCGTCCATGGTCTGGTGTGGATGATTCCACGGCTGGCAAGTTCATCGCTTAAACGCGGCGTCGCCGACAATACCGCCCGCGATGGAGCATGAAAACGTCGCATCACTGGCCAAAAGAAATCTGGCGATAAGCCGGTTCGCACAGAAGCATAATCCGGAAAGCGCGTGTGGAATGCCGTTGTGAACGGTACATCGTTCGCCATACACCAGCGCCTTGTGCTCCACCCGATCGGTCCTTCTGTCGATATATGGACAATGTCGGGCACAAATTCGGCCAGCGTCTTGCGGAGGCCAAAACGCGGCGCCAACGCCAAACGGATTTCACCATAGCCGGGACAAGCCACGGTTCTAAACTGGTCTGGACTGATAATCTTGACGTCGTGCCCGCGCTCCAGCAGCAGCTTGACCGTCATTTCCAGCGTGCGGACAACACCGTTGACTTGCGGTGCCCATGCATCGGTGGCGATGGCGATCCTCACGCAGCGACCTTGGCCAGCTTGTCGGCGTGGCGGCGCTGACGGGTGTGTTCGGCCCAATCGACAATCGACATATTGCCGTGCTTGTCCTCCACCAAAGCAGTGCAGCTTTCGACCCAGTCGCCATCATTATAATAAGTGACGCCATCAAATTCGCGGATTTCGGCATGGTGAATATGGCCGCATACAACGCCGTCGACGCCACGTTCAATCGCGGCGCGGGCAACAGCCTCTTCATATTGACCGATAAATGCCACCGCATTTTTAACGCGCATTTTCAGATAAGATGAGAGTGACCAATAAGGCAGATGGAACCGACGACGCACCGCATTGAGCCAGATATTGGCCTTCAGCAGGAATGTGTAAGCAGCATCGCCCAAGAACGCCAACCACTTGGCGTATAGTACGACGCTGTCGAACATATCGCCATGCGTGACCAGCAATAGCCGCCCGTCGGCGGTCTCATGGATCGCCTCATGTGCCAGTTCAACACCGCCAAAGCCAAGACCAACATAATCGCGGAACATCTCGTCATGATTGCCCGGAACGTATACCACCCGCGTGCCTTTATGCGCCATTTTCAGGATACGGCGGAGCACTTCATTGTGGCTCGATGGCCAATACCAGCCTTTGCGCAAGCGCCAGCCATCAACAATGTCGCCAACCAGATAGAGCGTATCGCATTTGATGCTGTGCAGAAAATCGAGCAGAAGCTCTGCATTACAGCCGGACGTTCCAAGGTGGATGTCGGATATCCAGACCGTTCTATACTTTTGCTTCGGCTGATAGCTTCGCGGTTCTTTTTCGTGGAACCAGTCGGGCATTTTCGGCTCGAAGATGCCGGTGACCTCGTCCTTATTGAGAACGCTATCTTTCAGAATATCGGTCATGATTTTCCCAGTTGTTGCCTTAACTGGAACTGCCGATTAACTGTCACGCGTTACGCGTTCACGTCATACGCGTGACAGTTTCGAGTCAAATCGCGTCATTTCCTCGCCGGATTAGAATTTTGCGCCAACCCGTATGCCGTAAAGTCGGGGTTCCGCCGGAATGAAGCTCGGGATTCCAAAAGCGCCGCCCGTATTGCCCGCATCGAGCAAATAGTCTTCGTCCAAAAGGTTGCGCGCGAAGGCAGATATTTCAAAACGGTCGCCGCCGAAGCGAAGCCCTGCGTTGACGTTGACCAATGTTACCGCATCCTGACTGGTGACGGGATTGTTCGGGATTTCGAAGAACATGCTGCTGCGATAGGTCACCGATGGCGTAGCGAAGAAAGTTACCCCGCCCAAAGGCGCGTTAATGGTGAAACCACCCGACGCTTGCACTTCGGGTTGCAAACGGAATTTCGCGCCCCGGAAATTTGCAGCTATGGTTGGTTTATCGTCGATTCCCCCGTCGATATAACCCACATTGCCGAAGATGCTCAGCCAGCTTGTTGGCTTCATAGTCAGTTCGGCCTCGATGCCTTTGTTCGTAGCGGTTCCGGCGCTTTGTGTCTGGGTCGTTCCGTTCGGCAGAACAATGCTCACCTGAAAATTGTCGTAGGTCAGATAATAAGCGCCGATTGAACCCGAAAAAATGCCCAAAGCGCCTTTCAGGCCAACCTCATAGTTCCAGATATTCTCTGCGAGCACCGGCGTGAAATTTGCAACCGGGCCGCCTAGCGTTGAGCGCGCACCAAGTTGCACCGTTGCCGAACGGCGGCCTTTCGAAACCGTCGCATAGCCATTGAAATTATCCGAGAATCGGTAGAGCAAATTGAACCGCGGCAGGACAGCGACAAAGCTATCCTCGGTCCGGAAGGTTTGGCCTGCGGTGTCAATCTGACCGGGAATAACCGATGCACCGCCGGTAACGACCGAACGCGGAACACGGGCGTAGAAGCCCGAACGACGCTTCTCGATCAAGACTCGCGCACCGGAAGTTATCTCCAATTTTGGTATAGGAATCCATGTGCCGTCGGCAAACATCGAGTAACTGTCATTGCGACCCTGATTTTCAAATACCGAGCTGTAAGGTATAGCGGGAAGGGCTTGCGCCGGAACGCTACCATTTGGCGCGACGCACTGCGCACGTGTTGCTGCAGTGCTGGTCGCGCATGCAAAAAACACGCGCTCATTGGTCGAGAACGGGACATTCTGGATGCTGTCTTCGTGGAAAAAGTTGAACCCGAATGAACCGCGAAATTTATCGTCCGTATATGCAAATCGGGTCTCATGATTGAACTGGTCGCCCTTGGCCAATTCGGTAAATTCGAGATACCAGGCCGCTGAACCATCGGCATCGAATACTTCAAGCGAGTCGAATTTGCGGTAACCATTGACCATCGTCAGCGCCCAATTGTCGGCAAATTCATAGTTCACGGTGAAATTGGCGTCGTAAACGTCACGGGTCAGCCCCAATTTGTCCTGATACAGGTCTTGCAATGAACGCGGCGACCCGCCCAGAAAGGCGTCGCCGAACGGGTCGCCGGGGCCCGAAGCCGTGGGCAGGGCGCGAGACACGAACGCGGTGCCCGGATTGCGCTGACGGTCATAGGTCAGAATGAGGTCGGCGGTGAGCGCGTCATTTGGCGTGAACCGAAGCGAACCGCGGACGCCAAGCTGGTCCTGCCCGTTCAGATCATCCTGACCAGGGGCCAGATTGTTCACATAGCCGTCGCGCTTTTTATATGCGAACGCGACCCGCGCGGCTAATATGTCCGAGCCCATATTGAGGTTGCCGGTTAGCAAACGCTGATCGTAATTGCCGATGCCTGCAGTTAGCGCGCCAGAAAAACCCGGCTTGGGTCGCGCCGAAATGATGCTGATTGCGCCGACTGCCGATGCCGTACCGAACAACGTCGCCTGCGGTCCTTTGATGACTTCGATGCGTTCGACGTCATAAATGTCCTGATACGAACCGCGCGAGCGCGAGATATCGACGCCGTTATAGTAAAGCGTCACGCGCGCCGCCTGCTGCGCCGATCCGGAGTCCGACGTGATTCCACGGATCACGATACCTGGGTTGTTGGCGCTCTGCTCCTGGATGTTTAGGCCGGGGATATAGTTCGCCAGTTCATCCAGATCGCTGACACCGAGCTCATCGAGACGGGCCTGGTTAACCGCACTAATAGTAACCGGCACATCGACCAGCCGCTCTTCGCGTTTCTGCGCAGTAACGATGATTTCGCCTTCGAACGCCTGATCGTCGGCTTCGGGGGTTTGGGCGAATGCCGGCATGGCTGTCGTTGCACTGAGAAATGAAAGAATTGCAGCGATATAGGGACGACGCATTTTGGGAGACTCCTGCGGTTGGGAAGATGGCCCTATGCGCAGCGATGGCGTCAATATTGCGAACTGCGTGCGACGGTTCGGCTATCAAAATAAGAAGGTTATGCGACATGGCCATGCGGCCAATGTCGTGGACCTTCATGCCATCTGGCGCGTTAAGCCATGCCCAAGCACAGGAGAAAAAAAATGGCAGACCTCTCACAAGTTAAGGAACATGCAGAAGTCATCGGCGCTGACGGCGTCCATGTCGGCACCGTAGACGGCGTCGAAGGCAACCGTATAAAGCTTACCAAGAAAGATTCGGGCCAAGGCAGCCATGAAGGCCATCACCACTATATAGATGGCGGACTGGTTGCTTCAGTGGAAGATGGAACGGTGCGGCTTTCGGCGAATGCAGATGTGGCCGTTGCGATGGAATCCGAAGAAAAAAACGACAATATGCCCATGTAAACAAGCAAATGGGGCGCGGCTAGGTCAATGCGCCGCGCCCCAGCTTTTGCCTGTCCCGATTTCAACGCCGAGCGGGACGGTCAGTTTGACCAGCGGTTCGGCCGCGCCCGCCATAACGGTCTCAATGACTTTGCTCGCCGCCAAAACATCGGACTCCGGAAGTTCAAACACAAGTTCGTCATGCACCTGCAACAGCATTTTGACATTGGGGAGGCCAGCCTCCAGCAGGGCAGGCCCCATCCGAACCATTGCGCGCTTGATGATGTCGGCACTTGTCCCTTGGATCGGCGCGTTGATCGCAGCACGCTCGCTGCCCTGCCTTTCGGCCTGATTGGGGGACTTGATGCGCGGGAACCAGGTTTTGCGTCCAAACAGCGTCGTCGAATGGCCGACTTCGCGCACCTCTGCCAGCGTCTCCTGAATGTAATTCGAGATGCCGGGGAACCGCTTGAAGTACGCATCAATGAGCGCCTGTGCTTCATCAGGGGTTGATTCTAGACGCTTTGCTAGCCCCCAGCGCGAGATACCGTACAAAATAGAGAAGTTGATCGTTTTTGCCCGGCCGCGCGTATCGCGATTGACCTCACCGAACATCTCCATCGCCGTGCGCGCGTGGATGTCTTCGCCCTTTTCAAAGGCATCACGAAGCGGCTCGACATCGGCAAAATGTGCGGCCAGACGCAATTCAATCTGGCTGTAATCCGCCGACAATATGAGATTACCGGAATCGGCAACAAACGCATCGCGGATCTGCCGTCCGGTTTCGGTTCGAATCGGGATATTTTGAAGATTTGGATCGGTCGATGACAACCGACCCGTTTGCGCGCCGACGAGACTGTAACTGGTGTGAACGCGGCCTGTCGATGGATCGATCTGCTGCTGAAGGCTGTCGGTATAGGTCGATTTCAGTTTCGCCAGTTGCCGCCAGTCGAGAACTTTGCGCGCGATATCTACGCCTTGCCCTGCCAGATCTTCCAGCACAGTAACATCAGTCGAATATTGTCCGGACTTGCCCTTCTTGCCGCCCTTATGGCCCAATTTCCCGAACAGGATTTCGCCCAGCTGCTGCGGGCTGCCGATAGTGAATGGCTGACCAGCTAAGCCATAGATTTCTTTTTCCAGGACCTCCATTTGCGCGGCAAACTCGCCCGACAGCCTAGCCAAAACAGCGCGGTCGACCTTGATGCCGGTACATTCCATCTTCGAAAGTACCGGAACCAGCGGCCGGTCTACCATTTCATATACGACCGTCGCTTTTTCAGGACTGAGCCGCAACTTCAGATGATGCCAGAGCCGCAATGTAACGTCGGCATCCTCGGCAGCGTAACAGGTGGCATCAGCCAAGGGCACGGCCGCAAAGCCGATCTGGCTTTTGCCGGTACCAGTGACCGTTTTGTACGAGATACACTCATGATTTAGATGAACCTTTGCCAGCTCGTCCATTCCATGCCCCTGCCGCCCAGCGTCGAGCGCAAAGCTCATCACCATCGTATCGTCATAAGGGGCAACCGTAACGCCGTGCCGTGCCAGTACCGACATATCATATTTGAGATTCTGGCCGATTTTGAGGACTGACCAATCCGTGAGCAATGGCTTCAATTTTGCGATCGCGGCGGCCATCGGGATTTGAACGGGCTTTTCAGCGAACATGTCGGTGCCACCGTGCGAGAGTGGGACATAGCATGCTTCTCCCGGCGCAACTGCAAGGCTGAACCCGACCAGGTTGGCGCTCGCTGCCTGCAGACTGTCGGTCTCGGTGTCAAAGCCAAGCAATCCGGTTTCGTGCGCGCGTGAAATCCAGTGATCGAGGCGCGCAAGATCGGTTACGCATTCATAGCTCTTGGTATCGATAGGTGGCATCGGCGCGGGTGCCGCAGCATTGCCGGCAACAGGCGCGTGCGCTGCACCTTCGCCGTTGCTGGTCGCCTTGGGATTGCCCGCAATCGCCTTGTTTGCAGAGGCGGTATTGGCAACATGTCCAATGCGTTTGAGCAGCGAATTAAATCCATGATGCTGGAGGAACGCCGCTAGCGGTTCCTCCGGAATGGCCCCCAGTTCCATATCTTCGATCGGAACCGGGAGCGGACAATCCTCCTTCAGCGTGACCAGCACTTTCGACAATCTCGCCTTTTCCGCATGCTCAATCAGATTGTCACGCATCTTCGAGGGCTTCATTTCGGGTGCTGCGGCAAGCACCGATTCAAGATCGCCGAACTCCTGGATTAGCTTGGTCGCGGTTTTCGGACCGACACCGGGAACGCCCGGGACATTATCGACACTATCCCCCATCAGCGCCAAAACATCACCGACCTTCTCCGGCGCAACGCCAAATTTTTCGAACACTTCCTCGGTGCGGATACGTTCGTTCTTCATCGTGTCGAACATGTCGACGCATGGTTCGACCAACTGCATCAGATCTTTATCCGATGACACGATAGTCACATGCCAGCCCGCGCGACATGCCGCTTTGGCATAGCTCGCAATCATATCGTCCGCCTCGACGTCATCTTCCTCGATCATTGGCAGCGAGAAAGCGCGCGTAGCATCGCGGATCATAGGGAATTGCGGCTTCAGATCCTCAGGCGGATCGGGCCTGTGGGCTTTGTACTGATCGTAAATTCGATTGCGGAACGACTGGCTAGATTTGTCGAGTACCACCGCCATATGGGTCGGACCATCAGCCTGATGCAAGTCGTCCGCCAGCTTCCAAAGCATGGTCGTATATCCATAAACCGCACCTACCGGCTCCCCGTGCTGATTGGTTAGTGGCGGCAACCGGTGGTAAGCACGGAATATATATGCGGAGCCATCGACGAGGTAGAGATGCTTTTGTTCGGACATGGCACGTTCGATAGCAGCGGCATCGGCCCACGCCTATCTTGAATTGCGTGCTGAAACGTTACTCCGTGAATGTAGATTCGGCAGCCTTCCGCAACTTCAATTCTGCATATGCCTTGTTCAGAAGCTTCATGCCGCGCGCGCAATAATATTGTTCGTAATGATGGGTGCTGCTGCACAATGAGCGCAGCCTTGCCAAAACAACTGCAGCGCTTCGTTCCTTTCGATCGGGACCATATGCCCAGCTCATGTCGCTAGTGCTCAAATTATATTCGGGCAGAGTATTAAACCCGTTATGCGTCTGCGCAGACGCCGTCGAAGACAGAACTAAACCAGCAGTTAACAGGCACAGTTTGATACGCATCAGCTCTCTCCGCAACCGACCAAAAATCATATATGCGACAAGTTAAAATTACGCCATTTGTTTCCTGAATGAACGATTAATGCCCCGATGATCCAGATGAATTTCCGAGGCATTTTCGCTGTTTATAGCCACGATTCGCGGTCGTCCTTGCGACATAAATTGCCAGCGAAAAAAGCGGAAGATTATTACCTGCCCGACCGTCGTTGCGCCCATGCGCTTGTGCGAAAGCATTGACGGCAAGTTATAATCGGCGATCCAGCTCATCGACCAGTGCTTGCCATTGGCCCGAAGCCATTTAGCGGTGCCCGCCATTAATGCCGCAAAGCCACGACCCATCCGATGCTGCGGCTTGATCCACAGGCCGGCATCCCATCCAGCATCGGCAGGGACGTGAAAACAGATCGCCATAGAATCCTCACTAAACGGTCCGTTGCCAATCCATATTACTCCAACCAGCTCCTTCTTACGGTTAAACGCGGCTAGACATGTCATGCCTTGTGCAAACCGGAGGTTTTGAACGTCGGGTGAAACGTCGATGATGTGGTTCAGCAATGCTTCGGGTGCGATAGGCTCCACACGAAATCCTTTCGGCATTTCGGGCATACCGGCAACAGGAACAGCGACCAGCATCAGGCGGCTATAGCCTAGCATCCCCGCCTTCGCCGCCATCCGCGCTGCGGCGTAAGAAATGATCCCCGCAAGTCCCAATAGTTTCAGGCTGGTAACATCCGGCAAGGTCGGCTCCATCTTTCGCGGCCGAGTTGATAGCAGCATTTTCCAAAGAAAAACTGAACGCGCGGCTGGCGGTGGCAAAATCATCTTGTTGCTTGCGGCTCGATGTGACAGCGATGCGGGTAATGGGATTTTTCGAACAGCTAGACCTGATGGCCCGTGGCGGGGCAATTGCGCTGCTTATGTTGTGGAGCTGGTTATTGCTTCGCGATCATGGCCGGATACTGGCGGCACGTCTGGCGGTCGCAATGAACATCGCAATTTGCTGTTACATCATCGTCACTATTGGCTGGTATCGCGAGCCACTATTTATAGGCTTGATCATTGCGCTCGGCGCAGCCGCGACGCCGGGTTTGTTCTGGCTATTTGCCAAAGCCTGGTTCAACGATGAAACACAATTGCGCTTTCGCGACATGGCGCTTGTGGCAGCGAGCATCGCCAATTCACTCGTGGTGCAATTGACCTTTCCAGCGGATGGATGGATCAACACGATATCCGGCGTCATTTTCCGACTTGCGATGCTAGCGTTCGCAGGGGGTGCTCTTTTCGAAATGTGGCGCGGGCGCGAAGGCGACCTGATCGAAGGTCGCCGCAAATTGCGTACGCGCATGGTTTTTGTCGTCGGTGTATACGTTATTGTTATCGCACTCACCGAAGTCGCGGCGCACAACGGCTGGATCGACCACGACAGACAACGTATTATGGGTAGCCTTGCTGTCATCGTCATCCTGGCTTTTTGCGCGGCGATGTTCGGAATGCGCCAAGCGGACCTTTTCGGCTCAACCGCCGACGAAACGCGGCGCTCGCTTGCAGCAACGGTCGACGATCCGCTGGTCGCCAAACTTCTGGCGCATATGCAGAACGACATGCCGCACCGCGACGAGACGATGTCCATTGCAAAGCTAGCGGCGCAATTGGGAGAACAGGAATATCGGCTGCGCCGGACAATTAACCAGCAGATGGGGTACCGGAATTTTGCCTCCTTTCTTAACGGATACAGGCTGTCCGAAGTGAAGGCGGCATTGGCTGACTCAAGTCAAAAAGATGTGCCGATCATCACTATTGCGCTCGACGCGGGCTTCGGGTCGCTAGGCCCTTTCAACCGGGCATTTCGCGAAGCCGAAGGGATGACGCCAAGCGAATATCGCTTGCGCAAATCTGGCTGATTTCGAAATCGGCTAGTCAGATTTGAAAATGGCGGAGTAATCTTATCGACAACCAATCAAATGGTAACCGCCAACTACCAAGGAAGTGAATATGACCACCGGAATTCCTCCCCTCGACATACTTCTCACCAAGGGACAGTATGTTTTCGCATTTGATTTCGGACGCTACCTTCTGGCCGCGTCGATAACTTTTATCATCGTCGGGCTGTTACGGCGCAGCGCCTTGAAGGTGCGCAAGATCCAGGTGCGCGAAGCTTCGGCTGCGGACATGCGGCGCGAAGTTTTGCAATCGTTGCAATCAGCCTTGGTCTATACCGCTGGCGCGGCATTTTTGATTTGGGGAAAACAGGTCGGCGTGTTTTACAACATGATGGGTGAAGGTTTCGGACTTGTCACCGACCTGTTGATCCTTGCTGGCATCGTGATTGCACATGACGCCTACTTCTACTGGGCACACCGCACGATGCACCATCCCAAGCTGTTCAAATATTTCCATCGCGCGCATCACCGCTCGATCACGCCGACGCCATGGGCTGCCTATAGCTTTGCCATCCCAGAAGCGGTGGTGATGTTTATGTTTGTACCGATCTGGCTGCTGTTCATGCCGACGCCGGGTTGGGTGCTTTTCACTTGGCTAAATTTCCAGATCATCCGCAACGCAATGGGACATGCCGGTTTCGAATTTTTTCCCCGCTGGTGGCTGTCAACGCCGCTAACCAGTTGGATCAACACAACGGTGCATCATGACCTGCATCACAATGGCAGCTTCAACCATAATTACGGGTTGTATTTCACCTGGTGGGACAAGTGGATGGGGACCGAGCATCCCAAATATCAAGCAAAATTTACCGAAGTGGTAAACCGCCCGCGTCAAACGGCGTCTGACGCTGAACTGCCTGCAATGACCTAAGGCGCTTCTTCGCCCCATAAATGGTCGGTTTCGATATAGCCGTATCGGCCGGCATTTTCGAAACGACACCAGCCTTTGTCGCATTCGTCGATTCGACCGACTACGCCGGGTTCCACACGCCATGCGATGCGCGCCTTTCCATCCGGTGTTTCGCGAAGCGATCCGACGCCGCTACCGACCACCACTGCAGTACGTTTGGGACTGAGCAGGCGGACATGCATCCAGCCCTGATCGCCGTCGGGATCCTCGACTTTACGCCAGACGCTGTGGACCGCAACGACCTTCACCGGCAGGTTTTGGCGTTTATAGACCCATTTCACCGGAAACTCAGTGCTCGGCCCGGTGCGCATCCGAGCCTCAGCTTCTTCAATCGACGCCCAATAAGGTGCCTTTTGCTGCGATTGCCCAAGCGCCGCCGTTGTCGTGACGAGCGCGCTACCCAAGATGACCGTCTGCCAGATGAATTTTGCCTGATTTGCCATATTCTTACCCCACCGAATTCCTCTATACTGTAAGCTATACCGACAGTGCAACCATCCTGTCTTGACGTCATCGCGAAATCGGCTTTAGTCGGTCTCATGCCAGAACTTAGCCGCATCGAACGTCCCTGTATCCGAGTAACCCGGAAGTTATTGCCTGCTGTCGAAGGCAGGATGGCCGAACTTTTCGAAGCAGGGTTCAACAACGACGACACACCGATGAGCCGTAACGAGTTGATCGATGCGATGATAGATTGCGACGTTCTGGTACCGACCGTCACCGATAATATCGACGCCGACTTGATTGCAGCTGCGCCGGGCCGCCTTAAACTCATCGCCAATTATGGCGCGGGGGTAAATCATATCGATCTCGCCGCAGCAAAGGCCAAGGGCATCATGGTAACAAATACGCCCGGCGTATTCACGGACGACACGGCGGACCTGACGATGGCGCTCATCCTCAATGTCCCGCGCCGTTTGGGCGAAGGCCACCGAATAATGCGGAACGGCGGATGGCAGGGATGGAGCCCGACGGGGATGCTCGGTCATCGCATCGGCGGCAAGACACTCGGCATTATCGGCCTTGGGCGCATCGGCGAAGCGGTTGCGTTGCGGGCAAAGGCATTCGGCCTGAACATCATCTATAATAAACGCCAACGACTACCCGCCAGCGTCGAAGAGGAATTGGGTGTAACCTTCGAACCCGATCTCGACCGACTTGTCGCGCGCGCCGATATCATCTCTCTGCACTGCCCGCTGACGGCAGAGACCGACAAGATTATCAACGCCGAACGCATCGAACATATGAAGCGCGATGCTTACATCATCAACAGCTCGCGCGGCGAGTTGATTGACGAGGATGCTTTGATTACTGCCCTCGAAAGCGGGCGGATCGCTGGTGCCGGACTAGACGTTTACACCCATGAACCTGCTGTCGACGCCCGCTGGTTTGCCATTCCCAATGTCGTTCTGCTCCCGCATTTGGGAAGTGCGACCTTCGAAGGTCGTGAGGCATCGGGCGCACGAGTCATCACCAATATCCGCGTTTGGGCCGATGGTCATCGTCCACCCGACCAAGTGCTTGAAGGGTGGAATTGAGTAACTTCCTTTCAGCAAACCGATGTTAACCGTTAATTCCCCTTCCATCCGCGCCGGTTACTGCATTAGGACACGACCAAAGCACAATCGGGGCGGGAGCCGGGCATGATCCAGAATTTGACAAAATCGGCATTGATGCTGGGGGCTTTTTTGGCGTCACCTGCATTCGCGCAGAATGCAGTGGTCACAGTGCCCGAAGCGAATAGCGGCGACAGCGCTTGGATTTTTACCGCATCGGCGCTTGTGCTGATGATGACCCTGCCCGGGCTGGCGCTTTTTTATGGCGGGCTGGTCCGCGCCAAAAACTTTCTGTCGGTGCTGGTGCAGTGCGGCGCGATTGCCGCGCTGGCTTCGGTTATCTGGATAGCGGTCGGTTACAGCCTCGCCTTTTCAGTAAACGGCAATTCTTACATCGGCTCGCCCGAAAATTTCATGTTCAATGGCCTGCTTGATTCGGTGCGCGAAGACCAGTCGATAGGCGAGCTCGCATTTGCGTTGTTTCAGATGACCTTCGCGATCATCACCCCTGCCCTCATCGTTGGCGCATGGGTCGAACGTGCGCGTTTTGGCTGGGTGGTCGCGTTCAGTGGCCTTTGGTCCTTGCTAGTTTACATTCCTGTAACCCGCTGGGTCTGGGGCGGAGGTTTTCTTGCCGAGCAGGGCGTAATCGATTTTGCTGGCGGGATCGTCGTCCATACCACCGCAGGCGTTTCCGCGCTGGTTGTCGCGTTGATGCTCGGCAAACGTATCGGCTTTCCCAAGACGTTGATGCTACCGCATAGTCCAGCGCTGACGGTTGCCGGCGCAGGCTTGCTTTGGGTGGGGTGGTTTGGCTTTAACGGCGGCTCGGCGCTGGCAGCGAATGATGCTGCGGCAAGCGCGATCATCAATACGCATGTTGCAGCATCGGTTGCCGCGCTTGTGTGGATGCTAATCGAACGGATCAAGGTCGGCAAATCGACCGCTGTCGGTTTTGCCACTGGCGCGGTTGCAGGTCTTGCGACGATTACTCCTGCGGCTGGCACCGTTGGTCCCGGCGGTGCGATCATTATTGGAGTGCTTGCAGGCATAATTTGCTTCTGGTTCGTTGGCGTGATCAAAACCACTCTCAAGATTGATGACTCGCTCGACGTCTTTGCGGTTCACGGTATTGGCGGGATGACTGGTTCGCTGTTGCTTGCGGTTTTTGCCAGCGAAAGCTTCGGCGGTGTCGGCTATGCCGAAGGCGCAGGCATGGTGTCGCAGCTTTGGGTGCAACTGAAGGGCGTTGCCCTTGTTGCCGTCTACTCCGCGGTTGTCACGCTCATCATCGGCTATATGGTCTCGATGGTGCTGCCGATGCGAGTCAGCGAAGATCAGGAACGCGACGGCCTCGATATCGCCAGCCACGGCGAGCGAGCATGGGATTTGGATTGAGATTCACCGCCGCTGGTCAAACCGCCGTCCGACCATCGCGCTGGCAATGTTGACCTTCTGGATATCTATCGCACCTCCCGCGATGCCCCAGCCCCACGCGTCGCGCATCCGGCGCTCCATCGGATAGGCGGTGGAATAGCCATAACCGCCCATCATCTGCACCGCGTTGCCCGTGACGTTACGGGCAATTTGGTTGGCAAAGCATTTGGCAGTGCTGCTGTCGAGAATTGATGGCAGCCCCTTATCGGCATTTACCGCCGCACGGTAAATCAGCAAACGCGCGGCCTCGACCTCCATCTGCATTTCGGCAAGTTTCATCTGAATCGCCTGAAAATCGGCGAGCGGTTTGCCGAATTGCTGGCGCTCCTGCACATAAGCCAGCACATCCTCAAGCGCACCAGAGGCCTGTGCCAGCGCCATCGTCGCATTGCCGCAACGTTCAAGGTCGAACGCTTCCATCAGTTTTGCAAAACCACCTGCGGGCACAACAATATTGCCGACCGGCACTTCAACATTGTCGAGGTAAATGTCGGCAGAGGGCACACCGCGAAAGCCCATCAGCGTTTCTGGTTCGCCAAAGCTGAGGCCCGGCGTGCCTTTTTCTACCAACACCGCGCCAATGCCTTTCGAGCCGGACGCATCCGACAACCGTGTGTAAACCAGATAGGCATCGCTATGCCTGCCGCCCGAGCACCAGCGCTTCGTACCGTTGATGGTAACGGTGTCGCCATATATTATCCCCCGCGTGGTCAGGTCGGTCAGCGCGGTCCCCGCATTGGGTTCGGACATCGACACCGCAACAATCATCTCGCCGCGACACACGGCGGGCACGATGCGATGCTTCAACGCGTCGGGGGCAAAATGGCGGATGGCGTGGACAGGGCCGACATTGGCCTCGAAACAGGGAAAGGCGACCGCGCTTGAAACCTTGGCGAGTTCTTCCAGCACAATCAGCGCGTCGAGATTTGACAGGCCCAGTCCGCCCAGTTCTTCCGGAATGTTGATGCCCAAAAAGCCCATAGCGGCCATCCGCTTTACCATATCGTGCGACAGCGGTTCATTTTTCGCCTCAAGGCCCGCAGCCAGCGGCACAAGTTCCTTTTGCGCAAAAGCGCGCGCGGTTTCTTTCAGTGCTTGCTGTTCTTCGGAAAGACTGAAATCCATCACACTGCTCCTTAATTTAATCGAACGATTAAATCATTAGCGGGCGCAGCAATCGGGTCAACTGCCGTTTAAAGTCAATTCCCTGAATAAAGCGCGGTCGAGCATTTCGTCAAATTTGCAACCGAGCCGGTCGCCTTCGGCCCAGACGGCGGTGGCACTAATCGGGCCGCTGCCTGCCAAGCGCAGCCACAGTCGGTCGCCTACTTTCACGCTGCCATCAATCAAAACACGGCATCCATAGATTGAAAGATCGACAAGACGGGCTTCAATCGGATGTTTTGCGTGCCGCCGGACGGTCGCTTTACCGAGCAGCACAGGGTGACGCACGGCTTCGCGCTGTTCCAGCCTCGCTGGTTCAACTTTTCGATATTGCGACGTCAGGTAACCCATCAACATTCCCCATCGAAAGTTCTAAAACGATAAGGTCAATAATCGGTAAATGTAAAATGCGATTAGTCGCCGGTTAGAATGCGATCTACTAATTGCTTCACACTCGGAACGAACCCGTTGGAATAAAACGGATCCTTGCCAAACAGATAGGCGCTGTGCCCTGCGAACATCAGATTTTCGTCGATTGGCGCGCCGTGGGCGATGTTCTGAAGTGCCTTTTGAATGCAGAAACTGCGCGGGTCGGCTAGGCGGCCGGTGCTGTTATTGTCATGGTCTTTCCACGACGAGAAACCGCAATGCGAAAGGCAGCCCATACAGTCCTTCTGGTCCTTGCGGATAACCTCGCCCGACGGCGGCGTAACAAAGACCAAAGTGTTGTCGGGCGTCTTGAGAGCAACGGTAAATCCGCGCGCATGCCATTCGCGGGCCTTCATCAAGTCGGCCGACGTCACCCAGAAATTCTTGCCCTTCACGCCGACATCAAGCTGCGCTGTATGTTCGAGGTCTGCTGCCTGCATATAGCCGATCTGCCGCTCGGACCGCGCCTGCAATTCCAACAGGAAAGGATTGATAACCGCGCTCGAATAAAATCCAGTGGGCGAAAACTGGTGCAACAAAACGCCGTCCTCGGGAATGTTGGTCAACGCATCTTTCCAACCCTGCGGGATCGGGCTTTCCTGCGTCAGCAACGGCCGTGTGCCTAATTGGAAGGCAATTTGCCCCAGTTCCGGATTGTCGATCCAATTGTCCCAGTCACGCAGAAACCAGACGCCGCCCGCCATCACGATCGGCAACTCATCGGGGATACCCTCGGCACGCATCACATCGCGTAACGCTTTGACGCGCGGATAGGGGTCTTCGGGACTGCGCGGATCTTCGGCGTTGGACAGACCATTATGTCCGCCAGCCAACCACGGGTCTTCATACACGACCGCACCCAGCCATTCAGGAACCTTGTGATAAGCCCGTTTCCACAAAGCGCGAAACGCACGTGCAGAGCTTACAATCGGCAAATAATACACGCCATATTGGGCAGCAATTTCAGATAGCTTGTACGGCATCCCTGCGCCGCAGGTGACGCCGGTGACCATTCCTTTGGTTTCTTCAAGTACGCCGTGCAAAATGCGCTGCGCACCGCCCATTTCCCAAAGCACGTTGATATTTATCGCGCCCTTGCCGCCAGATATTTCATGTGCCAGCTTAACCTGCGCGATGCCACCCTTAATGCCATATTCAACCAGCTCTTCGTGGCGTTCGGCGCGGGTCTTGCCGTGGAATACCTGCGGGATCATTTCGCCATTTTCATCATAGCTGTCGGCATTCACCGCCGATACGGTGCCGATTCCGCCGGCTGCGGCCCACGCCCCGGAACTTGCATGATTGGTTGCAGCAACACCTTTGCCGCCTTCGACCAACGGCCATACTTCGCGACCACCATAGATAATGGGTTTCAGACCCTTAAACACAATTTCGACCCCTATAGACTAAAAATGCGCTTAATAGCGCGCTCCCCTCGCATTTGCGCTATCTCAAACAATCACCCTTGTCGCGCAAAATCTGCGCGTTTCATCGCAGAACCGTAGAGCTGGCGATAGCGGGCGAACATCGTGGATTCGTCATATTGTGAGCAAGCAACAAGGCGGTTTGCGTCCCCTATCGTAGCACGCAACACGGCGTCGGCAGCGAGTGACCGAATGGCGTTCGCTAGCGCGTCCTCGTCCTGACGCGGAACAATATAAGGCAGGTTTTCGCGCGATAGGATGTTGCGGATGTCACCGACATCAGTTGAAACCGCCGGGATCGCACTGGTCATCGCTTCAACAAGACTGATCGGATATTGTTCGCTGTCAGACGACAGCGCAAATATATCGAACAAGCGGATGTAACGCGCAGGGTCGCGCAGGAAACCAGGCATCATCACGCGGTCAGCTATGCCGAGCCGTTCAGCCTCGGCCATTATCGCGCCACGTTCCGGCCCTTCGCCAGCTATCGCAAGCCGGACATGGGGACCAGCGGCAGCAACCGCGCGAACCAGACGCGGCAGGTTTTTGACGGTGCGAAGTCCGGCGATTGTTCCCACCACGATTTCACCGTCACGCTTCTGGAAACCCGGAAACGATCCGCGCTGTGGGCGGCGGTTGAAATGTTCGGTATCAATGCCATTGGGGAATCGGCATATTTTCTCGAGTGGTTGATGCCAGGCGGTGCGCGCAATCTGCTCAAGTTTTTTCGACGGCACCACTAGCGCATTGGTTCGTTGCAGCGCAATGGTCCGGAACCAGTTGCGGCGGGCCTTTAGCCGGTCGATTTCGTCATGATTGAAACCGTCTTCATGGTGGATCAGCGGCGGCAGGCCCATACTTTGGCCGAGCAATGTGCGCGCCATTACGCCATCCATTGCGCCCCAATTGTAGCTGAGCACAAGATGGAATTTCTTCATGTATTCCGCGAGACGACGGTAACGACCCATGCCGGGCCAGCCAGCCAGCGATGGCGCGGCGTCTTTAGGGAAGCTGACCTTGATACGCTTGTCGATGGCGTCGGCGGCACCATAAGCGCCGGGGACTGCAGAGAGCACGGTATGCTCAGCCTGATCGCCGAAATGGTCCATCAACCGCACAGTGCGCGATTCCTGCCCGCCCAGATTGAAGCTGCTATGCAAATGGAGGATGCGTGCCGCCGCCATACTTGCCTTTCAGTTACGCACCGCCCAGATGGGGACCATGCAAATCAAAGTCTTGCCGTCCCCCTACCGCCCCGATCCGAAAATCGCTACCCTTGGCGAGAAAATTGGCGACGCAGTGAAAGCTGCCGACTTCCCTAAGACTATATTGCGCTTCCGTAATGACCGCTGGGCAGCGACGGTCGGGCTTGATGGATATAGCGACGATGCGTGGCTGAGACATTTCGGGCGATTCGATCCCCTGCCCGACAATATGCCCGTGCCGCTGGCGTTGCGATACCACGGCCATCAGTTTCGCGTATATAATCCGGAAATAGGTGACGGCCGAGGGTTTCTCTTTGCCCAGATGCGGGATGGGCATGACCGGTTGCTCGATCTAGGGACCAAGGGATCGGGCGTTACACCTTACAGCCGCCGGGGCGACGGTCGCCTGACGCTTAAAGGCGGAGTCCGAGAGATACTCGCTACCGAAATGCTGGAGGGTCTGGGCGTAAATACCTCCAAAACCTTCTCGCTCGTTGAAACAGGTGAAGAGCTGATGCGCGGGGACGAGCCTTCGCCAACGCGATCTGCCGTCTTGGTTCGGCTCAGCCACAGCCATGTCCGTATCGGCACCTTCCAGCGTATCGTGGCGGAGGGCGATGCTGGAATGATGCAGCGTCTCGTACATTATTGTGTGACGATTTTATACAATGAGGCGCCGTCGGATAACCCTGCCACTCAGTTGTTAAACCTCGCGGTCGATCGCATCGCCGATCTTGCTGCCTCTTATATGGTCGCCGGATTTGTCCACGGCGTCCTCAACACCGACAACATCAATATCACAGGTGAGAGTTTCGATTACGGCCCGTGGCGGTTCACCCAGCTTTGGGACCCCCGCTTCACCGCGGCATATTTCGATGAAAGCGGACTATATGCGTTCGGACGCCAGGCCGAGGCTATACACTGGAATTTGGGCCAACTTGCGGTCTCGCTCAGGCTGATTTGCGATGCCCCACCGCTGGTTGAAGCTTTGGAGCGTTTCCCGATGTTGTTTCAAAATGCCATCATCCGGCAATTTTTGTGGCGGCTCGGCATCAAGTCGCAGGGCGAAGGAAATGACCGCCAGCTGATCGAAACCGCGGAACGCGCAATGGCGCGCGAGCAGATTCCTATCGACCGGTTTTTCCACGAACATCGCGGTGGACGTGTGCCTAATGCAAAGGAATATGGAGAAAACCGGGAAGCCTTTACCGAAATCCTGGCCGGATATCAAAATCCCGATGCTGTCGAACATGTTTATTGGTCCGACGCGAGCCCCTGTTCGATGCTCATCGACGAGGTCGAGAACATCTGGAGCGCGATTGCCGGTGATGACGATTGGCAACCTTTATATCAGAAGATAGCCGCCATCCGACGTATGGGCGAAGCGCTTGCTTAAGCTGGAAAATCAGCGATTTTACACGTCAAATTTACCTAATGTAAAATTCTTGCCCGCCATTATAGTCAACCGGAATTAACCTCTTTGGCAGAAAGCGCACCTTGCCTGAATTAGTGTCATTCGAACCTGCTACAGGTGCCGAACTGTGGCGCGGACAGATAAGCGATGTTGATCGGGAAGTCGCTGCTGCTCGGGCTGCTTGGCCGCAATGGGCGGCCGCGCCTTTATCGTTCCGGATTGAACGCGTTCGCAATTTCGGCAACCGTGTACGTGCCGACCTCGAAAAATTTGCGGATCTGATCGCACGCGAAACCGGAAAGCCACTGTGGGAAGCACGAACCGAGGTTGAGTCGGTTGTCAACAAAGTGGATATTTCGGTGCGAGCCTACGCCGAGCGAACGTCACAGCGGCGACTGGATGGCAAGGCAGGAACACGCAGCGCGCTCCGCCACAAACCGCATGGTGTGCTCGCTGTTCTTGGGCCCTATAATTTCCCGGCGCATCTTCCCAATGGCCACATCATACCTGCGCTGATCGCAGGCAATGCCATTGTGTTTAAGCCATCCGAAAAGACACCGGCCGTAGGCGAGATGCTCGTTGAATATTATCGCAAAGCGGGCATCCCGGACGGCGTTGTCTGTATCGCGCAAGGCGGCCCGGACGTTGGTAAGGCATTGTCAGCACATTCCGATATTGACGGCTTGTTGTTTACGGGTTCTGCCCAGACCGGTATCTTGCTCAACCGCCAATTCGCGCATCGTCCCGACAAAATACTGGCGCTCGAAATGGGCGGCAATAATCCGATTATCGTATGGGACACCAAAGATATTCACAGTGCCGCCGTTCTGGTGGTCCAGTCCGCTTTTTTGAGTGCAGGTCAGCGTTGTACCGCTGCTAGACGCCTTATCGTCAAGGATGGCCTTTATGAACTGGTCGTCGGTGAGGTGAAGAAAATTGCCGACCGGCTGGTTATCGGCGATCCGCATGGTGAACCCCCACCTTTCATGGGCCCTGTTATCGACAACGATGTCTGCGACAATCTGATCGAGAGCTTTCTCGCACTGATGAGCCGTGGCGGAAGGCCTATCAAGCATATGGTCGTGCCAATCCAGGGGCGGCCCTTTCTCAGCGCCGGCATAATTGATGTTACTGATATGGTTGAACGCCCCGATATCGAGCTGTTTGGTCCGTTATTGCAGGTTATCCGCGTTCCAGATTTCGCCAGCGCGATTGCTGAGGCCAACAACACTCGGTTTGGCCTATCGGCATCGCTGATCGGTGGCAGCGCACAACAATATGACGAATTCTGGGCAAATAGCCGCGCCGGAATCGTCAACTGGAACGCTCCTACAAATGGCGCATCTTCTGCCGCACCTTTCGGCGGTATAGGCCTGTCGGGCAACCATCGACCAAGCGCATATTATGCGGCTGACTATTGCGCTTATCCAGTCGTGTCTTCTGAAAATGATGTCCCCAAGGCCATGATCGGCATTGGCCTGAAGGATGACGACACGGCCGCATCTGTGACGGGCAAATAGCTGCCGGACGATCGGCGGAGCCCTAAAGTTCTTCTAGCTTGCGGCCAACTTATCCTGATTTGAAGCCGGCATGATCCCGGCGCATCTTAATCGCATGGAAAAGACAAGAGTCTATCTGGTTGGCGCTGGCCCTGGCGACCCCGAATTGCTGACGTTAAAAGCGGCGCGGTTGATTGCGGCGGCCGAAGTCGTTGTTCACGACGGATTGGTCGATGATGCCATCATGGCGATGATCAACCCAAAAGCACGCCTGATATCCGTCGCAAAAAGCCGGTCGAAACATTCTGTTCCGCAAGATGGCATCAATGACATTCTTATTCGCGAAGCACGGGCAGGTCATTTGGTTGTTCGCCTGAAAGGCGGCGACCCGTTTATCTTCGGGCGCGGCGGCGAAGAAGCCGAGGCATGCCGCGATGCGGGAATCGAGGTCGACATCGTACCGGGCATATCTGCGGCGATGGGCGGGGCTGCCGAAGCAATGCTTCCGCTTACCCATCGTGATGCTTCAAGCGCAGTCACCTTCGTGGCGGGTCAATGCAGGGGCCTGAGCGACCAGAATTGGGCAGGGCTTTCTGGTAAAGGCCGCACGCTTGTTATTTACATGGGCGTCGCAACCGCTGCCGACATTACCGAGAAACTGATTTGCGACGGGCTTTCCCCCGATACCCCCGTCGCCGTGCTGGAGCGCGTGACGCGACCAAATGCTCGCGCGCTCCGTACGATCCTGACCGATCTCGGCGATATGATCGAACGCGAAGCTGTAGCCTCGCCAGCTATTATCGTGGTCGGCGACGTCGTACTCAAATCCGATGCCGAGGACCGGCTCATCCATTTTGCCAAACAGGCGGAGAAAATTGCGTGAAGTTACTGACTGGGAATGAATTGGGCTCTGGTGCCGTTACCTGGTGGACCGGAAGCGGCTGGTCGATCCATGTCGAAGACTCGGCCGATGTTGGCGAACAAGGTGAAGCAATTTTGCACGCCGAAGAGGGCGCTCGCCGTGTCAATGCGCCTTATATCATTGATGCGATCGATACGCCTGAAGGACCCCGTCCAGCGCATATAAAGGACCGCGTCCGTGCGCTTGGCCCTACTGTCCGCCCCGACCTCACATTAAAACCCGCCGACCCCGCGGCCGGCGAATGGATCATCTGACATGTACAAATATGACAATTACGATCAGGCCATCGTTGACGCCCGCGTTGCTGAATTCCGTGATCAGGTGAAACGCCGCCTCGCTGGCGAGATTACCGAAGACCAGTTCAAGCCGCTGCGGCTAATGAACGGGCTATATCTGCAACTCCACGCATATATGCTGCGCGTAGCCATTCCTTATGGGACGCTCGACAGCCGCCAGATGCGGATGCTCGCGCATATCGCGCGCAAATATGACCGCGATTACGGCCATTTCACCACGCGGCAAAATATTCAGTATAACTGGATCAAGTTGGAGGAGTGTCCAGATCTGCTTGAGGAACTGGCGAGCGTCGAGATGCACGCCATCCAGACGAGCGGAAATTGCATACGTAACATTTCTTCGGACCAATATGCGGGTGCTGCAGCAGATGAAGTCGCGGATCCTCGTCCATGGGCCGAATTGCTGCGCCAGTGGTCGACCTTCCATCCCGAGTTCAGCTATCTACCGCGCAAGTTCAAGATTGCGGTCATTGCCTCTCCCGAAGATCGCGCGGCGATGCGCTTGCATGACATTGGGTTGGAACTAGTCAAAAAGGATGGCGAGCTGGGAGCCCGTGTTTTCGTCGGTGGCGGTATGGGCCGCACACCGATGATCGCGCCTGAAATCAATCCGTTCGTCAAGGCGGATGATTTGCTGAGCTATATTGAGGCCTGCCTGCGCGTGTACAATCGCTACGGCCGCCGCGATAATATTTACAAGGCGCGGATCAAGATCTTGGTCCACGAAATTGGTGCCGACGAATATCGCCGTCAGGTTTCGGAGGAATTCGCGCATGTGAAGACATTGGGCATCGACCCGCCGCAGGCTGAACTTGAGCGCATTTCGGCGTTCTTCGCGCCTCCCGCATTTGACGCGAGCGAGGTCGAACCCGACCGCAGCGACCCAGATTTCGCTGTCTGGCTCGACCAGAATGTGAAGCCACACAAGCAAGCGGGCTATGCCATCGTCAATATCAGTCTGAAACCGATCGGCGGCATACCCGGCGATGCTTCATCAGCGCAGATCGACGTCATGGCCGAGCTTGCGGAGCGCTATAGCTTCAATGAATTGCGCGTCACTCACGCACAAAATATCGTTCTGCCGCATGTCGCCAAACACGACCTATATGCGGTGTGGCAGGCACTGCGAGAGGCGGAACTTGCCGATGCCAACCTTGATCTGATCAGCGACATCATCGCCTGTCCCGGCCTTGATTATTGCAGCCTCGCCAATGCGCGCTCGATCCCGGTCGCGCAGAAAATCGCCACGCGCTTTGCCGACATGGATCGGCAGCGCGATCTGGGGGAACTGAAGCTGAAAATCTCCGGATGCATCAACGCCTGCGGGCATCACCATGCAGGGCACATCGGCATATTGGGTGTCGACCGGAAAGGCGTAGAAAACTACCAGCTGACTTTTGGCGGCTCAGGCGCCGAAGATGTGAGCATCGGCAAAATCATCGGCCCCGGCTTTGACGAAGACGGCGTGGTTGATGCTGTCGAGAAGGCCACCGAGGTCTACAAGAAATTGCGCAAAGGCGACGAACGGTTCCTGGATACCTATCGCCGTGTCGGCCTCGATCCTTTCAAGGAGGCGATCTATGGTTGAGTTCAGATACCGAGATGACGAGGTTTCCGAGCAGCCTTCTGTCACGCTTGATGCCTTCCTCGATCAGTCAAACGCCACTGCCGTTCGGCTTGAGCCAGATGATGATGGGCGTGCGTTGATCCCGTTCTTGGACCAGCTGACGCTTATCGAGGTCGCATTCCCCAAATATCGCGATGGTCGCGGCTATAGCTCGGCGAGGATATTGCGCGAAGCAGGCTATACAGGGGAATTGCGGGCGCAGGGCGACGTGCTGGTCGACCAAATTGCCTTCATGCGCCGTTGCGGCTTTGACAGCTTTTCCCCCGAAGGTTCGCTCAATCCCGAAGCCGTGGAGCGTGCTTTGTCCACCTATGACCAGTTTTACCAAAAGGCAGCCGATAGCGCTGTTCCCGTTTGGAAGCTGCGGCATGGGTGAACACGTTCGCATCATCGACCGTATCGATACCTCCCCACGTTATACCGATGCCGACGCAGTTCGGCTGAATAACATGTTCCGCGGGCATGATACCGTTGAGATGCTGACAGTTCTGCTAAAGGAAAATATGCTCGGCGATGCTGCCATCGTATCGAGCTTCGGCGCGGAAAGCGCGGTGCTGTTGCATTTGATCGCGAGCATTGACCCAACGGTGCCGGTGCTTTTCCTCGAAACCGGCAAGCATTTTCCTGAAACAATTACTTATCGCGAGGAGTTGCGTGAACTGCTCGGGCTGACCGATCTGCGCAACCTGACTCCTGATCCAGCCTTGCTCGAAAAGCGTGACGGGACGGGATTGCGTTGGTCTTACGACCCTGATGGCTGCTGCGAAATTCGGAAGGTGTTACCATTGAAAGCGGTTCTGGCTGCTTTCGATGCGCAGTTTTCAGGACGAAAGGCGTTCCAGTCCACAACCCGCAAGGCACTTCCGCGCTTCGAAATCGAGGAAGGCCGGTTGAAAGTCAATCCGCTAGCCGACTGGGACAAAAAGCGGCTCGACGCCTATATGGCCGAGCACAAACTACCAGCGCATCCTTTGGTCGAGCAAGGCTATCCCTCGATCGGCTGCTCGCCTTGCACTACTATGGTTGCACCGGGAGAAGACCCGCGCTCGGGCCGCTGGAAGGGATGGGAAAAGGTCGAATGCGGAATTCACACCGAAGTGACGCCGCTGGATGATAACGGCGCAAACGACCCGATATTCTGATCAATCCTTCGGGAAGAAATATTCCTGAATTTCCGACGCGATCCGTGCAGGTCGCAAGGTTTCAGCATCAATACAGCACCAGCTTGACTTGACCTCCGCGAGCACTTCCTCTCCGCGCTTTATGACCGTGTCATAAAATGACCGCGCGCCTTGGACTTTTTCAAGAACCACTGTCGCGATCACGTCATCGTCCAGAAACGCAGGTTTGCGGTAGGTAATCTCGTGCTTGAGCGCGACCCACAGATATTTGGCGGCGGTTTCGGGCGGCGCAAGCTTGTTCCAATGAGCAAGCACCGCATCCTGAACCCAGTTCAAATAGCGCGCGTTATTTACGTGCCCCATGAAATCAATGTCTGCCGGTAGAACGCCGATGCGGTGTAGATGGGGGAGAGCGAGAGCCATATTACTTTCAATATAAGGGAGAGGATGCTGCGTTACAGCACGTTTGCGGCGAAAACATGAATAATATGTCGCGTCGGACAATATATCCGCTGGTGGCCTACCCTTGTGCTGCGTGAGAACTGCCACCACATCGACAAAATGGTTCAGCAACCAAACAAAAAATGGAGCGATTCCAACATTTATCGATGGGGTATGCTTGCACTTGGTTGGCTACTTGTCGTTGGAGCGCCGCTACTCGGCCCGATTCCAGGCCCGGGCCCACTCCTCATTTTGCCCATCGGCCTGGCCATCATATTGAAGCATTCGTTGTGGGCAAAAAAACGCTATGCGCGTCTAGCAAAAATTCATCCTGAATATGCCAGTTGGTCCAATTGGGCCATGCGGCGCAGCAAGGTCAAGGAGCGCCCGCCCTTTCCGGACATCAAGCGAGACATCATGCACCTGTTCAGGCGCGATGATCTTGACGCAAAACTGCCGTAACCGATGTTGACTTTCGCAGCCATCAAACGTATCGGCCACGTCAACAAGAGCGGTCGCTGGACAGATTCGGCGGCCCTTTTCATTTCAAGACGCATAAAATTTAAGGATTACAGTCATGAAGCGCACTTTTCAGCCGATCAATCTCGTGCGTGCCCGTCGCCACGGTTTCCGTCTGCGCATGTCGACCGCCGCTGGCCGCAACATCCTGAACGCACGCCGCGCGCGCGGCCGCAAGAAGCTTTCGGCCTAATAACCGTAACGGCGGACCGCGATATGCGCGGTTACAGCGTCATCAAAAAAAGGTCGGACTTTCTGGCCGCCAACCGGGGGAAGCGATATGCAACTCCCGGTTTTGTTTTGCTTGTGAAAGACCGGAAGGATGATGATCCGGCCAAGCGGTTGGGGATTACCATAACCAAGAAGGTGGGCAATGCGGTGGTACGCAATCGCATGCGGCGGCGCTTTCGCGCACTCGCCTTTGAAATGCTCGGCGACAATGGCAAATCTGGCGCGGATCATGTCCTGATTGGCCGCAATACCGGAATCGAGCGCGATTTCGGCGAATTGCGCCGCGATATGGTCAAGGCGCTGGACAAGCTCTGCCGATGATCGCAAAGCTCCTCATCCTTATAGCGCGAGGATGGCAAATCGGCCCGTCGCGTATCTTGCCACCGACCTGCCGCTACAGTCCGAGCTGCTCAGCTTATGCGATAACTGCCGTTCAGAAATATGGCGCAATTAAGGGTGGCTGGCTGGCCACCAAAAGGCTATTGCGCTGCCAACCTTGGGGCGGGCACGGCCATGATCCGGTGCCATGATAGCTCAACACATTGATTAACGGGGATTACTAAACGTGGACGACAAGCGTAACCTGATATTTGCGGTATTGCTAACAGGCCTGATCCTGTTCGGCTGGCCCTATGTTGCGAGCACTTTCTTTCCCACTGCAGTAGCGCCCACTGCGCCAGCCAAGACAGAGGTGGCACCGGCAGGCTCGGCAACATCAGGCGCGGCCATCACGTCCGCAGCCGCGCCCAAGAATGTGGCGCTTGGCGATGCGCTCAAAGGTTCGGCCCGCATCCTGATCGAAACGCCGAAACTGAAAGGCTCGGTCAATCTCGAAGGCGCACGGATCGATGACCTGCTGTTGCTTGCGCATCGCACGGAACTTGCGAAGGATTCGCCTCCCGTCCGCCTGTTCGCGCCGTCCGGAACGGCGAAAGCGCATTTTGCGCGTTTCGGCTGGGTCGGCACGGGCATCACTCTGCCCGACGACAAAACCGTCTGGACACCAAGCGCAAGCAAGCTGGCACCTGAAACGCCCGTCACATTGAGCTGGACGAACGCCGACGGCCAGAAATTCGAGATAGTTCTAAGTATCGACAGCGATTATGTGATTACCGCGGAGCAGCGCTTCACCAACGGCGCTGCAATGCCAGCGGAAGTTGCGCCTTTCGGGTTGCTAAGCCGTAGCGGAAAATCACCTGACCCTGACACCTGGAATATTCACGTCGGTCCGATGGGTGTGTTCGACGGCAAGATCGTCAACATCAACTATGACGACGTAATCGAAGCGCCCAAAGGAGAGGTCGATTACAGCACCACTGGCGGCTGGCTCGGCGAGACCGAGAAATACTGGCTGGCGGCGCTGATTCCGGATCAGAAGGTAAAGACCAACGCCTCATTCAAAACCGCCGACGGATATTATTGGTCACAGATGGTCAACGCGACGCAGTCCAAGGTTGCGCCGGGCGCCACCATCTCGCAAAGTTCACGTCTGTTTGCGGGGGCAAAGGAAGTCGAAACGCTCGATATGTATGCCAACAAGCAAGGGATTCCGCTGCTTGACTTTTCGATCGACTGGGGTTGGTTCTGGTTCATCGCTATTCCTTTCTTCTGGATACTTCATTGGTTTTTCGGTGTATTCGGCAATTTCGGCGTCGCCATTATTTGTCTGACCATCGTCGTCCGTTTGTTCATGTTTCCGGTCGCGCAAAAGCAATTCGCTTCGATGGCGCAAATGCGGGTTGTACAGCCCAAAATGAAAGCAGTGCAGGAGCGGTGGAAGGACGATAAGCCGCGCATGCAGCAGGAAATGATGAAGCTGTACAAGGACGAAAAGGTCAATCCGCTGGCAGGATGCCTGCCAATTGTGCTGCAGATTCCGATCTTCTTTGCACTTTATAAAATTTTGATGCTGAGCATCGAAATGCGGCATCAGCCTTTTGCATTATGGCTTCAGGACCTCTCGGCTCCCGATCCCTCGGCGCATATCCTGTTCGATATGCTTGGCACGGGAATAACGCTGCCAGCCTTCCTCGCCATCGGCGTACTGCCAATCCTACTTGGCGTCACGATGTGGCTGATGCAAAAACTCAATCCGCAGCCTATGGATGAAGTGCAGAAACAGGTCATGGGAATCATGCCGTGGTTCCTGATGTTCATTATGGCACCTTTTGCGGCAGGGCTTCAGCTGTATTGGGTCATGTCGAACCTGATCTCGATTGCGCAGCAGAAATGGCTCTACTCGCGGCACCCGATCCTCAAGCAACAGGCTATCAAGGATGCTGAGGAAAAAGCTGCCACGAAAGCCAAGGCAGGAACGTGAGTGCAGATATAATTGCAGGTATAGAAGAACCGAACCGGATTTTTTCCGGCCCGGTGACGTTCCTGAAGTCGGCGCCCAAGCTTGAATTTCTGCCCGAACCAACCGTGCCTGAAATCGCTTTTGCAGGGCGGTCGAATGTTGGCAAGTCGAGCCTTATCAATGCGCTGGTTAACCGCAACAATCTGGCGCGCGCGTCGAATACGCCAGGGCGGACACAGGAGTTGAACTTCTTCGACGTGGGATCGCCTGCACTGTTTCGAATCGTCGATATGCCGGGCTATGGCTATGCGAAGGCGCCGATCAAGACGGTCCAGCAATGGCGCTATCTGATCAACGACTATCTGCGCGGTCGCGCCGTTTTGAAGCGCGTTTTTGTGCTTGTTGACAGCCGCCACGGCATAAAGGAAGTCGACCATGACATCATGGGCATGCTCGACGCCGCCGCAATCAGTTACCGGATTGTCCTCACCAAGACCGACAAAATCAAAGCGACCGAACGTGAGGCCGTTGAGATCGATACGACTTCAAAGCTGCGCAAGCATGTGGCTGCTTTTCCTGACCTTTCGATTACATCGGCAGAGAAAAAGGGCGGGATTGAAGATTTGCGCCGTGCGGTGTTAGAAGCGGTCGCGTCATGAGCATTAAACTTATCATCGGCAACAAGGCTTATTCAAGCTGGAGCTTGCGCGGCTGGCTCGCGGCCAAGCAATCCGGGCTGCATTTCGATGAAATGACCGTGCCGTTGTATGACGAGACTTGGGACGAGCGCAAACGCGAGGAAGACCTTGCACCGTCGTCGGGCAAAGTACCCATTCTTTGGGATGGCGAGGCTGTGGTTTGGGATAGCCTGGCGATCATCGAGTATCTGGCCGACAAGGTTGGGCGGGATCGCTATTGGCCCAAAGACGAGGTCGCGCGCGGCATGGCGCGGTCGATGGCAGCGGAAATGCATTGTGGCTATATGACGCTGCGTCGCGAATGTCCGATGAATATCCGCAAGACCTTTAATGGCGTTACGGTGTCCGAGGAAACTCGCGGAGACGCGATACGCATATTACAAACATGGGCAGAGGCCCGCTCACGGTTCGGGCGCGAGGGACCTTATCTATTTGGCACATTCAGCGCTGCCGACATAATGCTTGCGCCCGTAGTCACGCGCTTTGTGACTTACGGGTTTACATTGCCGGGCTTTGCCGAAGCATATGTCGAGGCAATGATGGCACATCCGTGGATGGAAGAGTGGTACGCGGCGGCGGCCGAGGAACCATGGATAATCAAACGCATCGAGGACGCAGTTACCTAAATCAATCGCGTCGTCGGATACGGCCTCCCGTCTTTGTGGAAATAGCCGTCGTCTCCAAAAGTCATGTCGATATCTGAATAAGAGCCACCCTTGCTTCGGTCGCCAGTTCCGATTGCGACGAATACGCAGTCTTTATCGGTTCGATTGACCAAATGATGGCCGTTGTCAGCTCCGGCGGGCCAAGCCGCGATGTCGCCTGGCCGCATGATGGATTCGCCGCTATTCTCAATCAACACGGCTTCACCGGATAGCATCACAACCAGCTCGTCTTCGCCTACATGCCAGTGGCGTTGCGACGACCAAGCACCCGGTTTGAGGACAACATGACTAGCGCCCACCTGTGTCAGGTTGGCAGCGGGAGCCAGCCTCCGCCACCAGCGGCCTTGGACCTCTTCGTCAAAGGGTGTCGGATAGCCGGTCGCGTTACTTTGCGGAATCGCTTCGATATCGATTTTGGGCATGTTCGACTCCTAACCGCATTGGGCACGGTGCAGCAGTTTCTGGTCAGCGAGCACCAAAGCCATCATTGCCTCGACAACCGGCGTTCCCCTGATGCCAACGCATGGGTCATGGCGGCCTTTAGTAACGATATCGGTTGCCTCGCCGTTACGGGTGATGGTTTCGACAGGCGTGAGGATCGAGGACGTCGGTTTGAATGCGACGCGCACCACTACCGGTTGTCCGGTCGAAATGCCGCCCGCAATGCCCCCCGAATTGTTTGCCAGAAATTCCGGATGGTTTGACCCTTCCGCCGAAGGCCGCATCCGATCGGCATTTTCCTCGCCACGCAGTCGCGCTGCAGCAAAGCCAGCACCAATTTCGACGCCCTTTACTGCATTGATACTCATCATTGCCGAAGCGAGTTCACTGTCTAGCTTGGCATAAAGTGGCGCACCCCAACCTGGCGGCACACCGGTCGCCACACATTCGATGACAGCGCCAAGCGAAGAGCCAGCTTTGCGCGCCTCATCGACCATCTTCTCCCAGCGGCCCGCTGCTGCCTCGTCGGGACACCAGAAGGGGTTTTTCTCGATCTGCGCTGCTTCGAAATTATCGCGGTCAATCGCGTCGCCGCCGATTTCGGCAACGTAGGCTAGTATCTCGACATCGGGAATGACTGCGCGCGCCACCGCACCTGCCGCTACCCGCGCCGCCGTCTCGCGCGCGCTGGATCGCCCGCCGCCGCGATAGTCGCGAAAACCATATTTGGCGTCGTAGCTATAGTCGGCATGGCCTGGCCGGTACGCTTGAGCGACTTCAGAATAATCCTTTGAGCGCTGGTCGACATTCTCGATCATCAAGGAAATGGGCGTGCCGGTGGTGCGGCCTTCGAATACTCCCGAAAGGATTTTCACCGCATCAGGCTCCTGCCGCTGTGTTGTAAAACGCGATGTCCCCGGCCTGCGCTTATCAAGGAAAGGCTGAATGTCGGCTTCCGACAGTGCGATGCCAGGAGGACAGCCGTCGACCACCGCTCCCAATGCAGGCCCGTGGCTTTCGCCCCAAGTCGAGAAACGGAAAACTCGGCCGAAGGTGTTGAAACTCATATGCGCGCGGTCCTATCCAAAAACTCGATGCGGTTGCCAAAGGGGTCGTGCGTAAAGAAGCGTTTCCGCCCTTCAACATCGGTATCATCTTGCGTTGTATAGCCCGCCTTTTCCAACCGCATGCGGAACTCGTCAAGGCCGCTCGTATTGAGCGCGACATGCGCCTTCTTGGCTGGCCGGAAATCGACTTCTACGCCCATATGGATCTGGCGATCAGCCGTTGCGAACCAGCATCCGCCTCGAGCGGCTAAATCGGCCGGCTTTGGCAATTCCTCTAGCCCCAGCAATTCTCCAAAAAACTCCCTTGCGTCATCCTCGCGACCCTTCGGCATTGCAATCTGCACATGGTCTATTTTAAAACCAAAAGTCATTTAACTTCGTCTGCTGAAGCACGTGACCGAACCGATCGATAACGCACCTGCTCTTTACCAATCCACGTCCGGACCGCACGAAACGTAATCAACACCACAGCCACTGCTAGTACCCTCGCAGCATGCGGATGACCGTACTCGCCGCCTATACGCCCAGCCCAGACGAACGCGCCGACGACCGCTCCAAAGCCCGCCATTGACACAAAGGCGTCGAGGATCGGGGGTAGGCCTTCCCAATAATGCTTAGCATGCCAATAACCGTGAAGCCCAACAAGCATTGCGCAGCCTGCAAGCAACAAAACCAGCTCGTTGCTATGCCCTGCAATCATTACGAAAGCGCGATATCAGGAGCATCCTCCTGCTTCATGCCGACTGTGTGATAGCCCGCATCGACATGGTGCGTTTCGCCGGTTACGCCTGCCGACAGGTCGGACAGGAAGTAAAGCGCCGACGCGCCAACATCATCGATTGTGACGTTGCGCCGTAACGGCGAATTATATTCGTTCCATTTCATAATGTAGCGGAAATCCCCAATCCCCGATGCGGCCAGCGTCTTGATGGGCCCTGCCGAAATCGCGTTTACGCGGATGCCATGGGGGCCAACATCATTGGCGAGATATTTCACCGAGGTTTCCAGCGCAGCCTTGGCCACGCCCATCACATTGTAGTGCGGTACGACTTTTTCTGCGCCGTAATAGCTCAAAGTCAGCATCGACCCTCCGCCTTCGCCGGTTTCCGGGTCCAGCGGCTTCATCATAGCTGCCGCGCGCTTGGCGACGGCGGTGAAACTGTAGACGCTGATATTCATTGTCATCAGAAAGTCATCCAAGCCAACATCGAAATACTTGCCGCGTAGTGCTTCCTTGTTTGTAAAGCCGATAGCATGGACGACAAAATCAATGATCGGCCATTTGTCCGCGAGCGTTGCAAAAGCGCGGTCAAGATTGGCCATGTCGGCAACATCGCAATCGATCAGGAAATCACAGCCCAACTGTTCGGCGAGCGGACGCACCCGCTTTTCCATGACTTCGCCCTGATAGCTGAATGCCAGTTCGGCGCCTTCGGCACTCAAACGTTGTGCGATACCCCATGCCAGCGACTTGTCATTGGCAAGGCCCATAATCAGCCCGCGTTTGCCAGCCATCAATCCGCTCATAAAATCCTCATTCGTCCGGTGAATCTTGTTGGGCTCGCTTTAGGCCATTTTCATGCGCGTTGGCCAGTGCCGCGTTCAGTTGAGCGCCGCTCACCAGACCCAAGCCAATCATATAGAAGAAAATGAGGGCGACCATGACACCGGCGAGGCTACCATAAGTCACGTCATAATTGCTTATGGTCGAAAGGAACCAAGGCAAGACAGCGGTACATCCAAGCCACCAAAGGCTGACCAACGCGGCACCGGGCCATTTGGGGTAAATGCGGTCCTTATATTTTTGCGGCGTAAGACCACGGAAAATAAGATAGATTGCTGCGAATAATATAAGGAAGGGAACGAACCTTCCCAAGGCAAAATAAGTGGCGACATTTTCGGCGGAAGGGATGAAACGATACACGAGTTCCTCGATTGCTGTCACCAGAACTTGAGCGCTGAATGCGACCATCGCCAGAACGACCGAGAATACCACGGTTCCCAGCGAACCGAGGCGATACTGCCAAAAATACAGATGCGGTCGCGTCCCATAAGACCGATGCATGACATCCCTGATGGTCTCGATGAGGCTGGCGGTCGTCCAAAGGCTGACGGCCGCACCGAACCACAATAACGGCCCGGACCGGGCGGTCATGGCGCTTTCCACCGGACCACGCAATGCGTCCCCTACACCTGGGGGAACGGTCTGGAAAAAAGCATTGATCAGCGCAATCCCTGATTGGGTCTGCCCAAAAGCACCGGCAATAGCCGCCGCGACAATACAAAAGGAAAAGAGGACAACCAGCGACAAATAGGCAAAGTTGCCCGCATGAACGAAGCCCTCGCTATACACGCCAACAAGGACGCGCTTCAGCACCTCCCAAAGCTGGTGTGGGGTGTCTAGATGCGAGAACCATCTTGCCTCGCTTTCACCATGCACCACGACGTTGTGCGCGCGCGCCTCCGGCGAGAGTGGCGAATGTTCAGACACCCATATCCACCCGCACGGCTTCGTCGGAGAGGCAGTCGCCAAGCTTTTTGAGTTCTGCGGGGTCGCTCGGCAAGTGGATCATCAAAGTCACTAGTTGGTCTCCGCGTTCGCCAGCCTTGGTCGGAAAGCCCCGCCCCTTTATGCGTAGCGTGGCGCCGGAATTAGTGCGCGGTGGCACCGTCAGCATAATTGGGCCGTCAACCGTTGGCACTTTTACCTTTCCGCCATTGACCGCCTCTTTGAGCGATATGGGCAGGTCAATCCGGATATGGTCACCATCACGCGTCAGATGCGGGTGCCTGCCGATTTTCAACGTCACCATCGCGTCGCCGTTGCCGCCTGGACCCGGTTGGCCTTTACCCGGAATACGGATTTGCTGACCTGCCACCACACCCTTGGGAATCTTGAACTCGACAGTTTTGCCGTCACCCAACGTTATGCGCTGCGGTGCGAGCGTCGCGGCATCGGTGAAGGAAACCAGATGCTCGTAAGCGATGTTCGCTCCTCTGGGCGGAGGAGCCTGTTGCGGACGCGGTCCTGCACCGGGACGCGCGCCACCGCCACCACCGAAGAGGCCGTCGAAAATGTCGCCAAGATCGATGCCCCCTGGACCACCGAAATCAAAGTTTGCGCTACCAGGGCCGCCAGCGCTGTATCCACCCCCGCCAAATGGACTCCCGCCAGCGAAACCTCGGGGCTGGCCATTCTCGTCGATTTCGCCGCGGTCATATTGCCCACGTTTTTGCGAGTCGGACAACAGGTCATAAGCCCGCGTCACATCGCTAAAGCGCTCCGAAGCTTTCGGATTGTCCTTGTTCTTGTCCGGATGCAGTTCCTTCGCAAGCTTGCGATACGCGCTTTTAATCGCTTTCTCGTCTGCGTCCTTGGAAACGCCCAATATGGAATAAGGATCGGCCATTTCAGTCCCTGTATTACTACTCTAGAACTCTAAATCGTGATTGCGCCCGCCCGAGTCAACTCGGGACGACCGAATTTTCCGGTTTTGTACCCATGAACTGCCGTAAAATCATATAGAGCGTCAATCCGAGCGGTCCCGCCATGAAGATGAAAAACAGAATTGGCACCTGAACAATGCGGTTTATCCCACGCCGGTCGGCATTGCGCGCGGCCCAAACTCCAACGAACAGGTCAAATGCGAGATAATGTATCCAGCCAATCGTTGCACCGCCTTGCATATCAAAAAGCGCTTGGACGCCTGCCAGCGTAGTGAAATCCGGTGTCGTTCCGCTGCCTCCAGCACCGCGGTCTATCACGCCGCTCAACAGACAGACGATAAGGATGGCATAGCTAACCGCCAACAGACCGACGCCTGCATAAAATAAAGGCGTGATGATCAACTCGCGCCGGGGTGCAAAAGCAAGCACCGCCCAGCAGACCATCACCCACAAATTCGCAAATCCGAAAATCGCTTCCCAAGGCATATTTATCCCCTACCCCCTTTTATCGATCGGCAGTCTAGCCTATCGCGGACAGATGGAAAGAACTGATCCCTTTACCCTTTTCGATGAATGGTTTGCCGAGGCACGGACAAGCGAACTCAACGACTCCAACGCGATGGCTCTGGCAACGACGGGAGCCGATGGGCAACCTTCTGTAAGGATGGTGCTACTGAAGGGCCATGGCCGCGACGTTGGAGGATTTGTGTTCTACACCAATTTTGAAAGCCGAAAGGCGATGCAGCTGGCAGACAACACTAATGTCGCATTGCTGTTCCACTGGAAGTCGCTACGCCGCCAAATCCGCATCGAAGGTGAAGCCAACCCTGTCGATGACGCGACCGCTGATGCCTATTTCGCCACGCGATCACGGAATTCGCAATTGGGGGCTTGGGCTTCCCACCAGTCCCGTCCGCTAGATGACCGCGCGACATTCGAGGCCCGCTTCGCCGAGGTAGAGGCGCGTTTTGAAGGACATGATGTGCCGCGACCTCCGCACTGGTCGGGATGGCTCGTAGGCCCAACTCGTATCGAATTCTGGCAGGACCGAGAGTTCCGCTTGCACGAACGCTGGTTGTACGAACGCACTGGTGACGGCTGGACAAGCGGAATGTTGTATCCGTGAGCTTGGCGCACAACCACCATCACCACAACCACGGCGCGCTTACGACTAAAGCGGCGATTGCCAGTGTCAGTATGGCTCTGTTCCTGCTCGCTCTCAAAATTTATGCGGCAGCGGAAACGGGATCGGTAGCGTTGCTCGGGTCACTGGCTGACACCGGTTTCGATGTTCTTGCTTCGCTGTTGACACTATTCAGCGTGCGTTATGCGGCGATGCCCGCCGACGATGATCACCGCTTCGGGCACGGCAAGGCAGAGGCTCTTTCTGCCCTGGTTCAGGTGGCATTGGTAATCGTTTCCGCGATTCTGATCGGGTGGCGAGCGGTCGTCCGACTGGGTGATCGCGCGCCGACATCTCACCCTGAAATGGGCATTGGCGTATCAATTATCGCGATCGTCGCGACACTAGCTTTGCTCTCTTATCAACGCCATGTGGTCAAAAAGACCGGATCAGTCGCCATTCACGCCGATCATGTGCATTATCAAAGCGATTTGCTTCTGAACGTTGCCGTTATCATTGCGATCGTCCTTGATACGGTACTCAATGTTCGCGGCGCGGATCCTCTTTTCGGTATCGGCATTGCGGTGTGGTTGCTCTGGGGCGCATACAAAGCTGCGCAGATGGCACTCGACCAATTGCTCGACCGCGAATGGCCGCAGGAGAAGCGGCAGCGTTTTCTTGACGTCGCGATGCGTCATCCCGAACTAAAGGGCATTCACGATATGCGAACGCGCTCCAGCGGCGCGCACGATTTTTGCCAATTCCATGTCTGGGTCGATCCGAACATGACCGTGTTGCAGGCACACAAGATCATGGATGAAGTCGAAGAAGCGTTGATGCATGAGTTTCCGGGCGTTGAAGTCCTCATTCACCCCGACCCAGAAGGCCACAAGGACGAGATGGGCTATATCCCGTCAGAAACCGTCCAACATCACGAACATCACGAAAATGACGAGCATCATCACCATGAATGACCTGCCTTATTATCATGTCGACGCTTTTGCTGATCGGCCCTTTACCGGTAATCAGGCGGCGGTGATGCCGCTCGACGCATGGCTAGACGACGCGGTCCTGCAAGCGATTGGCGAAGAAAATGCTTTCGCGGAAACCGCATTCTATATCCCCGACGCGAGCGGCGAGGCGGAATTTGAGCTGCGCTGGTTCACGCCGTCGGTTGAAATCCGGCTTTGCGGCCATGCTACATTGGCGAGTGGACATATAATCCTGAGCCAAAATCCGGTTATGGATCGAGTTACATTCCGTACCCGCAAGGCTGGCATATTAGAGGTGCGTCGGGAGCAGGACGGCTATGCTTTGGCGCTGCCTGCCATCCCTACCGAGGCCGTCGACATCCCTGAAATATTGTCTGCGATGGGCGGCAAGCCTCTATCTATGCGGCGCAACCCCGATCACTATAATCTGTTTCGCTACGCCACCGCCGCGGAAGTGCTGGCGCTCAAGCCCGACATGAAAGCACTTGCTGCATTTGGCGACGACAGCTTCACCGCCACTGCTCCGGGCACAGACACCGACATCGTCAGCCGCGTTTTCGTTCCCGGCGCTGGCGTGGATGAAGACAGTGTGACCGGAAGCGCGCACGCTGTGCTAACGCCTTATTGGGCCGCTGAACTGAACCGTGACAGCTTCACCGCTTATCAGGCCAGCGCGCGGGGCGGATATCTTGCATGCAGGCTTGAAGGCGACCGGGCTTGGCTTTCGGGCAAATGCTTTACCGTTGTAAAGGGCACATTCAGCTTGGGCTGACCAGTCAGTATTCGTTACAAACAGAAGGATTATTCATGCAGAAATCATTGGCCTTAGTTGCCGCCCTTATTCTAGCTCCGATGGCGATGGCCCAGCAAACGCCGCCGCCAATGTCGCCCAGCGGCGGCATGCCGAGCCCTGAACAAATCTTTGCGTTCATGGACGCAAACAAGGACGGCTTTATTGCCCAAGATGAAGCCAAAGGCCCGTTGGCGCAGAATTTTGAATATGTCGATGGCGACAAGGATGGCAAGATTTCGCCCGATGAATTAAAGACTGTAATGGCCGCAATGCGTCCGCCCGAACCTTCGCCATCTGGAGCTGAAAAGCCGGCTCAATAAGTAAAGGGCGGCTGGTTAATCACCGGCCGCCCGTCCTTTCAGTTAAACAACAGTCGCTTTGTTAATCTTGCCCGGTTTCGCGGGTGGCTCGCCCTTTGGCAGAGCGTCGACATGTTCCATACCGCTGATCACATTGCCCCATGCAGTGTACTGATTGTCGAGGAACGTCGCGTCATCAAAGCAGATGAAGAGCTGACTATTGGCGCTGTTCGGACTGCTTGAACGCGCCATAGAGCATGTGCCACGAACATGCGGCTCGCTGTTGAACTCCTGCGCCAGATCTGGCTTTTTCGACCCGCCCATGCCGGTGCCGGTAGGGCAACCGCCCTGCGCCATGAAGCCGGGGATAACGCGATGGAAAGTGATACCGTCGTAAAAGCCTTCGCTCGCCAATTCCTTGATCCGTGCGACATGGTTTGGCGCAAGGTCGGGGCGCAGCTTGATGACAACGTCGCCGCTGTCGAGGCTGAGGGTTAGTGTTTCGTCGGCCATATTTCTGTCCTTTGGCTACCGGGTGATGTTGGGCGATGCCCTAGGCGAAGCAGTCGATATAGGAAAGCCAAAATCATTGCTTTTTGAGGTGGCCTGCTTAGGAGGGGCGACGATCATCTCCAACCACGGGAAAGGCCGCACATGAACAGCGAAATCGCCGATCTCGATATGCTCGCCGATGACATCGTCGAAACACTCGACGAAGACAACCGGTTGACGCGCGACTTTGTCGACCGCGTATTGGACGCGGTTGAAGAAGGAGATTTGACCGAAGCGCAAAGGCTGGTCGAACCGCTGCATGAAGCCGACATCGCCGACCTGTTCGAGCTGACGTCGCGCGACCGGCGCGGCGAACTGGCAATTGCGTTGGGCGACCTGATGAGCGCCGAAGTGCTGGCCGAGGTCAATGATTATGTCCGCGAGGATATAATCGACGCCCTGCCCGCAGCGCTGGTCGCCGATCTTGCCGGACAACTCGACACTGATGACGCCGTGGCAATCATCGAGGACATGGAGGAGGAGGACCAGCAGGCCGTACTCGCCGAACTCGACCCCGAAGACCGTGCAGCGATTGAAGATGCGCTGTCTTATCCGGACGAATCTGCTGGCCGTATCATGCAGCGCGATCTGGTTGCTGTGCCGGAGCATATGACGGTAGGACAGCTGATCGACTACCTGCGCGACCATCAGGATCTGACCACCGATTTCTGGGAAATCTTCGTCGTCGATCCTCAGCACAAGCCCGTTGGTACCTGTAAATTGAGCTGGATCATGCGCAGCCAGCGCAACGTGCAGGTCAATGAGTTGATGCAGCGCGAGCAGACATTGATCCCGGTCGACATGGATCAGGAAGAGGTCGCACTTCGGTTCCAGAAATACGCGCTGATATCTGCAGCGGTCGTTGATGAGGCTGGTCGCCTGGTTGGCGTCATCACCGCAGATGACATCGTCCACATTATTCAAGAAGAAGCTGACGAGGATTTCCTTCAACTGTCAGGTGCAGGCGAAGGCGATATCAACGAGCCTATTTCCGACAGTTATAAAGCGCGCGTTCGCTGGCTGATTGCGAATCTTGGCACCGCGATGGTTGCAAGCTTTATCATCGCGCAATTTGGCGCGGCGATCAAAACAATGGTCGCATTGGCGATTTTGATGCCAATCGTTGCCTCGATCGGTGGCAATGCAGGCACGCAGACGCTGGCCGTGACCGTGCGCGCATTGGCAACAAACCAGTTGACCCAGTCGAATACGATGCGGTCGATTTGGCGTGAAATTCGGGTGGCTTTGCTGATCGGAGCGACGATTGCCATTATTGCAGGCCTCGGCGCGGGCGTCATTTTTGGCAACTGGGTGCTCGCTGGCGTTATTGCAGCCGCGCTGCTCTGCAATATTGCGCTGGCTGGATTATCGGGCGTCGCTATCCCAGTAATGCTTGACCGGCTCGACCAAGACCCGGCGGTGTCGAGTTCGATTTTCGTGACTATGATCACCGACTCAATGGGTTTCCTGATTTTCCTTGGCCTTGCCGTCACTAGCGGACTTGCGGGTTAGCACGACAAACCCCAAATACCCTCGCATGCCACTCAATATGACCAAAATCGCCTTCGGTGCCGAAAGTCCGATGCACCTGCGGCAGCGGCTCGCAGCCTATGCAGACGGCGGCGAGGTGCGTTTAACCACACGCTATTTGCCAAAGCGCGTCGCTGAAATGGACGGCGGATCTTTATACTGGATTCACGCGCACACGATTATTGGCCGCAGTCCGATACTGGGCTTTATGGAGAATGGCACCGGACGATATTGGATCCGTTTGGAACCGCGACTCATCCCGGTCCGTTCAAAACCTAAGCGTGCGCATCAGGGTTGGCGCTATCTGGAGGCAAAAGACGCCCCCCCTGATATGGATTCGGTCGATGCCGATGGCCGCGATGAAATGCCGACTAAGATGCTCGGCGATCTGATGAAAATGGGGCTGGTTTAATCAGCGTCGCGCTTTGCCAATACCTTCGAAATGACATCGGCAAAGGTTTCCGCGCTTTGTGCGCCGGGTACCATGAACTTGCGGTCAAAAATAATTGCTGGAATGCCAGTGATGTTCTGGTCACGCCAGTGCGCCAGTTCCACAGATACAGACTGGGTAAGCCCTTCATCCGCCAACCACGCCGCAGCCGCGTCGCGTTTCATGCCCTGCGCCTCCGCCACATCAAGCAGCATCGCATCGTCGCTTATATTCAGGCGGTCCTGAAAATAAGCTTTGAAAAGAGCCAATTTGAGCGCGGTCTGCGCCTGCCATCCCCGCTCCGCACCAAAAATCGTCAGCAATTTGTGCGCCTTGAAGCTGTTATAGATTCGCATGCCGTCGTCATAATTGAAAGCGAAGCCAACGCTGTCACCAATATCGACCAGCCGCTGACGATTGGCACGGCTCTGTTCGGGCGTGCTACCATATTTACGGGCGATATGCTCAGCGGTGTCTTCGCCTTCCGGAACCATATTCGGGTTCAGTTCGAACGGATGCCAATAGGTTTCCGCAACCACCGGCTGGGATAACATCGCTAAAGCTTTCACGACCTGCTTATAGCCGATGATGCACCAAGGACAGACGACATCCGACACGATGTCTATGCGGAGTGGGGCAGCCTCGGTCATAGGTCGGTCACCCAATGTTTGAGCAGACTATGTGCGATTGCGAACGGAGGCGGAGCGTTGAAGCGGCGGTCGTCAATGCCTTCCAGCGCGGCACGTGCATCGTTCTTAGTCACCCACATCGCATCTTCGATTTCGGTGGTGTCAAGCGTCAGTTCGTCGCCTTCTGCATCGGCGACACAGGCAATCATCAACTGCGATCCGCCAAAGGGCCACGGCTGGCTAGTAACATAGCGCACCGCGCCGCAGGTTACTCCTGCCTCTTCATGGATTTCTCGGCGCACCGCTTCTTCGACGCTCTCGCCCGGTTCGAGAAAGCCGGCCAACGCAGAATAATTGCCCGGCGGAAAGCGAGATTGCCGCCCGACCAGCGCCTTGCCTTCATATTCTGCCAGCATAATGACTACGGGGTCGGTGCGAGGGAAATGCTCCTTGCCGCAATTGCCGCAATTGCGGCCCCAGCCTGCCCGAAACAGTGCGGTCGGATGGCCGCAGCGCCCGCAGAACCGATGCGTGTTGTGCCATTCTATAAGGCTGCGGGCAGTTCCGTAAATCGCGGCGTCTTCGGCCGGCAGCATTGAAAGTGCACGCCATATGGCTGGCGAACGAAACGCGTCTCCTGTCGCCTCTACCAACGATACGAAATGCGGTTTGCCGTCGGAAAGCCCGAGCAATATGAGTTCTTCCGAACCCTCCAGTTCCGCTATGGAATGCCAGTGAAGACCGCCTTCGGCTCCTACGATTGGATCGAGGCCATCCAACCCCAATATCCGCGCACGCCAATCGACAAGTAATGCGCCATAGGCCTCTGTATCGTTGCGGACGCGATCTGCTCTGTCGAGCGGGGAACCTGTGAAACCGGGACGGATCATCGGATCAGGCTTGTATGCCCATATCCTTTAACACCCATTGCGCGAAATTCTCGTGGAATGGATAGACGTTGCTTGGCACATATTGCGCCATACACACCGCGCGCAATTTGCGTTTAGTGTCGACGAACGCGACCGTGCCAGCTGCACCGCCCCAGCCAAACGTGCCTTCAAACGCACCGACTCCGACTCGTCCACCAGCGCCGTTGCCAGCGCCTGCGATAAACGTGCCTTCGGTTTTGATGCCCGCAGGAAGAAGGTTGGACGTCGCCAATGCCACCGTTTCAGGCGACATGATGCGCGCGCCATCGAGCTCGCCGCCATTTTGCAGCATGTGCAGGAAGCGGTCATAATCGCGCGCCGAGCAGACCAGACCTGCGCCACCAAAGGCAAAGGCGGGCTTGTCGAGATAGATGCTCGTCGCTGCGGGGTCGACAGGGAACAATATCCCATTCATCGGCGCGTAGTTGGTCACGAAGCGCTTCGTTTCCGACGCAGGAACCTGGAAATAGCTGCTGGTCATTTTCAGCGGTTCGAAGATGCGGGTTTTGAGAAAGGCCTCAAAATCCATGCCGCTTGCGACTTCGATGACGCGCCCGAGAAGATCGAGTGCAATCGAGTAACTCCATTTGGTGCCGGGTTCGGCAATCAGAGGCAGTTTGGCCACACGTTCGGCGAAAGTCTTCAAATCTGGCGTAGGCGCAGGCACCAGCTGTCCTGGTATCGGGAAGCGGCTGAATACGGCGGGGTTGATACCCTGGTCGTTATAAAGCTTCAGCAACGGGCCTTTGGTGATGATACCATAGCCAAGCCCGGCAGTGTGCGTAAGCAAGTGGCGAACGGTGATCTGGCCTTTGGCCGGTACCGAGGCCAGGCTGTTATCAGGATCGGTCAGCACCTGCATATTGGCGAATTCCGGAATGAAATCGGCAATCGGCTGATCAAGCTTCAACTTGCCCTCGCCGACCAAAATCATCGCTGCCATGCCGGTGATTGGCTTGGTCATCGAATAGACGCGCCACAAAGTGTCTACATCGACCGGCGTCTGATTGCCCTGCGCGATTGTACCGACCGCAATTACATCGGGCGAAGCACCGCCATTGCCGATAGCAGCGAGCACGCCGGGCAGCTTACCCGAGGACACATAGGCATCGAACTCTGTCTTAATGGTTGGAAATTTCTCTATGGCGGTCCTTGCCCAGACCGCAGACGGAATATAAGCCGCGGCAGCCCCGGCAACAGCCAGTCTACCGCCCCAATTCAAAAAACCGCGACGTCCTAACGCCGTCTGACCGATTGCATGGAATTCCATCGTCACTCTCCTGATGCGATTACCGCTTTTGCTACTTTATTGAATAAGGTCGGCAGCCCCGCCTTGTCGAGCGATTTAATAGGCCAATATCCGCCTTCGCCGAGCGCGATTTCAGCAGGCACCGATGCCGTAACGGCAATGTTGAGCGAAAGCGTGAAATGGGTGAAGACATGCGCGACCACCTGCTGCATTATTTGCCAATCGGCGTCGAAGGGAACTACGCCATCGCCATCTTTTTGCGCGCTCCAGCGATCGTCAGGTAGCGCACGCATCCCGCCAAGCATACCTTTTCCGTCCCGGGTCACCAACCAAACGGTATCATCACGCTGAACCCAATATGCCGTGCCCGTGCGGTGTGGCCTCGCCTTCTTTTCAGGCTTCAGCGGATATGTCTCGGCCTTTCCCGCCTGCCCGGCCGTGCAAAGGCTAGACAGCGGGCAAATCAAGCAGGAAGGGTTGCGGACAGAACAAATCCCCGCCCCCAAATCCATCATCGCCTGTGCAAAGTCGCCAGCACGCGCCTCAGGGGTTATTGCATCGGTGGCAGCGCGGATTGCCGCCTTCGCTGCGGGCAATGGTGTATCGATTGCAAAGAGCCTCGACACCACCCGCTCGATATTCGCATCGACGACAACAGCGCGCTGGTTGAAGGCAATGGCCGCGATCGCTGCTGCGGTATAAGGTCCGATTCCAGGGAGTTTGAGCAATTCCGTCTCGGTAGCAGGTAACTGCCCAACATATTCGGACGCCACAACGCGCGCACATTTCACGAGGTTTCTTGCACGCGCATAATAGCCTAGTCCGGCCCAAGCCGCCATGACGTCAGCGTCCTCGGCGGCAGCCAGCGATGCGAAATTCGGCCAGCGTTGGGTGAACCTGCGGAAATAGGGTCCGACTGCGGCAACCGTGGTCTGTTGAAGCATGATCTCGGATAGCCAGATATGATAGGGGTCAGGCAAGCCCTGCCCCGGCAATTTTCTCCACGGCAAATCTCGCGCATGAACGTCATAATGCGCCAGCAAAAACGCAGCGATATCCCCAGTATTCTGTTCGATTTGTTGGACGGCGGCCATCGGAAATGGCATGGATGACGCGATGGATAAAGGCAAGGCAGCATCGGGAAAGGGCAAGCCCAAAAAGGTCACGCCCAAGCCCTATCAACGCCCGCGCGGTGGAGAGGCGCGTGCAGTATCTGACCTGATGCCCGAAATTGGCCGCGCTGCATTTCGGCGGTTCGGCTTTGTGCAAAGCTCAGTGGTCAGCCGCTGGGATGAAATAGTTGGCGCACGTTATGCTGCGGTGTCGGCACCCGAATCGATCCGCTTTCCAGTCGGCAAGAAATCGGAAGGTACGCTGGAACTCACCGTCGAAGGCGCCCATGCGACGATGATCCAGCACGTGCTTCCAGAAATCATCGAACGCGTAAACCGCTTTTTCGGCTATGCGGCGGTCACCCGGATCAAGGTTAGGCAGGGCGTAGTGGCGAAACCCGTTGCAAGACAACCGCTTGCGCCGCCAGTCCTCAAACCAGTCCCGATGGAGTTAGGAGAATCATTACGCGAAATCGGCGATCCAGAACTGTTTGCGGTGCTTGAAAGCCTTGCAAAAAGCCTTGCCAAAGACGGCAACTGATTCCAGATGCGAAGGCCCAGTTTTACGGATAAAACACGATCGATGACGTACTTTAAAGAATATCTCGGCGTGGCGCTTTTGGGCGCAGCAGCGCCATCGGCTACCACGATGGCGGCACCACCAAAAAGCAGCTGGCTGACGACCGTTAATGTCACCGAAAAGGGGGCGCATGTTGTCGGCAATCCCGCCGCGCCAAACAAAGTTGTTGAATATCTCAGCTACACATGCGGCCATTGCGCTGATTTTGAAATCAAGGAAGCGCCAGTGTTCAAGGCGCAATATGTCGCGACGGGCAAAGCGAGCCTTGAAATTCGCAACATGCTCTTGAACCCGATCGACCTGACAGCCGCAATGCTTGCCCGCTGCGGTGGCAAGGGCAAATTCTTTGCCAATCAAAAGCATCTGTTTGCAACCCAAGCGGTTTGGCTGGGAAAGACAAAAAATATCAGCGCCGCGACCCAAGCCAAACTCAAGACCGAGGATTATGCCGGTTTCATGACCGGTGTATATTCGGAAATCGGCCTTGGCCCGATCATGCAACAACGCGGCATCAACCCAGCGCAAGCCAAGACCTGCCTTGCGGACAAGGCAGCCTTGAACACCGTTCTCGAAATGACCGACGCGGGCAGCGCAGCAGGCGTAACTGGGACACCGAGCTTCATGATCAATGGGGTCTTGCAAGATCATGTCCACAACTTCGCAGAATTGAAAGCTAAGTTGAAATAACGAATTTTTCTCAACCCAAAGGAAATCCTATGCGTATCAAATCCATCCTCATCGCAGCATCGGCAGCATTGGCGCTGGCCGCTTGTGGCAGCGGCGATTCAACTGGTGCGCCCAAAGGCGAAGCTATTGCCAAAGTTGCGGCACCGGCTGGCAAGGTATGGACCGACGTCGTCAACAAGACCGAGTTCGGCGGCTATAAAATGGGTAATCCTGATGCCAAGCTGCAGCTGGTCGAATACGGCGCAATTACCTGCCCGGGTTGCGCACAGTTTTCAGAGCAATCGACAGAAGAGCTAAACGAGCTTGTGAATACAGGCGTGGTCTCGATGGAATTCCGGCCGTTTCTGGTCCATGGTGTTCAGGATATCCCCGGCTTCCTGCTTGCGCAATGCAGTGGCCCGGAAGCATTTTTCCCGCTTACAGAACAGCTTTATGCGGAGCAGGAGAGCTGGTTGAGCAAGATTAGCACCGTGACCGAGGCGGACCAACAGGCGATGCAAAAAATGTCGCCTGCGCAAATTTCTAGTTTGCTTGGCACGAAAATGGGATTGATTGAATTCGTCAAAGCACGCGGGATCAGCGAAGATCAGGCAAAAGCGTGTCTGACCGATCAGAAGGCAATCGATGAGATGATCAAGCTGACTGAAAAGGGCGGCAAGGACGACGGCGTAACTGGAACACCTTCCTTCCTGCTTAACGGCTCGAAAATAGACGCTGGATCGTGGGTGCAGGTCAAAAGCAAGCTGGTCGAA
>JANMQN010000164.1:0-5642 GCA_031370535.1 Sphingomonadales bacterium | reverse complement strand
GAACCTGCAGGAACCTGCAGGCCGATATAGCCGTCAATTTTCTTGGCCATGAGTGGCCTCCTTTCATTCTATTGGGTGCCTGGAGCATCCGCAAATTAAGCGGTCAAACAGCGATCCGAAGAGAGCCTCCCGCACGGTTTTCCTTGATTCTCATCAAGCAAGCGGCGCGCATAGTGTATATGCGGACCTAAAGCAAGGGCGCGGGGGGTGCCAGCAACCTCGGCTTACTTCATTAATTCGACTTCTTCAAAGTCAAGTTCCACCGGCGTCGCACGGCCGAAGATGCTGACCGACACCTTGACGCGGTTCTTGTCGAAATCGAGTTCTTCGACTGCACCGTTGAAGCTTGCGAACGGCCCGCCCAGAACCTTGACCTGGTCGCCGATTTCATAATCGACCGACACGCGCTTTTTCGGCGCGGCTTCGAGTTCCTGCTTAGTGTTCAGAATGCGCGCGGCTTCGGTCTCGCTGATCGGCTGCGGCTTGTTTCCCGCGCCGAGGAAACCGGTGACCTTGGGTGTATTCTTGACGAGGTGGTAGACATCGTCGTTCATGTTCAGCTTAGCAAGAACATAACCGGGGAAGAATTTGCGTTCGGCTTTGATCTTCTTGCCGCGGCGAACTTCAGTAACCTGTTCGGTGGGGACCTCCACGGCTTCGACAAGTTGCGACAGGCCAATGCGCTCTGCTTCGGCGAGGATCTGGTCGCGAACCTTGTTTTCAAAGCCCGAATACGCGTGAATGATGTACCAGCGTGCCATAGTCCCTAATCTCTTTTATAGCCGCGCTTAGCCATTGGCGAGCGCGAGCAGCCCCTTTACAATCGCAGCAAATACCGCGTCGATGCCCAGGAAGAAGATGGCTAGGATCACGGTCATAATAAGCACCATGATCGCGGTTTGCACGGTTTCTTGCCTTGTCGGCCATACTACCTTGCCGATTTCGGTCCGTACCTGACGGATGAATTCACCGGGGCTTGTCTTTGCCATTGTTCAACTTCCTGTTTTGCTCTTCCAAAATGGGTAGCCGCCAGCGCTCCGACCGGCGGGGTCGAGAGCGATATAGGTTCCGATTTCGGAAAGACTAGGCCTTTAGCCAGAGATTCGATGCGAGGCAAGTCTGATGTGGCAAGGGTAGATGCATTGCCGCTGCTCCGATGATGGAACCGTTTGCGGGCTATTGTGGTTGATGCGATGCTAAGGGAGGCGATCCATGTCAGTTACCATTAAACGCGACCTGCGGACCGGGCGTCCTCTGTGGCTCGACCGGCGTTTGCCATCGCACGCAACCACCGAAATGAAGCGCGATATATCTTGCGACGTTCTGGTAGTTGGCGCTGGCATTTCAGGGGCGATTATCGCTGAGGCGTTGAGCGATGCCGGCATGAAAGTCGCGATTGTCGACCGGCGCGGTCCGGTGCAAGGTTCGACACCTGCATCCACTGCGCTGCTGCAGTATGAAATCGATACACCGTTGTCGGTTTTGTCCGAACGCATCGGTTTGGATCGTGCAGAGCGGCTCTGGCGCCGCTCGCGTCTCGCCGTAGATGCGTTGCGCGAACGCACACGGGCACTGGGTATCAAGGCGGACGCAGGAACGCGCGATTCGCTGTATTTGTCGGGAAATGTGCTTGATGCAAACGGACTGGCAGCTGAAGCAGATGCGCGCAGACGCGCAGGGTTCGAGGTCAACTTCTTAAAACCGGCTGCGGTGCTTGAACAATATGGGATCAGCGGCAGATCGGCAATTATCGGGCGCGATAATTATATGGCCGATCCAAGGTTGCTCGCAGTGGGCTATCTGAACGCCGCGATCAAGCGTGGTGCCAGATTATATGCGCCGGTCGAGGTTACGGCGGTCGAACCGTCTCGGTCAGGCGTTGCGGTGACCACCGCCGATGGCCGCGCGATAGCTTGCAAATCACTTGTGTTCGCTACGGGATACGAAATGCCTAAAGGCATTCCGAAAAAGGGTAACAAAATTATCTCTACCTGGGTGATCGCAACCAAGCCTCAACCAAAGAAAATCTGGCCGACGGGCTGCATCATTTGGGAAGCCGCTGACCCCTATCTTTATATTCGCACGACTCCCAAGGGCCATGTCATTTGCGGCGGCGAGGATGCAGAGATTTCTAATGCCAATGAACGCGATGCGTTGAACGCCGAAAAAACGGCGCGACTGGTTGAAAAGCTCGGCCAACTGTTGCCCATGATCGATGCTACGCCCGATTACAGCTGGAGTGGCAGTTTCGGCGACTCAAGCACGGGCACACCGACCGTCGGACCAATTCCGCGCATGCCAAACTGCTTTGCGGCGATGGGCTATGGCGGCAACGGCATTACATTTTCGATGATGGCCGGGCAGATGCTGCGAGGGATGATTACCGGCGCAGGTGATCCCGATAGCGACCTGGTTTCGTTTGCACGAAAATTTTAGCAACCTTGACCATCCGCCCGTGTCGGCTATTTCGCATAGACTAATCACATGGGGATAACCGAATGCCATCCGGTCTAGCAGCGTTACTCGACGACATTGCCACCATTGCCAAGGTTGCCGCTGCATCGGTTGACGATGTTGCCGCCGCTGCAGGCAAGGCGAGTAGCAAGGCCGCCGGAGTGGTAATCGATGATACCGCCGTCACGCCGCAATATGTGACCGGCTTCACCCCGGACCGCGAGTTACCGATCATTTGGAGGATTGCGAAGGGCTCGTTTTTCAACAAACTGGTCATCATTTTGCCAGTGGCTCTGCTGCTCAGTTTATTTCTGCCTTGGGCGATCACGCCGATACTTATGCTTGGCGGCGCCTATCTGTGTTTTGAAGGCGCGGAAAAAGTGCTTGAAAAGCTTCGGCCGCATGAAAAGGAAAATCTTGCGGAAGATTTGGCAGAACTGACCAGCGCCGAACATGAGCAGAATATGGTCAAGGGCGCCGTGCGCACCGATTTCATTCTGTCGGCAGAAATCATGGCGATTGCACTTAACGAAGTAAAGCAGCTGGCCGAGACTTCAATCTGGCTGGAGGCGGCAACTCTCGCAGTCGTAGCAATTGCCATCACCATAGCAGTTTATGGCTTTGTCGGCCTGATTGTGAAGATGGACGATATCGGTCTGCATATGGCGAAACGTGAAAATGGCGGATCGCAGGCTGTTGGGCGGGCGCTGGTTCGCGGCATGCCAAAGCTGTTGTCCGCATTATCGACAATTGGGACTGCTGCGATGCTCTGGGTCGGCGGGCAGATAATCGTGCACGGTTTCGGTATTCATCCCGCAGAATTTGTCGGTCTGCATGAAGGTGCAGTGGCGTGGTTCGTCGATGCGGCGTTGTGCGGCGTGTTCGGGCTGGCGCTCGGTGCGGCGATCGTGTGGGTGCATCACAAGATCTGGCCAGCAAAAGCGCATTAAATGTCTGCGAGCACTCTGCTTGGATGCATACCATCGACATAGCCCATGAAGGGCGGGTGGATCGAATAGCCGATCAATTGCCGCGCACGTTCTGGTAACGTCGCGGCAACCGCGGGCGGGACAGCGAGTGCCATATTTTCCAGCTGCCGTGTCCAACCGGGGCAATATTGCGGGGTGATGATCATGCGGGGGCTATCCGACCGGTTTGCGCCGCCGCGATGCCATAGTGTTCCTTTGGCGAGCATCAACGAACCCGGCTTCATAATCACCTGCACGTTGTCGGACCGCGCGCCGGGATCGTCGTCCACTTCACGCAACCGTTTATCGCCAAAGGTCGCCAGCGTATTCCCACCAGGCAAGTTGTGCTCGGACCAGACATGGCTTCCGGGGACGATCTCGGTCGCGCCATTTAATTCGGTGGTTTCGTCTATTGCCCAGAAAGCGCTCACGCCCAGCGACTGACGCGGGCGAGGGATGCGGTAATGGCTGTCGTCATAATGCCACGGCTGGACAGTCTCGCCGGGATGGATGTTGATAGCAAGGCAGGCGGATAGCAGACACTCCTTACCCAAATCAGCTTCGGCAAACGCAAGCGCGAGCGGATGGCATGCAAGATCGGCAAATATCCGCCCCTTCGCTAGCATGGCGTAGACGCGGTTGGTTTTTAGGCCCTCGAAATCATTGCGGCCCGCAATGTCGGCAGCCAGATACGGCGCAAGTGCATGGCGAATATCGGCGAGCATCGGCTCATCCAAAACAGCATCGAACAATATATAGCCGTCGCGATCAAAGCGTCTACGCACCGCCGCAAACTCTTCGGCATCGCCGATCGCGTCCCGCCAATTCTCACGCTGTGCCGTTGAGTGTGCCATAATCGCGATGCTAAACTGTTTTAGGCGCAGCCGAAAGTAGCATCTGCAAGCCGCCTTCATTCCCTCATGAAAAGCGCCATCAGCGTATCGATATGACGGTCCAAAAATTCCGCGCTTTGCGGGTCGTCGGCTGAAAACATCCGGTATTCGGGCGCGAGCGCCACGGCAAGGCTCGCCGCGCCGGACAGGATAAACTTTGCGTGCACTGGGTCCATCGCCGGGAATATGCCTTTGGCCTGTGCTTCAGCGATGAGCGCAGTCATCATGCCGGACACCCGCGCCTGATGCGTTTCGACAAGCCATCGGAGCCTTTCGCTCGGTTGCGTACCCTCCTGAAACAGTATTCGCATATAGGCGGGATGCGCAGCGAGCGCGCCGACCTGCGCGCGCATCGCCGCGCGAAACCAATCGCGGTCATGTTCTGCTTCGAGCGGTGGCATCTCGGCTGCGATTGCCGCCTCATAGCGGCGATAAACCTCGTCCACCGCCGCGCGCCATAAAACCTCTTTCGATGTGAAATGGTACAACAATAGCGGCACGCGAAGCCCGGCTTCGCCCGCGATCGCGTTCAGCGTGGCCCCTTCGAACCCGGTTGCGGCAAAACGCGATATCGCTGCTTCCAGAATGAGCGCGCGGGTTTCATCGCGTTTAACCGCACGTTGGCTTGGGACTTGGCAACAATCGGCGGCAGGTGTCATGATAAAACTCGTTGACAATATACTCAGTCAGTTATCATATGGCCTCAAGGAGAAGATGTCGATGGAGATATTGGCAGGCATTTGGGCACAGATCGTCTGGCTGGCTTCGGCAGTGTCGGGTCCACAAGGTTTCGTCATTGCGCTTTTCACCTATGTCGGGATGATATTGTTCGAGCGTACCGTCTATCTGTTCCAGCATCGGCACGAATGGCCCGAACGCGAATCAATCGCTAACGTCCTCAACAATAGCGTTACAGCCATGTTAGAGGCGGTTCTGGCAACCATTGTCGGCGGCGCGCTGTTCATCCTTGCCTATCAGATGATGTACGAACATTTGCGGCTGTTCACGATACCGACGTTCTGGTGGGGATGGGTGTTGGCATTGTTGCTCAATGATCTGGCCTATTACACCGATCACCGGATAGCGCATCGTACCGGACTCTTTTGGGCACTACACATTCCGCATCATTCGAGCCAGGAAATGAATTTGACCGTGTCGGCGCGTGGGTCGTTTGCGTCGCTCGGCGGCTTCTTTCAGCCGGCCTATTTACTCATTCCGCTGCTGGGATTGCCATTAGGTATGTTCCTCGCTGCCAAGTTTTTCGGCAAGTTGAGTCGGACCCTCAGGCGCAATCAACTCCAGATTTCGCTCGTCGGTCAGCGCGACC
>JANMQN010000135.1:0-2989 GCA_031370535.1 Sphingomonadales bacterium | reverse complement strand
CAGCAACGCCCTTGGCACCGTTCACGAATATCACGATTGCGGCCAGCAAGTCCGTGTAGGACAGCTTACGGTTGGCAAAGATCGTGCCGCTGGAAACGCTGAAATGATGCTTACAAGCCTTGCACTCGAACTGGCGACGCGACTTGATGCTGTAGGTTTCAGTGCAGCCGCAACGAGGGCAATAGGCAACGCCATCGGTTTCCGTCCAGCGCATCTGGCAGAACAGATTGTAGGCGGCTTCCTCACCCATCTGAAACACAGTCTTGAGAGACAGTGTGCGGGCTTTTGCCGAGAGTAGAAAATGTGAACCGTGTGCCATTGTCATCATATCCGTTGCTTATGCATCGTATATAATGACGTATATGCACTGTTGTCAATGGCAAAGGTATCGCATATGATGATTTTGTCATCATTTAGGATACATTATGCAAAAGACGCTTAAAGAATGGGAAGATCAGGCCAAAGGATTGCTGAAAGCCGAATTGAAACGGCGCAATGTGTCTTATGCGCAGCTAGTCGATAAGCTGGCTGAAATAGGCGTGGTGGACTCTGAGCCGAATGTGCGCAACAAGTTGAGCCGGGGTAAATTTACAGCGGTGTTTTTGTTGCAATGCTTAGAAGCGATAGGGGTCTCATCGTTGCGCTTGTCGGATGCCTAGCATTTGCTTGGTTGGCATTAAACGACGCTCATTATCGCGAGGATCAGGCTTCCGCCGCCAACAGTCATAGCCAGCGCACAGAACAGGTCGAAACCGCTAGATCGGGTATTCCTTTCCCTGCGGAAAGGTTCACTTCCAATCCAGAGCCCAAAAGCACCGATGAGCGTGAAAAGCGCGATCTGGCCGCGCAGGAAGCGTCCGCCGCGTGGGGGTTTTGGGTCGCGTTTTTGGCCGCGATTCAGGTTATCGCGACGATTTTCGGTCTTTACTACATCAAGCGCACCCTCGATGCGACCTTCCAAGCCGTTGAAGATACCGGCAAAGCCACCAAGGCCATGCAGGAAGCCAACTCTATCGCGCGACAGGCTGCGTCCGTTGCAAGAAGCGCTGAATTTGCTGCAAAGATTAAAAGTAGGACAGAAGACCAAGCGCGGACTGCCAGTGAACAACGCCAAATGAGAGCTTATGTCAGCGTTGAGCCTGGGGGCGTCAACCAATCCCATGACGGTATTTCTAGGCTGCCGTATAATATTAAAAACAGTGGAAGAACGCCCGCCTATGATCTTTCTTTGCGCGGCGATATAATCATTGTGCAAGGGGATCCCCGAAACTTTAATCCTGCGGAACAAGGCCGAATTGGTGAAGGTGATGCCGTTGCCTCTACCGATATAACGCTCGGCCCCAACGACAACCAATGGAGTTATGCCTATATGGACGATGGCCTGATTCAAGGTCATCGCCAAAAGATTGCCCAACGGAAGGCCGCTGTCGTGCATTACGGATTTCTTGAGTATCGGGACGCTTTCGACAACATCAGGCGAACTAATTTTGCCTTCTATCACTGGGGTGATGAATTGAGCGATAAAGAGTCCAAGCGCTGCCGATTTGGTAATAGCGCCACGTAACCATCGGCTAATCACGCGCCCTTAGCGCAGTGCGCTCCGCCCTTCCTGTAACTCCTACATAATGCCGGAATTAATTGCTGGATAAGAGGGAGCAGATCAACGCATAATAGGGAAACATCCGCAAAAAGAACATCAAATGCTCTGTTATACAATACCCAGCCCTGCTGCGGCTTCTCGTATCGTTTGCGCCACATAGGATGGTGCCAAGTGCGCGAAATGTTTCCGGGTAATCCGTTCGTCGGCATGGCCCAGCGCTTCGGCGATCACTGCCATGGGCACGCCTTTCCTTGCTAGCCTTGCTCCATAGGTCCGGCGCAAGTCATGAAAACCCACCGGTTCGAGCGCCGCCGCTTTACACGCCGCCTGAATTGGTCGCATCTAATGCGCCGCGCCCCATCTCTTGCCATCGGGACGCGGGAAAATCAGTTCGGTCCGACTTTTGTCACCGATTGCTTCGGATACTAACCGAAGGCCCTCGCCTTCCAGATACACAGCCCTGGGCGTTCCCGATTTTGTATCGCGCAACCAGAGTGAACCCGATTGGCGGTCAAAGTCACGGACTTCCAACGCGGCAAGCCCGGAGTAACGTGCGCCAGTAAGCAATGCCGCCATTACCATTGGCCGAAAATTAGCGTTGCATGCGCTCACTAGCCTTCGTGATTCGTCATCGCCCAAGGATCGCAATCGCGGGGCATCCGCTTTTGCAAAAGGCCTCACCCGTCGCCATGCGTAGGCGGGCAGGTGCGTTGGCAAGTGCTAAATGCCAATCCATTATGATTTTAGCCGTCAGCTTGGCAGTATCATGTCGCCCGATCTGCGGGTGAATTATCAACTCAATACGTCGGCGAGTATTTCGGAGGCCTTTTCCGGAAAAACCCTCGAGGTAATCTTCAAGCGCATTAGAAACTGAATATGGGCGCGATTTTTGATCGACGTTTTGATCAATCTTGGCGAACTAGCTACGAGCAGCTTTCTGCGCCTGCCCGAAACTCAGGATTTTTGATCCGTCTGCAACATCATAATCATCCGCTTCAGCGATCGTCGCCTCTTGTAAGAACGCGATCCGCCTGGTTGCCGGAAACGAGCCACCCATTTTCTTACTCGCCGCCCTCGATAATAACCTAAATGCTGCCCTTCACTCAAAGTCATCCAATAGGGCTTTTTCCGGATCTCTAACCGAAGGCGCTGCTGTCGATTTCGCAGGTCCGCATTTTCAACAATTCGCGCCATTACGAGCCTTCAAGAACTGTCCCTACATCCCCGATTTCTATAAAGATTTTGACGGAAAATTGCGAGGCTTATCTTCTCCATAAGTGCTAATACTTGAGCATTTATAATAGTTTGTGTGTGTTCTTCGGTAGGGCTGCAATCTGCGAATTGAAAAGCGTCACAGATGGAACAACGGTTCGAATAACATAGCCGATA
>JANMQN010000119.1:0-22080 GCA_031370535.1 Sphingomonadales bacterium | reverse complement strand
GTAAAGCCAGGATCAAAGGTGAAATGGTCCGAAGCGCCATATAATTTACGGATGTCGATAACGTCTGGACCTTCAGTGCCCTTCATTAACGGCAAGTCATAGCTGGTTTCGCCAATATTCAACGTTGCGCTATTTTCGGCCATTCTCAAACTCCATCACTCAAACCCTGTATGCGGGTCGCCCTTGAGGCAAGGCTTGTTTATCATGTTCGACAAAAGGCGCCGGAAACGCCAGATGCGTTTGCTTTAGGCTCCTCAATTGCCACTATTTCATGGGGAGAAGATGGCATTATCGTTGGGACGCCAATGGTAGGAATTTAGACGGTCGTCAAGGCAAACTATTATGCGTTTGGAGCATGATATTTGTCGTATGTGACAAAGCTGCTACGTCCTAGCAGTGGCAGGGATTTTTGGCACTTTGTCTATCGATCGCATGGCGCAGAAAAGTGCCGTGCGCTATTTCGGCATAGTGCCGTTTGTAGTGTGCATAAGTGCAATGATTTTGGCTCCACGACCTGACTTATTGGTGACAGGAGATGGCAAACATCTCGCATTGATCAATGCGAAAACCGATGAATCGTTATTGCGAGCAAAAGCCGGAGATTTTATCCCCGATATGCTTTTGTGAAATGCGGGTACCACTGCCGAGCCCGGTCCGATCGAGCAGACGATTATGCCATATGCCCTGGGTACAAGCTGCCCGCGATGCAAAAACGCGGGCAGAGCTTGATCAATGATAACGGCGTAACAGTCCGGCGAGTTTGCCCTGAACCTCAACCTCGTGCGCGGCAAAATATTGAGGCTCATAGCTGCTGTTGGCCGGATCGAGACGGATTTGACCACCTTCGCGGCGCAGATATTTGAGTGTTGCTTCCTCACCGCGTACTAGCGCAACGACGATTTCACCATCACGCGCGGTGTTCGCTTTCTTGATCAGCGCATAATCGCCATCTAGGATGCCCGCTTCGACCATCGAGTCACCCGAAACCTCAAGCGCATAGTGTTCGCCAGCACCCAACAACGCCATAGGAACCGAAAGCGAATTCTGGCCCTCCAACGCTTCAATCGGGACCCCAGCAGCAATTTTGCCATGTAATGGAATCTCTAGCACATCGTTGGCCGCGACCGGCAAATTTACCTGCGCCTTGTTGCTCGCAATTGCGGGCGTCAGCTTGGTCACATTGGAAGAACGCGCGCTACCACCTTCAGGCATCTTCACAACCTCAAGTGCCCGGGCTCGGTTGGCTAGGCGACGGATAAAGCCGCGTTCTTCCAAGGCACCGATCAGTCGATGCACACCCGATTTGCTCTTCAGGTCAAGCGCTTCCTTCATTTCCTCGAACGAAGGCGAAATACCGCTTTCTTCGAGGCGTTGGTTTATAAAGAGAAGCAATTCATGCTGTTTTGCGGTGAGCATATTCAAGTTCCATCATGTTGAACATGAACAGAACGATTAGAGAACAAAGTAGATCAGGTCAAGAACAATCGTACATCTTGTACCGGGATGATTAATCGAGTGGCAGATATTGCGCCATTGACCCGGATAAGCGAGCAGAGCTGTTGGCAGGGTTGATAAGCAGGGCATTGGCTTGCGACAAGGGTGCAAGCATGCCGCTATCCTGTTTGTTAAATATCAAAACTATATTGTTTTCGATCCGTGCACGGAAGTAATCGGTGCGCACGCCGCCTGCGGATATGTCATCTTTCAGTATAGCAGTCCGGACCTCTGGCAAGGGCGCATTGCATCCCGCCAAATGACGAACGAGGGGCAGCAAGAAAAGGAATGCCGTTACATAAGCCGAGGATGGATTACCGGGCAACCCAAGCACAATAGCTCCTCCGATTCGTCCTGCCATAACCGGCTTTCCGGGACGCATTGCAACCTTCCAGAAGTCAATGTCGGCTCCGATGTTGCGCAGCGCGGTTTGCACTAGATCATGGTCTCCGACCGACGCGCCACCGCTTGTCACTATGATGTCTGACGTATCTGCCGCCACTCGCAAGGCCGCCTCCAGCGCAGACATTTCGTCGGCAATGATCCCGCCGTCCAACACATTGCATGGCAAAGGCGCAAGCATCGCTGATAGCATCACGCTGTTCGACGAGGGTATTTGCGCTGGGCCGCATTCTTTTCCAGGTGGGAGTAATTCACTGCCCGAAGCCAAGATCGTTACCCTGGGCCGCCCGCCAACGGCTAGTGCGCCATAACCCGCCATCGCCGCTACTGCGACCCTACCTGGATTCAGCAAAAGCCCAGTGCTCAAGAGGCAATCGCCTGCCTCAAAGTCACCGCCCGCTAGCCGGATATGCGCGCCAACCCGCGGAGGACCTTCGCCAAACAGCCGCAGCATATCGCTCTCAAGAAAGGCCTCTTCCTGCACCAATATGCAGTCGGCCCCCGCCGGAACATGCGCGCCGGTGAAGATGCGCGCTGCTTCACCCGCGCCTAACGCGCCTGCAAAAGGCAAACCCGCAGCGCTCTCGCCAATCACGCGCCATGGCCCAGGTTGCTCAGAAAAACGGATTGCATAGCCGTCCATCGCCGATTGGTCAGCAGTTGGCTGCGTGCGCCGAGCGATCACATCTTCGGCGAGATAATGTCCGACCACGTCGTTCAGCGGCAGCTCAATCGCGGGCAAGGGAACCGCCAGTCCCAGTACCCGCGCCTGCGCCTCGTCGACGCCGATCACGCGCGCCACTCTCCCGACTTCCCGCCGCTTTTCGACAGCAGGCGGACTTCCGAAATCACCATGCTTTTATCAAGTGCTTTCGCCATGTCGTATATAGTCAACAAGGCAACCGAAGCAGCGGTCATCGCTTCCATCTCGACTCCGGTCTGGCCGGTAAGGCGAACCAGCGTCGTAACGCGGATGCCTTTATCGTCGAATACGAAATCGACTGATACCTTCGATAGCATCAGCGGGTGGCAGAGCGGTATAAGCTCGGCAGTCTTCTTCGCCGCCATTATGCCAGCGATGCGTGCGGTGGCGAGCACATCGCCTTTCTTCGCGCTGCCGTCGCGGATCGCGGCAAGCGCGTGGGCAGACATCGTAATACGTCCCTCGGCAACGGCCTCCCGAACAGTGTCTGCCTTTGCCGACACATCGACCATATGCGCCGCGCCGCTCTCGTCGAGATGGGTGAGCTTGCTCATTCGCCCGTCAATAACATGCGCGTGCCTTTTTCAACATCTTCCTGCCGCATCAGGCTTTCGCCGACTAAGAAAGACCGAACCCCCGCTTTTGCTATCCGCTGGCAATCGGCATGCGTCGAAATCCCGCTTTCGCAAACAAGCAACACGTCTGGGGGACCCATCGCCGCCAACCGTTCGGTAGTGGTAAGATCAACGTCGAAGGTCTTCAGATTACGGTTGTTTACGCCAACGAGCTTCGATTCGAGCCGCGTCAGTGCGCGCTCCATCTCCGCCTCGTCATGTACCTCGACCAGCACGTCGAGCCCCTCGGCTACCGCCGCTCGCTCAATTTCGACCATCAAAGCGTCCTCTAGTGCCGCTACGATAATCAAAATCGCATCTGCCCCCATCGCCCGTGCTTCTCCGCATTGCCATGGGTCGACCATGAAATCTTTGCGGATAACTGGCAAGTCGCAAGCCGCACGTGCTGCAACCAGATAATCCTCATGCCCTTGAAAGTATGGCGCGTCGGTCAACACCGACAAACAAGCCGCTCCACCTGCCTGATATGCACGTGCATGTTCTGCCGGATCAAAATCTGGACGGATCAGACCTTTGGACGGGCTTGCTTTCTTTATTTCGGCAATCAGCGCAAACCCGCTCTCCGTTTTTGACCGCAAAGTCGCCTCAAACCCGCGCAGAGGTGACGGCATCGGCCAATGCTCCAGCCCCAAAGCCTTGCGTGCGACAACCTCGATACGCTTCGTCGCGCAGATTTCGGAGAGTTTATTGGCCATCAGTAATTCACCCAACACTTCAACAAACTCTTCGCCAGCCCCTTATCAACCGCCTCAGCCGCTTCCTCGACGCCGCTGTGCCAGTCATGTGTATGGCCAGAGACCATCAGGGCGGCAGCGGCATTCAGGAGGACAGCGTCACGATAAGCGCCCGCTTCTCCGTCGAGCAGATGCATGAGGGCGGCGGCATTATATGCGGCGTCTCCGCCCTTTAGCGCTTCGATTGGGTGGCTAGGAAGGCCTGCCGTTTGTGGGTTTATGCGCTCGATGGCTTGGCCCAAACGGATGATGCTGCTCGAGCCAGAAATCGACAGTTCATCCAAAGGCTCGTCGCCTGCGACTAGCATTGCGTCGTCATACCCCAGCAGCTCAAGCGCGCCTGCGTAGACGGGCATGAAGTCGGGTCGTGCGACGCCGATCAGCTGGCGTTTGACGCGGGCGGGGTTGGCGGCGGGGCCGGTGAGGTTGAAAATCGTCCGCCGCCCGATAGCCTTGCGGATCGGCGCGAGCGGTCCAAGCGCCGGATGGTGTTTCTGCGCGAAGAGAAAACAGATACCAAGATCGGTAAGGGTGGCTTCCGCGGTCTCGCTAGCGCGATCGAGGTTGAGGCCGAGCGCCTCAAGCGTATCGGCTGCACCTGCCTTTGACGAGGCCGCGCGGTTACCATGCTTGGCGACTGGCACCTCGCATGCAGCCACAACAATGGCGACGGCGGTCGAGATATTCAGGCTATGGCTGCCATCGCCGCCTGTGCCGCAAACGTCGATGGCGCCTGCGGGTGCCTCAATTGATATCATCCGCTTACGCATTTCGCGCACGGCGGCGGCGATTTCGACGCTCGTCTCGTCGCGGTCTGACATTACAGTGAGGAAATGCTGTATGTCTCCTACGGCTGCCTTGCCGTCGAGGATGTTGGCGAAGGCATCGCCGGCTAGATCAGCGGTGAGAGGGGTGGAAGAGTCGGGCAGGGTTGTCATTCCAACTCCTTAACTTTCATTCCAGCTATACGCATGAAGTTCGCCAGCATCGCGTGGCCATGTTCGGTGGCAATGCTTTCGGGGTGGAACTGAACGCCATGGATTGGCAGCACCGCGTGGCGGATGCCCATTACGTGACCGTCATCGGAAGTCGCGTTGACGACCAGACTTTCCGGAATATTCTCGACAATCAGGCTGTGATAGCGTGTCGCGGTGAAGGGCGAGGGCAGGCCTGCAAACAGCCCGCTGCGGTCATGGGTTACCGGTGACGTTTTGCCGTGCATCAACCCGCCGCGCGCGACGGTTCCGCCGAAATGCTGGCCGATGGTTTGATGTCCCAAGCACACGCCGAGCAACGGCTTGCCTGCCTCCGCGCAAGCCGCAACCAGATCGAGGCTGACACCCGCTTCATTCGGCGTTTTTGGCCCCGGCGAAATCAGGAAAGCCTCAGCCCCCGACGACAGCGCCTGGCCCGCCGACATATCGTCGTTGCGGACAACCTCCACTTCCGCACCAAGCTCCATCAGATAATGGACCAAGTTCCAGGTGAAGCTGTCGTAATTGTCGATGACGAGGATCATGCGCGCCGCCCTAGCGACTTTGCGGGCATCGTGAAAGAGGCACTATCGCACCATCAATTTTGCCAGATCATCCTTCCAAAATTTTGCCCATGTATGCGTGCCGTGACCTTTTGTCTCATTGCTAGCGGGAATGAGAATGAATTTGGTCGTTGGCATGCGTTTTATTGCTGCTTCGGTAATGCCGTAGCCGGACGGGTTGATAAAATCGTCCGCCGAATTGATCCAGAGTGTCGGTACACTAATTTTTTCAAGCAGTGGCCAAGGATTGTAGTTTCGAGACGAATCAAGCTGATAGATGATGTCGTTGGCGTCGTTGCGGCTGACGATCCGGGCAAAAGCTTCGTCGGTATATTTCTCTGCCGCAATCCTTGTCGGATACTGCTGCTGCATAGCGAGCGGATTGGCGCCTGCAATCATCGACAGCGTCGCAGCCGTCCTTAGTCCCGATCGTGGCGGAGAGGTGTAGTTCCCCCCGTTCCAAGCTGGATCGGCTTTGATGGCATCAATCGAAAGCTTGCGCCACATGCGGTTCTGCCCTGCAATTTCGACTGGCAAACAGGCAAAGGGTGCGAGCCGTTCAACCGCATCGGCGCGGTTGGTGCCCCACACGAAGGCATGCATGCATCCCATCGATGTGCCCAAAATAAGCTTCAGCTTTTTGACGCCCAGCTTCTCGGTGACCAGCCGATATTGCGCCGTGACCATGTCGTCATAATCATATTTTGGGAATGCCATCCGCAAACCGTCGCTGGGCTTCGATGATTTGCCGTGTCCAATATTATCTGGAAGAATGATGAAATATTTTGAAGTGTCGAGGAGTTGGCCGGGACCGAAAAGCTCGCTGGCAAATTGCGGTTGGAAAAATTGCTGACCTGTTCCACCGGTGCCGTGAAGAATCATTACCGCATTGGTTACGCTTCCGTCCCTGGCGAGGATTGGAGTGCCTAACGTGGTGTAATGGATTTTAAGCACAGGCAATTTCTCGCCGTTCGCAAACTGGAAGTCTTTAAAAACTGCATCTGATTCTTTGGCGTCAGCGACTTGGGCAGATGCCGGAGTAACTAACGGTGAAAGAACGGCGAGTGAAGCTATGATAAATTTACGCATAGCATCCTGCTAATACAGTTTCGGTCAGCGTCAAGCTATTGACCGAACTCGGCCTCGCTAGCGATGCGCACTGCTTCTCGAGCTGCGGCGATTAGCGCGCCCGCCTTTGCCTCGCACTCGCGTTGTTCATATTCGGGGTTGCTGTCGGCGACGACTCCTGCGCCTGCTTGGACGTGAAGCATGCCATCTTTGACGATGCCGGTACGCAAAACGATGCAGCTGTCCATGTCGCCATTGGGACTGAAATAGCCTACGCCGCCCGCATATGCTCCGCGCGTTTCGGGTTCGAGTTCGGCGATGATTTCACAGGCGCGGACTTTGGGGGCGCCGCTTACGGTGCCAGCGGGAAAGCCTGCGAAAAGTGCATCGATGGCGTCCTTGTCCTTCGCCAGTTCGCCGACAACGTTCGATACAATATGCATTACATGGCTGTAAAATTCGACCATATAACTGTCGGTGACTGTCACGCTACCTCCCACGGTCACACGGCCGACGTCGTTACGGCCGAGGTCTAGCAGCATTAGATGTTCTGCGCGCTCCTTCGGGTCGGCAAGGAGTGAAGTGCGATTTTCGGCATCTTCAATTGAGTTCTTGCCGCGGGGACGCGTGCCTGCGATCGGGCGGATAGTGACTTCGCCACCACGCGCACGAACGAGGATTTCGGGGCTTGAACCAACAATCGCGAAATCGGGCAAATCAAGGAAATAGAGAAACGGCGACGGGTTGATCCGGCGGAGTGCACGGTAGAGGTCGACCGGGGGTAAGGCAAATGGTGTGGTAAAGCGCTGAGCTAGAACCACCTGGAATATGTCACCTGCCGCGATATAGTCCTTAGCCCGCAGGACCATTTGGCGATAGCGATCCGGCGGCAGGACCGGGCTGATTTGAATTTCTTCGGAAATCACCTTTTGATTAGCCACAACTTTATCCACAGACTTGTCCAGAAGCCGTTCGGCTTCGTCGAGCCGTTCATTCGCGATCGCGACGCCGCGTTCGTCGTGGGCACCACTCCAGACCGGCGCGACGAGAAACATTTCGTCCTTGAGACGGTCGAACACTAAAATTACTGTCGGTCGCACGAATAGCATGTCGGGCAATTCAAGTTGCGATTGCGGGGCTCGGGGTAGTTTCTCCACGAGGCCAATTGTCTCGTAACCGAAATAGCCGACAAGACAGGCCAAAGCAGGCGGCAGTTCGTCTGGCACCTCCATTCGGCATGATGTTGCCAACGCACGTAGGGCTTCCAATGTGGGTAAAGCTTCGGGTTCGAATGCTTCGCGCTCAGTCAGCCAGCGCCGATTGACCTCGGCCTTGTCGCCAGCTGCACGAAACACAAGATCCGGCGCAATCCCGATCAGGCTGTGCCGTCCGCGTGTCTCCCCTCCTTCTACGGACTCCAGAATGAAGTCACCTCGCTCCGTCTGAAACAGTTTGAGCGCCGCCGACACCGGCGTTTCGGTATCGGCAATGCGCTTGCGCCAAATCAGAACCGGCTTAGTTGCCGTCACGGTTGGTCAGGCGAGTACGAAGCTCCTTAATCCCGCCTTCGTTCTTTTCCAGGCCGACATCTTTGGTTGCCGAAGCAATAAGCTGCGCGGCATATTCCTGTTGCAACATGCCCGAAAGTTCGAGCTTACGGTTTTTCAGCATCGCGACATTGGCGCTTGCATCGCCTTTGACGACTTCAGTCAGGTAAACCACATACCAGCCACGATTACCGCCGCCCTGTAGGATCTTAGCGGTTCCCTTCTTCATCGCAAACATCAGCGACAGCGGAGGTGATATCGGCTGGCCTTCTTGCGATAGGTCTGCACGCGTTCCATTGATCGTTTCTATACGGGCGCCTTGCACATTGGCTGCGGCCAGCGCAGCCTGCAGATTCTGTCCGCCGTCAACTGCCTTGCGGATACGGTCGGCAGCAGCACGAGCCCCCTTTGCGCCTTCAGCGAGCGCCCATTGCTGCTGGACAATCGGCCGTACGGCGGCGATCGGCGGCGGCGCGGCTTCGTCAAAGTCGGCAACTGCGATTAACGCAAATTTCTCGCCGGGAACGAGTTCCACCAACTGCGCTTCGCCGCCGGTTTCCAGCTGGAATGCTGCGGGAAGGATTACCTGCATTTCGGGGATCGGCTTATACGCCGGGTTCGCCGTATTCTGGCCATTGGCGAGAAGCTTTGGCGAAGTTTCGACCTTCAGACCCTTTTGTTTCGCAACGTCTGCGATTGTTGCACCGTCGGTAAAGGCATCTTCGATTTCAGCGGTCATTTCAACCAGCATTTCCTCGCTTCGCGTTTTTAGCAACTCAGCTTCTATTTCTGCTCGTGCCGCCCCAAGTGTTTTGGCCGCAACCTGATTGACTGCATCGACACGCACAACGGCCCAACCCAATTTGCCGCGGGCAGGCTTAGCAATGCCACCCTGAGACGAAGCAAAGACAGCATCGGCAACGGCCTGCGAAGCGCTGTTGACCAAACTCGCTTTGGTAACTTCAGTGGTGCTCGTCACTGATAGCCCAAGCGTGTTAGCAACTTCGGCTAGCGATTTTCCGTCCGCCACCTGCGCTGTTACGGATTTCGCAGCAGCTTCGGTTGGAACAATGACCTGACTGATATTGCGCGTTTGCGATGACGCATATTTCGCAGCGTTGGCCTTATAATAAGCCGCGATGTCCGCTTCGCTCGGCTTGGCTTTAGCGGCAATTATGGTCTTGTCGAAGATCGCGTAGCTTATTGCGCGTTTTTCGGGGATGGTGAACTTTGCGGCGTTGTCCTTGTAATATTTCGCCAGCACCGCTTCACTTGGCGGATTTGCTGGGAAGAATGCGGTCGATGGAAGCGCGGCAACCTGACCCGAACGCTTTTCAAGCATCAAAGAAGCATATGGAAGGACCATGCTGTCTGGTGCCATAGGACCGCTTGCCGCCGATGGCAGGATTTGCTGGGCAAATAAATTCTGCATGATGTCATCGCGGATGGTTTTTTCACTGACGCCAATTTGCTGGGCGAACGCCTGAAATGCCTTTTCGCTAAATTTCCCATCGAGCCCCATTGCTCCGGGAAGTTTTCGGATTTCGGAGTCGATGAGGCGCTTGCTGACGGCAACGCCATAGTCGGCGCCAAAAACTGCCAATCCATAGCGGTTAATGAGTTGATCGAGCGTTGAATCAAGTCCGCCACCTTCCACAAAGCTTGCCATGTCCAATGTGGGATTATTTTGGCGTTCAGCCTTCAACCGGTTTTCTAGCGCATCGTTCAGTTCACCCAGAGTGACATTTTGATTGCCAACCCGCGCTACATTACCGCCGCTCAAACCGCCAAAGTTACCGGATCCTGTTACATCGCCCAAGGCGAACGCGATGGCGATCATTCCGATGAATATCAGGGCAACCAAGGCACCAATTTTCGAATTGATGAGCGTACGAATGAAACTGATCATGAACAACAATATCCTGATATGCGAGCTGAAGCCCATATTTGCGAGCCGCTTTAGGCGGCAAGGGGGTGTCAATCAAGTGGGGCATTCAAGCCATAGACTTGCTGCGGCAGACCAAAGGCAGGCATAGGGCAATCGGAGATTCGGAATTCGACGTCAAAGGGGCTTTCAATGCGAAAATATATCGTCGGTAACTGGAAAATGAATGGCACATCTGGCGATCTGCCGGAGCTATCATTGATCGCTTCTGTTGCGTCCAACTACAATGCAATTGATAGCGCAATTTGCTTGCCAGCCACGCTGATCAACCGAGCATCTGGACAGTTATCTGGATTCGAGATTGGCGGTCAGGACTGTCACACGCAGGCATCGGGCGCGCACACCGGGAGCGTGTCAGCAGCAATGCTGGTCGATGCAGGCGCAACGGTCACTATTGTTGGACACAGCGAGCGCCGTGCAGCGCAACAAGAACAGGACGCTGATATCCGCCTGAAAGCGGAGGCTGCAAAAGCGGTTGGCCTTGATGTCATAGTGTGCGTTGGCGAGACGCTGGAAGACCGCGATGGGGGGCAGGCCCTGAAGGTTGTGCTGGGACAGGTTGAAGGTTCACTTCCTGATAGCGCGTCGGGCGATTGGCTCAGCGTCGCCTATGAACCCGTCTGGGCGATCGGTACGGGACGTATTCCCGATGCGACGGATGTCGCCGAAATGCACAATGCCATTCGCGAGCAACTGGCCGGCCGTTTTGGCGAAGCCGGGCGCTCCATCCGCATATTATACGGTGGTTCGATGAACGGGGAGAATGCGGCTATGTTGCTTGCAATCCCAGACGTTGACGGCGGTTTGATCGGAGGCGCGAGCCTGAGTGCAGCCAAATTCGAACCGATATTAGCGGCCGCTGCTGATTCCGGCGAATAGCATTGAAGATTGTGGGACCAGTCGCTATGTGAGCCGCATCATTGGCGGACTAACGCCCCTTTATTTCGGAATTTGTCATGGGTCTTTTCCATTTTCTCATTGTTGTTCAGGCGATTATCGCGGCTTCGCTGGTCGGCATCATCTTGATGCAGCGGTCCGAAGGCGGTGGGCTTGGCATGGGGGGGAGCCCCTCGGGTCTTATGTCCGCCCGCGGAGCAGCAGACTTTTTGACGCGTACAACGACCATATTGGCGACATTGTTCATATTGCTGTCTATCTCGCTTGCTTTTGTTGCGGCAAAAAAGGGCGGTTCGGGTGGTATCGACGATACGCTGCAACGCACAGAAGTTCCCGCAACGCAGGCCGCGCCGGCGGCAGGCGCAAATACAGCACCTGCAACCCCGACGACTACCGATAAGACAGCTTCTGAGACTGAAGTGCCGCTCGACAAATAAAGTTTTCCTTTTTGGAAGAGGCAAAGCTTCCAGAAACTGCTTTTGCACAAATTTATTTTTGTATGCGGGATTCGCCCGCTTGTGTTTTGCCGCAAAGGCGCCTTAAGCCTTTCCTCCCATGACACGGTTCATTTTTATCACCGGTGGCGTGGTTTCCTCGCTTGGCAAAGGTCTTATGGCAGCATCGCTTGCTGCGCTTTTGCAAGCGCGTGGATACCGCGTACGCATCAGGAAGTTCGATCCCTATCTCAACGTCGATCCGGGCACGATGTCCCCCTATCAGCATGGCGAAGTCTATGTCACCGACGACGGTGCGGAAACGGACCTAGATCTTGGTCATTACGAGCGTTTCACCGGGGTTTCGGCGAGGCAATCGGACAATGTGACCTCCGGCCGGATTTACCAGCAGATCATCCAGCGCGAGCGTCGTGGTGATTATCTCGGCGCTACCGTTCAGGTCATTCCACATGTAACCGACGCGATCAAGGAATTCGCCAAGGCTGAAACCGATGATCTTGATTTCGTGCTGTGCGAAATCGGCGGAACTGTTGGTGACATCGAATCGTTGCCCTTCATCGAAGCAATCCGGCAACTACGGAATGAGTTAGGTCGTGAGCGCACCTTGTCGGTACATGTGACATTGGTACCTTATATTGCTGCAGCTGGGGAACTGAAGACCAAGCCGACGCAGCATAGTGTGCGTGAACTCGCGTCGTTGGGTGTACAACCCGATATATTACTATGTCGCTGCGAACATCCATTGCCGGAGAACGAGCGCGCTAAAATTGCAGCGTTCTGTAACGTACGCAAAGAAGCCGTTATTCCGGCGCTCGATGCCAAGAGCATCTATGCAGTGCCGCTGCAATATCACGCCGAAGGTCTCGACACCGAAGTGTTGCGCACCTTTGGAATGGACGCGAGCGGCGAGCCTGACCTGTCGCGCTGGGACGATATCATCGACCGTCAGACTAACCCGGAAGGCGAAGTCACCATCGGAGTGGTCGGTAAATATGTCGGCCTTGCCGATGCTTACAAATCGTTGAACGAAGCGTTGACTCACGGCGGACTTGCCAACCGTGTGAAGGTCAATGTCAAATGGATCGACGCAGAGTTGTTCGAGCAATCCGAAAACGACATAACCGCAGCGCTTGAACCAATGCACGCGATTCTCGTGCCCGGCGGCTTTGGCGAGCGTGGATCAGAAGGCAAGATTGCCTCGGTCAAATTTGCCCGCGAACGGCACGTTCCATTCTTCGGGATATGTCTCGGCATGCAAATGGCGTGCATCGAGGGCGCGCGGAACACCGCGGGCTTGGCCGATGCGTCGAGCACAGAATTCGGGCCGACCAATGAACCCATCGTCGGCATCATTACGGAATGGATGAGTGAAGAGGGTATCCAGAAACGTGAGTCCGGAGGCGATCTGGGCGGAACCATGCGGCTTGGTGCCTATGATGCCAAATTGACCGGAAACAGTCATGTTGCGACCATTTACGGCAACAATGACATCTCGGAACGCCATCGTCACCGGTATGAGGTCAACGTGCATTACAAATCTGCGCTGGAAAAAGGTGGGCTGGTGTTCAGTGGCATGTCGCCCGACGGCGAATTGCCGGAAATCGTCGAACGTCCCGATCATCCATGGTTTATAGGCGTGCAGTTCCACCCCGAGCTAAAATCGAAGCCATTTGCTCCGCATCCGTTGTTCGCGAGCTTCGTTGAAGCGGCAGTCAAGCAAAGCCGCCTCGTTTAATAACGAAATTGTCAGAATATCGGACTAGCTTACAAGTCGCCGTCAACGGATGTAACGGCGCATCAAATTCGGTTCCCATCCGTCCGGCCCATTTGCGACCCGGGCTGATCGGATGAGAGGGGCGCAATTAGTGCCCAGGGCGGTCGAGCAATCGACCGCCCTGAACTTTATGTTTTATGCAGCTTTGCCGACTTTTTTCTTGCCATCGTCATGCTCGATAACAGTCGGAGCAGTTTGACCGCCAATCTCGATTTTGCGCGGCTTTAGTGCCTCAGGCACTTCGCGAACGAGTTCGATTATCAGCAAACCATCGGCAAGGTCGGCATTGGTTACGTGGATATGGTCAGCAAGCTGGAAGCGACGTTCGAAATTGCGGCTCGCAATACCCATATGGAGGAAATCGCGATTGTCATTGCTCTCGGTATCCTTGCTGCCGGCAACGACTAGCATATTCTGCTGCGCCGTGATTTCGATTTCTTCGGGTTTGAAGCCAGCAACAGCCACGGTGACTTTATATTCATTTTCGCCGGTTCGCTCGATGTTGAACGGTGGATAATTTTCGTTCTGTGCGGTGCGGCCTGAATTTTCGAGCAACTCGAACAGCCGGTCAAATCCGACAGTGTTGCGGCGATACGGGGTAAAATCAAAACGGTGCATGTCAAATTCTCCTTAAAGCAATTTGGTTTTGTGCAAGCCCGATATCGGCACCTGCGGTCATGTTCGGACCCTTTTGGGCGTCCGGGTTTTGAGATGGGGTCGCGCGAAAACTTTTCAAGAGGTCAAAAAACAAGGCCGCCCGGATTTTCCGAACGGCCTCGCTCTGCAGCTTTGCTAGCGCGTAGTGTTCAGTCCTCTGCCGGTCCCCACCGGCGGGTCTGAGTTTTTCCCCCTGAACCCTCGGCCACTTGGGCGGTCGACGAATTCAAGCCTCGTTATCCGCCTCTGACCGTTTCTTTGCAACGATTACGCGCATCAACCTGGCGCTTTTTCAAAAGCTGTTGCGCGGTTGCAACAACGCTTGCCAGCGCGAAGTCCGACACCTAAGAGCGCAAAATGCCAAAAACGCTGAATAAAGGCCGCAAATGATCCTGTCGCGATACGAACGGATGGTGGCAAAACGCTACCTGCTTCCTGGCAAGGGTGAGGGCTTCATTTTTCTGGTCGCAAGCATCAGCCTGGTCGCAGTCGCACTCGGAGTCGCCGCGCTTATCATCGTGATGAGCGTGATGAATGGTTTTCGGGCGGAGCTTTTCGACAAGATTGTCGGCTTAAATGGTCATGCGGTAGTCCAGGGCTATGGCGGGCGGTTACAGGACTGGCGACAGGTACTGGCCGATACGAAAAATACACCCGGCGTGACCGATGCGACGGCGTTGATCGAACAGCCACTTCTCACAACCTTTAACGGCCGTGTTGAGGCGATATTGGCGCGCGGCATGTCGGTCAGTGATATCCTCAAAAACGAGACACTAAAGGGCAAAACCGTTGCGGGCGATTTGCGTTCTTTGAGTCCCGATGAGGACAAGGTCGCGATTGGATCACGGCTTGCCCAAAATCTGGGCGTTCAGGTTGGGCAGAGAATCACGATCATCAACCCTGCAGGACGAACTACGCCATTCGGCACGGTGCCGCGGGAGATATCTTATGAAGTAGTCGCGATATTCGAGGTTGGGGTCTATGATTACGATAAAGCTTTCGTGGTAATGCCGATCGAACGCGCGCAGTTGCTCATGTTGCTCGGCGATGAGGTCGGGATGATCGAAATCAAGACTGATGACCCCGACAACGTCAACCAGATATTGGCACCACTGCTGCCGAAGCTCGAAAACAAGGGATTGATTGTCGATTGGAAGAGCATGAATGCATCGCTGTTCGAGGCGCTCGCGGTCGAGCGTGTGGCTATGTTTGTGGTATTGTCGATCATTGTGCTGGTTGCAGTGTTCAACATCTTGTCGTCACTGATCATGCTCGTTCGCGCCAAAACGCGGGATATTGCCATTTTGCGGACGATGGGGGCGTCGCGCAAATCATTGTTGAGGATATTTATGACAGTCGGCTTGCTCATCGGCTCGGCAGGCATTGTTCTCGGCATGATATTGGGCGCAATATTTCTGTATTTCCGTCAGTCAGTTGTGAATTTTATTCAGCTCGTCACCGGACAGAATCTTTGGGACCCTTCAATCCGTTTCCTGACCGAATTGCCATCGCGGACTGACCCGATGGAGGTCCTTGCAATTTGTGGGCTTGCTTTGCTGTTCAGCTTCCTTGCAACGCTCTACCCAGCGCTCAAAGCGGCAAGCACCGACCCCGTACAGGTGCTGCGTTATGAATAAGATTGTCGAACTGACAAACGTCCGCCGCCAGTTTGTGCAGGGCGATGTCACCATCGAAGTCCTGCGCGGCGTTGACTTAACGGTGAACAAGGGCGAGTTGGTCGCGCTGCTCGGACCGTCAGGATCAGGGAAATCCACCATGCTGCAAGCCATCGGCTTGCTCGAAGGTGGCTTTTCCGGCTCGATCAAATTGGATGGAGAGGAAGTCAATGCCAGCAGCGTCGACCGCCAGACCGAAATCCGGCGGCAGAAGCTTGGCTTCGTTTACCAGTTCCATCATTTGTTACCCGATTTTGATGCGTTGGAGAATGTCGTGCTGCCGCAGTTGATCGCGGATGTTTTGCCAGACGAGGCGACCGAGCGAGCCACGCAACTGCTTACCAAATTAGGACTCGCCGAAAGGCTGCACCACCGCCCGTCGAAGCTTTCGGGCGGTGAGCAGCAACGCGTCGCAGTTGCGCGGGCACTCGCCAATCGGCCAAAATTGGTGTTGGCAGATGAACCCACCGGCAATCTCGACGAACATACTGCCGATAAGGTGCTGGGTGAGTTTATGGCGCTGGTGCGTGATGAAGGGTCATCGGCGATTGTGGCAACACATAATGAGCGGTTAGCAGCTAAAATGGATCGTGTATTCCGGCTGCATGAAGGCGTATTGGCTTAGATAGGGGAGAGAGTTATGTCCGTATATGATTTCACTGTCAAAATGCCTGGCGGGCGCGATGAGGCCATGGCTGAGCATGCCGGTAAGGTCCTGCTGGTCGTAAACACCGCGTCGAAATGCGGATTTACGCCGCAATATGAAGGGTTGGAGGCGCTCTACCGCAAATATAAGGATCAAGGGTTCGAAGTCCTCGCTTTCCCCTGCAACCAGTTTGGCGCACAGGAACCTGGCGATGAAGAGGAAATCAAAAATTTCTGCTCGCTGACCTATGATGTGTCGTTTCCTTTGGCAGCGAAAGTCGATGTCAATGGAAAGGAAGAAGACCCGCTATGGCACTATATGAAGCAGCAGCAGGCAGGCCTGATGGGGTCGCGCGGGATCAAATGGAATTTCACCAAATTTCTGGTCAACCGCAAGGGCGATGTCGTCGCGCGCCATGGCCCGCAGGTAAAGCCCGAGGCCTTGGCTAAGGATATCGAAAAGCTGCTCGCTCAAAACGCTTGATTGTCCACAACAAAGCCCAACACTTTAGTTGTCGAATCGCGCGACTGATTTAACATAGCGGACATGGCCTATGTCCCCTTCGTTCCGTTGCGTGTCTTTTCGGCTTACACCATGCTGGAGGGGGCAATCGAGCCAAAGGCGATTGGCGAGACTGCCAAAAAGCTTGGATTTCCGGCTATCGCAATATGTGATCGCAACGGGCTTTACGGGGTCATGCCCTTTCAGGATGGAGCCAAATCGAAGGGCGTTCAGCCGATTATTGGAACGTTGCTTGGCGTCCGGCGGCCGACTAGTGACGATCATTTTGTCCGAGACTGGTTGGCGCTATATGCGCAGGATGATGCCGGATATCATAATCTCTGCCGTCTTGTATCGATGGCGCATCTCGATCGTCCCGAGGAATTTGACGCACATGTGACCTTGGAGCAACTGACCGGTCGTACCGATGGCGTGATAGCGCTGACTGGCGGCGGGGAGGGGGCTTTGACGAGGCTACTGGCCGAAGGACAGGCGACCGCAGCGTCTGGCTATCTGGAACGATTGACGGCGCTGTTTCCCGATCGTCTCTATATAGAATTAAGCCGCCGAAAGGATGCGACCGAAGAGACTGCCGAAAGCGCGCTGATTGATCTGGCTTATGCGCGCGGAGTGCCGTTGGTCGCTACCAATCCTGCCTTCTTTGCAGAACCGGAATTTTTCGACGCGCATGACGCCATGTTGTGCATTGCCGATGGCGAATATGTTGAAAATAAGGATCGACGCAAAAGCAGCCGCGAAACCTGGGTAAAAACGGGCAAGCAAATGGGCGCGCTGTTCGCAGATTTGCCCGAAGCGCTGGCCAACACGATCGTCGTTGCACAGCGGTGCGCCGCTGCTGCTCCATATCGTAACCCTATCCTGCCCAGCCTTGCCGGTGATCGTGCGGCGGAGGATGCACAGCTGCGCGAAGATGCACGCGTCGGGCTCGAAAAACGTCTTGAAACAGCAGGAATCACGGACGGGGCTGAGCGGCAGTTGTATTTCGACCGGTTACAGTTCGAAGCCGACGTTATCTGTTCGATGGGCTTCCCCGGCTATTTCCTGATCGTCGCCGATTTTATCAAATGGGCCAAAGAGCAGGATATCGCCGTAGGACCGGGCCGTGGTTCCGGCGCTGGGTCGCTGGTCGCATGGGCGCTGACGATTACTGACCTTGACCCGATCAAACTTGGCCTGCTGTTCGAACGTTTCCTGAACCCTGACCGTGTGTCGATGCCTGACTTCGATATCGACTTCTGCGAAACGCGGCGCGGCGAAGTGATCCGTTACGTGCAAAAGAAATACGGCACGCGTCAGGTTGCGCAAATCATCACGTTCGGAAAGCTGAAGGCACGTGCGGTCCTGCGCGACACGGGCCGCGTGCTGCAAATGAGCTATGGTCAGGTCGACAGGCTTTGCAAGCAAGTGCCGAACCACCCTACCGATCCATGGGATCTGAAGCGTGCGCTAGGCGGGGTTGCCGAACTTCGCGAAGAATATCGCCGCGACGAACAAGTTAAGCGGTTGTTCGACCTTGCTATGAAGCTCGAAGGCCTGCCACGCCACAGTTCGACACATGCGGCAGGCGTGGTCATTGGCGACCGTGAATTGTCCGAATTGGCTCCGCTGTATCGGGATCCGCGTTCAGACATGCCGGTGACGCAATTTGACATGAAATATGTAGAGAGCGCGGGACTTGTGAAGTTCGACTTTTTGGGACTGAAGACGCTTTCGGTTCTACAAAAAGCCTGCCAGATGCTCGCCAAACGCGGTGTAGAGATCAACCTCGACCTGTTGCCACATGATGATCCGGCGGTGTACGAACTTCTCCAGAGGGGTGACACGGTTGGCGTGTTCCAGCTTGAATCTGAAGGCATGCGCCGAACGCTGGCCGCGGTCAAACCGACCAACTTTGGCGACATTATCGCGCTCGTCTCGCTCTATAGGCCTGGCCCGATGGACAATATCCCTATGTTCGGTCGCCGCAAAAACGGTGAAGAGACCATCGAATATCCCCACCATCTGCTCGAGCCAGTGCTGAACGAAACCTACGGGATTTTCGTGTATCAGGAACAGGTCATGCAGGCAGCGCAGATACTCGCAGGCTACAGCCTTGGCGAGGCAGATTTGCTCCGCCGCGCCATGGGCAAGAAGGTTCAGGCCGAAATGGATGCGCAGCGCGGGCGTTTCGTTACTGGCTGCGCGACGCATAATATCCCGCCCAACCGCGCTAACGAGCTGTTCGATTTGATCGACAAGTTCGCCGGCTATGGCTTTAACAAGAGCCACGCGGCGGCTTATGCCGTGCTCGCGTATCAAACCGCGTGGCTGAAGACGCACCATGCGGAGGAATTTTTTGCAGCGTCGATGTGCTTCGACATGCATCAAACCGACAAGCTCGGCATTTTCATCGATGACATGCGGCGATTGGATGTAACTTGCTTGCCGCCCGACTTAAACCGTAGCGAGGCCGAATATATTGTGGAGAGCGACGGCGAAGGCGGACTTGCGGTGCGTTATGCACTGGGCGGAATCAAGAATGTCGGTGAAAAGGCGATGGAAGTTTTGGTTGCCGAACGCGAAGCTGCCGGTGCATTTGCAAGCCTCGACGATTTCGCCAACCGCGTCGATCCGGGGCAGCTGAACCGGCGCAGTCTGGAGAATTTAGCTGCAGCGGGCGCATTCGATGCGCTGGAGCCGAACCGCGCGGCAGTCCATGCGGCGGCGGAAACGTTGCTGGCAGCAGCGCAATCGGCGCGCGATTCGCGGACAAGCGGGCAGGGTGGCCTGTTCGGCGAGGGCGGATCCGATATTGCAAAATTGCGGATAGATCAGAGCGCAGCATGGTCGCTCGGCGAGCAGATGAACCGGGAAAAGGAAGCGTTTGGTTTCTATTTCGCGGCGCATCCTTGCTCGCAATATGAAGCCATCGCGGCAAGCCATGGCGCGAAATCTTATGCGACCTGGTTGGATAGCGGCACCATTCCGGAGGGCGTCCGCCGAGCGGCCACCATGTCTGCGCTGATTGAAGGCGTGCGCTGGCGTGAATCGCGCAAAGGCAAGCGCTTCATGGTCGCAGATTTTTCCGACCAGAGCGGGCAGTTTTCGGTGCGTTGTTTCGACGAAGCTGTCGGTGTGCAGCTGTCCGAATGGGCAAAAGAAGCCGCATGTCTGTTGCTGCATTGTGAAATGGACATGCGACCCGGCGACGAAGTTCCCAGTTTTACCGTCAAGAGCGCAAAACCGCTTGGTAGCCTGACCAGTGTCTCGCGGCTAAAAATGCAGTTAGACGTCACGCACGAAGCAGCGCTGTCGCTGCTCGCGCAGCTGGTCGAACCGTTGCACGGCGGTAAAAGTGAGTTGGTTATCAAAACGCGCGCCGCCGATGGCCGCTGGGCGCATATTGTGCTCGGGCGTCGGTATCAACTCGATGCGTCTTTACTGGACAAATTGAAGGCGATTGACGGCATTGGGAATGTAGAGCTTGCGCCAATGGGTCCTGTTTTGGCATTAGTGCATTAAGAGACAAATAAAAACAGGAGAGAGCCGTGCAGGGCACCATGCAGGATTGGGACCTTCGGGTCAGCCGTTTGATCGATTACGCGGCGCGCGAGCATGGCAGTCGCGAGATCGTGACACGCTGGTCGGATGGCAGTATCGAGCGAAGTAACTGGGCTGGGGTTGCCGAAGAGGCGCGGAAATTGTCGCAAGCCTTTTCCGGGTTTGGCCTGCAAAAAGGCGACCGTATCGCCACATTCGCGATGAACCATCATCGCCACCTTGCAGCTTGGTACGGAGCAATTGGCTTCGGCGGCGTTATCCACACCGTCAATATTAGGCTGTTCGATGATGACCTGATCTACATCATGAATCATGCTGAAGACAAAGTGCTGATGTACGACGTAGCGTTCCAGCCAATTATAGACCGGCTTAGGCCGCATTTGAAGACGGTTGAGCATTACATCATCTTTGACGACGCGGCGAGCTATGGTGCGCTCATCGCTTCGCAGGACGGCAATTTCGAATGGGCAACCGGCGACGAGCGCGATCCTTGCATGCTGTGCTATACCAGCGGAACGACAGGTAATCCGAAGGGCGTGCTGTACCAGCACCGCTCGACAATGCTGCACGCAATGGCTGAAATTGCGCCATCGGTGTTTGACCTTAGCCCGCAAGCAGCCTTGCTGCCGATCGTGCCGATGTTCCACGCGGCAAGCTGGGGGTTACCTTTTGCGGGTGCTGCTGCAGGTGTGAAGTTTGTGTTTTCCACGACCAACGAAGCACCGATATTGCACAGATTGATGTTGGATGAGGGGATTACGCACAGCGCCGGGGTGCCGACAGTGTGGTTGGCGATGTTCGGGCATCTTGATATTGAGGCCGCAGCCGGACGCGATGCTTCGTTGGGGAAGCTGAAGCTTGTGACCATTGGAGGATCGGCTGCACCTCGCGCGATGATCGAACGGCTGATGAAATCGGGTGTGCGTGTGTCGCATGCGTGGGGAATGACTGAGACCTCGCCGATCGGCACGATGGGTGCACCAACGCCCAACTGGGACGATTTGACGCTCGACGAACAAATCGATGTTGTGTGCAAACAGGGCCGTACACCATTTGGTGTCGAGCTGCGCGTTATCGACAAGGACGGCAATGTCGCGCCGCGTGACGGCGTGACGTCAGGCGCGCTGCAAATTCGCGGGCCGTGGGTGATCAAGCGCTATTTCAAGGCGGAAGCTGACTGCGTCGATGCCGATCAGTGGTTCGATACAGGCGATGTTTCGGTTCTTCACCCTGATGGCACGATGCAGATCACGGACCGGGTCAAGGATGTGATAAAGTCAGGCGGCGAATGGATTAGCTCGGTCGAGCTAGAAAATATTGCGGTCGGTTGCCCCGGTATCGCGGAAGCTGGTGCGATAGGTGTCGCCCACCCCAAGTGGGATGAACGGCCTGTGCTAATTGCTGTCAAGAAACCTGGCGCGGATGTCGATGAAAACTCTGTAAAAGCATATCTTGCCGAACGCATTGTCAAATGGTGGATGCCCGACCGTGTGCTGTTCGTAGATGAGCTACCGCATACTGGAACTGGTAAAATTCAGAAAGTTGCGCTGCGTCAGCAATTCAAGGATTTCATACTGGAAGAATAATCAAAACAGCGACATTTGCCCGTCGAGATTGGGCGGGACGAACAAATCGTTACGCACGGTCCATTTCGAACTATCGAGCCCGTGTTTGCGCACCGCAATCTTCATACGCGTTCGCATGAGCTCTGCCCACGCGCCTTGCCCTTTCATGCGCGTGAAGAATTCGGGGTCATTGTCCTTCCCGCCGCGCATTGCCTGAATATGGTTCATCACCTTGGACGCCCGGTCTGGGAAATGCACGTCCAGCCAATCGCGGAACAGTGGT